>NZ_JBEFST010000077.1:0-215 GCF_053483675.1 Mycolicibacterium sp. XJ1819 | reverse complement strand
GGGGCGCAACACCGCAGCCGATGATGCCGAAATCAGCGCCGCGACAACAGAAGCCGTCGCGCCCACCAACACCCACGAGTTCATCGACCCGCAGTCAGATACCGCAGCCACCGACAACGACCAAATCCCCGACACCGCCCCCGATACCGCAGTGTCCACCGCCGGACCCCAAGAACCCGGCGGACCAGCACCCCCAACAAACCAGGCGGCCTAAC
>NZ_JBEFST010000076.1:0-216 GCF_053483675.1 Mycolicibacterium sp. XJ1819 | reverse complement strand
ATGTTGGCCGAACGACTCACCACTGCCCATCCTGACGTGTTGCGCGAACTGCTGGCCACGTTCATTCACACGCTGATGGGCGCTGAAGCCGACGCGCTGTGCGGTGCGGGATACGGCCAGCGCACCACCGAGCGCACCAATCAGCGCAACGGCTACCGGCAGCGTCAGTTCGACACCCGCGCCGGCACACTGGACCTCGCGATTCCCAAGCTCCGG
>NZ_JBEFST010000075.1:0-216 GCF_053483675.1 Mycolicibacterium sp. XJ1819 | reverse complement strand
GTGTTGGCCGAACGACTCACCACTGCCCATCCCGATGTGCTGCGCGAGCTGCTGGCCACGTTCATTCACAGCCTGATGGGCGCTGAAGCCGACGCGCTGTGCGGTGCGGGATACGGCCAGCGCAGCACGGAGCGCACCAATCAGCGCAACGGCTACCGGCAGCGTCAGTTCGACACCCGCGCAGGGTCGTTGGATCTCGCGATTCCCAAGCTGCGC
>NZ_JBEFST010000074.1:0-222 GCF_053483675.1 Mycolicibacterium sp. XJ1819 | reverse complement strand
CACGGGTTGATCAACGCCGAACACCTCGAGGTGATCCGCAAAGCGGTGGCCAAACTGCCCGGCTGGGTCGATGCGGCCACCCGCACACAGTTCGAAGTCGACCTGGTGCGCGCGGCCACCCGGGTCGGGCCCAAAGAACTCGCCGCCACCGCCGAGTTGAAACTGTTTCTGCTCGACCAAGACGGCCCCGAGCCCACCGACACCCAACGCGCCCACCAACGC
>NZ_JBEFST010000073.1:0-228 GCF_053483675.1 Mycolicibacterium sp. XJ1819 | reverse complement strand
ATCCGGGTAGGCGTTAACGGCTTCGGCCGAATCGGACGCAACTTCTACCGGGCCCTCGCGGCGCAGAAGGCCGAGGGCAAGAGCACCGATATCGAAATCGTCGCGGTCAACGACCTCACCGACAATGCCACCCTCGCGCACCTGCTCAAATTCGACTCGATTCTGGGTCGGCTCCCCGAGGAAGTCTCTCTCGAGGGCGAGGACACGATCGTCATCGGCAACACCAAG
>NZ_JBEFST010000072.1:0-255 GCF_053483675.1 Mycolicibacterium sp. XJ1819 | reverse complement strand
GCCAAGACCGTGTTCTGGAACGGCCCGATGGGCGTGTTCGAGTTCGCGTCGTTCGCAGCGGGCACCAAGGGCGTGGCCGAGGCCATCATCGCCGCCACGGGCAAGGGCGCGTTCAGCGTCGTCGGCGGCGGCGACTCGGCGGCCGCGGTGCGCCAACTCGGGCTGCCCACCGACGGCTTTTCCCACATTTCCACCGGCGGCGGAGCATCATTGGAATACCTCGAAGGCAAAAAACTACCCGGAATCACTGTCCTG
>NZ_JBEFST010000071.1:0-261 GCF_053483675.1 Mycolicibacterium sp. XJ1819 | reverse complement strand
CGTGTCGGTGGTGGGGGTTATTGTCGAACCTATGTTCGAGGGTGTGACGGAGGTGAACCTCATCGATGTGATGGGGGAGTTCACCCGTGACGAGTCGACCTCGACGGCGTTGCGGTTGTTGGCCGTCGGTGAGTTATATGCCCGGCGCGCGGTGGAGCGCCAGGAGACGTTCGGCTGGATTTGTGATCCGGTGGAGCAGGTGGCCGCCGAGATCTCGGCGGCACAAAACATCAGCCGCGCGCGGGCGGTGGGCCAGATCCA
>NZ_JBEFST010000070.1:0-263 GCF_053483675.1 Mycolicibacterium sp. XJ1819 | reverse complement strand
TCTAGGGCCCGTTCGAGCACGGCCTTGGTCATCTGAGCCAACAGCCCATCAGGGCCGTCGATCGGAGTGCCCGAGGCCTCGGCGTCGGCCAACAAAGCATCGAGCGCAGCCGGCGGCAATAGCTCGCCCAGTTTGGCGGCAGCGTCGTCTCTGGGCGAATCAGATTGCAGCAATGAAACTCTCCTGTCCGGTGGTCAGCCACCACCATTCAGGCCGAACCCCTTACACAGTCAATAAGACACGCCCCCGCGCCACGCTTGCGA
>NZ_JBEFST010000069.1:0-268 GCF_053483675.1 Mycolicibacterium sp. XJ1819 | reverse complement strand
GCCAGCGACAACTTGGGGTCCGGGGCGCCCTTGGGCCTGCCCAGGTGCGCGGTGACGATGACCTTCGCACCGGCGTCGGCCAGTGCGCGCAGCGTCGGCACCGACGCGGTGATCCGCCCGGGGTCGGTGATGTCGCCGTCGTCCAGCGGGACGTTGAGATCCGAGCGCACCAACACGCCTCTGCCCGAAACACCCTCGGCGAGAAGGTCGTCGAGTGATTTGATCGCCACAGCTGCCGCGTCTGCTAGAGGGACTTGCCGACCAGCGC
>NZ_JBEFST010000068.1:0-270 GCF_053483675.1 Mycolicibacterium sp. XJ1819 | reverse complement strand
CGCTGCCGAGCCCTGAGCACTTTCTGTTCGACCTTGTGGCAGGTGCGCGCCGGCATCCGGTGTGGCCGCGACGAGCGATCCTGCAACGCCTCCAGCCCGCCTTCGTCGTATCGGCGCAGCCATTTGTAGACCGTGGCCCGCGAAATGCCCAGCTGTTCAGCGACATGAGCGGGCGCCCACCCAGCGGCGACACGTTCCACAATCAGACGTCGAGCGAAAACATTGGTGCGGGCGTTAGCGTGAGACACGAGGACCTCCTACGGAATGAAT
>NZ_JBEFST010000067.1:0-276 GCF_053483675.1 Mycolicibacterium sp. XJ1819 | reverse complement strand
GGGTAAAGCTCAAGGTACTCTTGGCCTTTTCCGGCATTCGGAGAGTCTTCGATCGGCATGATGGCGATCCTTTCGCCACGCAGTCCGTCAAAGTAACCCAACTCCCAAGGCATCCATTTCGATGATGGGGAAGCACTTGATGTTGCGAAGATGAGCGACCTGCATTGCTTCATCCGCTGACGTAATCGGTCGGCCGTGTTCCGATTTACCTTGGAGCGATCGAGCTGCCGGTCAATAAGCCAGTCGACGTAGACTGAGACGCCGGCGCTCTCAAGG
>NZ_JBEFST010000066.1:0-305 GCF_053483675.1 Mycolicibacterium sp. XJ1819 | reverse complement strand
GGCCCGTCCACTAACACCGCTGTCAGGTCGTCGTTGTCAAAGTCGGTGTCATTGGCCAACACGCCTGGCCCGGTCACGGTGAGGGTGCCGTCTTCATCGACGGCGTAGGCGTCATCGACCGCGATGGGTGCTTCGTCGTTGACGGGGTTGACGGTGATGGTGACGGTGGCGGTGTTGCCGTCCAACTCGCCGTCGTTGGCGAGGTAGGTGAAGGTGTCGGTGCCGTAGAAGTCGTCGTCGGGGGTGTAGGTGAACGACCCATCCGCGTTGAGCACCAGGGTGCCGTTGGCCGGCCCGTCCACCAA
>NZ_JBEFST010000065.1:0-308 GCF_053483675.1 Mycolicibacterium sp. XJ1819 | reverse complement strand
ACTCAACTACCACCACCAACCCGAAAACCTCCTCCCACCCGACGACCAAGACACCGAAACCAACACCGAACCGGGCCGCAACACCCCAACCGACAAGATCGAGGCCGAAATCCGCGCCGGGCAACCAGATACCACCGAGACCCCAGCTGACATCCACGGCGACCACGTCACCGACCCGCCGCCGGATAGCGAACCCACCAACAACAACCCCGTCGCCGAGACCGAACCAGACCGCAACACCACAGCCGACGATGACGAAATCGACGCCGCGACAACAGAAGCCACCGCGCCCACCAACACCCACGAGT
>NZ_JBEFST010000064.1:0-328 GCF_053483675.1 Mycolicibacterium sp. XJ1819 | reverse complement strand
GCCGTCGGCGTTGAGCTCCAGGGTGCCGTTGGCCGGCCCGTCCACCAAGATGGCGGTGAGGTCGTCATCATCGAAGTCGGTGTCATTAGCTAACACTCCGCCGGCGGCGGGCACGGTCAGCACCCCGTCTTCATCGACCTGATAGGCGTCATCAATCGTGACGGGTGCTTCGTCGTTGACCGGATTGACCGTGATGGTGACGGTGGCGGTGTTGCCGTCCAACTCGCCGTCGTTGGCCATATAGGTGAAGGTGTCGGTGCCGTAGAAATCTTGGTTGGGGGTGTAAGTGAACGAGCCGTCGGCGTTGAGCTCCAGGGTGCCGTTGGCC
>NZ_JBEFST010000063.1:0-335 GCF_053483675.1 Mycolicibacterium sp. XJ1819 | reverse complement strand
GTTCGTCATCGACGCTTACCACCAGCTGTGGCGCATCGAGAAGTCCTTTCGGATGTCCAAGCACGACCTGCAAGCCCGCCCGATCTATCACCACCTACGTGATTCCATCGAGGCCCACCTGAGCATCGTGGTCGCCGCGATGGCCGTCAGCCACCACATCGAAACCCAAACCGGCTGGAGCATCAAGAAGTTCGTCCGTACCGCACGCCGCTATCGCACCGTGAAAATCCAGGCAGGCAACCAAACCCTCACCGCCGCCGACCCACTACCCGATGACCTGCGCTCCGCCCTGCTCAAGATCCGCGCCGAACGTGCGCACTAAATTGAGCCAAGTC
>NZ_JBEFST010000062.1:0-349 GCF_053483675.1 Mycolicibacterium sp. XJ1819 | reverse complement strand
GGGCCGCTGACGGTTTGGCGTGGCGCCAACAACGCCGCTTCGGTCACCCGCCGGTTGGCCTCACTGGTCGAGATGCGGTAGCGCACGCGTAGGGCTTCTTTCCACGAGTGCGCCCCCAACTGTTGGGGGGTGGCCTCACACTGCAGCCGCGCCAACAACCGATATGTCAGGGTCGGCAGCTGACAGGTCAACGTTTCACACTCGTCGAGAGCGGCCAGCAGATCAGGGCGAGTCAACAGCGACAGATCACAGCCCGCCACCTGATCGAAGGCGGCGCGCAATCCCGCGATCGCCGCCTGCACCTCGCTCCCCGACATAACTCGAACATACATTCGAGCACCGACAAAAC
>NZ_JBEFST010000061.1:0-375 GCF_053483675.1 Mycolicibacterium sp. XJ1819 | reverse complement strand
GGGGGTGTAGGTGAGCGAGCCGTCGGGGTTGAGGGTGAGGGTGCCGTTGGCCGGCCCGTCCACCAAGATGGCGGTGAGGTCGTCGTTGTCGAAGTCGGTGTCGTTGGCCAGCACGCCTGGCCCAGTGACGGTTAGCACCCCGTCTTCATCCACCGCGTAGGCGTCGTCGGCGGCGATGGGTGCTTCGTCGTTGACGGGGTTGACGGTGATGGTGACGGTGGCGGTGTTGCCGTCCAATTCGCCGTCGTTGGCCATATAGGTGAAGGTGTCGGTGCCGTAGAAATCTTGGTTGGGGGTGTAGGTGAACGAGCCGTCGGCGTTGAGCTCCAGGGTGCCGTTGGCCGGACCGTCCACCAAGACGGCGGTGAGGTCGTC
>NZ_JBEFST010000060.1:0-378 GCF_053483675.1 Mycolicibacterium sp. XJ1819 | reverse complement strand
ATCGGTCCAGCCGCAGAACGTCTTGATCAGATGATGGCTGCGGCAGTAGAGCTTGGTGTTGGACGGATGGGTGGGCCCGTGCGGCCACGGCACGGTGTGATCAATATCGGACTTGGCCGCCGGTGTGTCACATCCGGGCCAGCGACAGGTCAGGTCGCGCCACCGGATGAACTCGGCAGTGGCCGCGCTGGGCCGATAGCTTGGATCCGGCGCGACCCCGGCGGGCATGATCACCGGTGTGCACGCGGCGGTGGTGGCGATGCGGCGCACCGACTCGGCGGGGATGATCCCGAAGCCGGGCAGATAACCCGGCCGGTCACTGGCGCCGGCCACGGTGGCCGGCTCGGCCACCAGGTGGATGACCGCGCTGGCCGCCGC
>NZ_JBEFST010000059.1:0-385 GCF_053483675.1 Mycolicibacterium sp. XJ1819 | reverse complement strand
CGTCGTAGTACTTGAGAATCCCCTTGAGCGGACCGTCGGCGGCGGCCTTGAACGCCGCGTTGATCGCCTCGACGGTGGCCGACTTGCTCAGCTCCGCGGTCAGGTCGGTGACCGAACCGGTGGGGATCGGCACCCGCAGCGCATAACCGTCGAGCTTGCCCTGCAGTTCGGGCAGCACCAGACCGATGGCCTTGGCCGCGCCGGTGGAAGTCGGCACGATGTTCACCGCGGCAGCGCGGGCGCGGCGCAGGTCGCTGTGCGGGCCGTCCTGCAGATTCTGGTCCTGGGTGTAGGCGTGGATGGTCGTCATCAGGCCCTTGACGATGCCGAACTCGTCGTTGAGGACCTTGGCCAGCGGGCCGAGGCAGTTCGTGGTGCACGACGC
>NZ_JBEFST010000058.1:0-388 GCF_053483675.1 Mycolicibacterium sp. XJ1819 | reverse complement strand
CTAGCTGGCTGTAGGTCGAGTCAAGGGGTTGGCGGGCGTAGTTGGTCGCCACCTGCTGCTGAGGTGGTGGTTGGTGCGGTCGGTGGGTGATGTTGGTGAGGGAACGGGTGCCTGGCGCCCACGCTGACGTATGCAACCTCGGGTAGGGGTTATCTGGCGTCGTTCGGGCTGGCCGTGGAGGCGAAGGGCCGGGTGCCAAGCTAGACGCGGCGTAACCCGCGGGGTCCGCCATAGCCGAGACGGCATCTGATCCGGCCCTTCGTCCCGTGTCCTTAGCGTGGCACTACCGACCGAGGTTGTGAAGAGGTCCGATCAATCCTTTCGCTGGTGGGTGTCGGGAGCTTCAGGTCCATCGGGCCGGCTCGTAGGTGGCGTGGTCGCGTACCAG
>NZ_JBEFST010000057.1:0-436 GCF_053483675.1 Mycolicibacterium sp. XJ1819 | reverse complement strand
GGGTCACTACCTCGACGGGGTGGCCGCGGTCCAGCCGGGAGTTCCAGTCGACGGACTCCAGGGTGTGCGAGAACACGACCTTGGGCATGTCGCGCCAGATGCGGGCGTAGTCGACGATCAACGGGGTGGCATCGGGGGCCTGGTCGGCCGTCGGCCAGTATGCGGACATCAATTCGTAGAGCCGTCGTCCGTAGAACGATAGGGCGGTCTCCCGCTCGAAGTCGTTCCAGTACTGATGTAGTTCTTCGCTCGGATCGGACCAGTCGATGTTGCCTTGTGCGTCGGCGATGTATCCGTCCACCGAAGTGTTGAAGCCATAGATGAGTCTGCCCATGCAGATCAGACTGCACGCGAAGGCAAAACTCATTGCGACGCCACGCGAGATATTGTCTGACCGTTTTGGATCGAGCGAGCGTCAGACTCGTCGGGGTATAGA
>NZ_JBEFST010000056.1:0-438 GCF_053483675.1 Mycolicibacterium sp. XJ1819 | reverse complement strand
GGTTTTGACCCACGGCCACGACGCTTTCGGAGTGACGGCCATCAGGTTGGTCGTGTAATGCGTTCTGCAGCGCTGCCATGATGCGCCGGGAAGAGTGGCACCGACCGCGGCCACCAGCCCGGCGTGGGCGTCGGAGGTCACCAACTTCACCCCCGACAGGCCGCGGGCGGTCAGCGACCGCAGGAACGCCAGCCAGCCCGCTCCGTCCTCGGCGGTGGTGACGTCGATGCCGAGGATCTCGCGGTAGCCCTCATGGTTCACCCCAACGGCGATCAGCGCGTGCACGTTGACCACCCGCCCGCCCTCGCGAACCTTGAGCACCAGGGCGTCGGCGGCCATGAAGGTGTACGGGCCGGCGTCCAGCGGCCGGGTCCGGAAGGCTTCGACGGCCGTGTCGAGTTCTTTGGCCATCACCGACACCTGCGACTTCGACAGCGA
>NZ_JBEFST010000055.1:0-484 GCF_053483675.1 Mycolicibacterium sp. XJ1819 | reverse complement strand
CGTCACCATCACCGTCAACCCCGTCAACGACGAAGCACCCATCGCAGTCAACGACGCCTACCAGGTCGATGAAGACGGTGTGCTGACCGTGCCGGTCGCCGGCGGCGTGTTGGCCAACGACACCGACTTCGACAACGACGACCTCACCGCCGTCTTGGTGGACGGGCCGGCCAACGGCACCCTGGAGCTCAACGCCGACGGGTCGTTCACCTACACCCCGGATGCCGACTTCTACGGCACCGACACCTTCACCTACCTCGCCAACGACGGCGAATTGGACGGCAACACCGCCACCGTCACCATCACCGTCAACCCCGTCAACGACGAAGCACCCGTCACGATTGATGACGCCTACACCGTCGACGAAGACGGCGTGCTCACTATCAGCGGGCCAGGCGTCCTCACTAATGACACCGACTACGACAACGACTCATTGACAGCGGTGTTGGTGGATGGCCCAGCCAACGGCACCCTGGAGCTCAAC
>NZ_JBEFST010000054.1:0-505 GCF_053483675.1 Mycolicibacterium sp. XJ1819 | reverse complement strand
GTGCGGTCAGTCGGGCATCACGGCCAACGACCAGCACCAGCCGGCAAGTTCTCGGGCAATCGCCACGTTGGCGATCACGGGGCGCTTGTGGCGGGCGTCAAAGCCGGCCCAGCGGGTGTGCAGGCGTCGGTTGGCGGCTTGACCCCGAGCCCGAGCCGCTGGTGAGGCCAGATCCCAGCGACGGCGTAGCTCGGCTCCGGGCCGGTATCGGTTGCGGTGGTGCCAGGCGGCTTCGACCAGCAGGCGGCGAGCATGTCCGTTGCCGGTCTTGGTCACTGCACCCTGGGTGCGGCTGTCGCCGGTGGAGTATTCGCTGGGCACCAATCCGACATAGGCGCCGATGGTGCGCCCGGTCAACCGGTGCCAGTCGCCGATCTCGACGGCCAACCCGAACGCCGTCAACGTCGCGATCCCGCGGATGCAGCCCAACCGGTGCACCACCGGGGTGAACTCACTGTCAGCGGCCATCGCGGTGATTGCCTCATCGAGACGTTGACGTCGATCT
>NZ_JBEFST010000053.1:0-564 GCF_053483675.1 Mycolicibacterium sp. XJ1819 | reverse complement strand
TGCGTCGACGAGAAGACCCAGATCCAGGCCCTCAACCGCACCCAACCGGTGTTTCCGATGCTGCCAGGAACACCGGCGCGGGCCAGCCACGACTACGTCCGCCACGGCACCTCCAGCCTCTATGCCGCCCTGGACCTCGCCACCGGCAAGGTGATCGGCTCCTTGCACGCCCGGCACAGATCCCAGGAGTTCCTCGCCTTCCTCAAGAAAATCGATGCCCATGTGCCGGCCGAGCTGGACTGCCACGTCGTGCTCGACAACGCCTCCACCCACAAAACGCCAGCAGTGAAGCGTTGGCTGACAAACCATCCCCGGTTCGTCCTGCACTTCACCCCGACCAGTTCGTCGTGGCTCAACCTCGTCGAGCGCTGGTTTGCCGAACTGACCACCAAAAAACTGCGCCGCGGCACCCATACCTCAGTCCGCCAACTCAACGCAGACATCCGCGCATGGATCGACACCTGGAACGACGACCCCCGCCCCTATGTCTGGACCAAGACCGCCGACCAAATCCTCGCCAGCATCGCCAACTACTGTCGACGAATTAACGACTCAGGACACTAG
>NZ_JBEFST010000052.1:0-567 GCF_053483675.1 Mycolicibacterium sp. XJ1819 | reverse complement strand
CTAGTGTCCTGAGTCGTTAATTCGCTCGCTCTTGTTAGAGTTGGTGATGCCGTCACCGCATGCTGCGCAGATTGTTCTGACCGATGCCGAGCGGAGGGAACTGGAGGGGTGGACACGTCGGCGGACCAGCGCGGCGGGTTTGGCGTTGCGGGCTCGGATCGTGTTGGCGGCCAGCGATGGTGGCACCAACGTTGAGGTGGCCGATCGGCTCGAGATCGACCGGAGCACGGTCCGCAAGTGGCGTAACCGGTTTGCGGAGTATCGCTGTGACGGGCTGCTCGACGAGCCGCGTCCAGGTCGTCCCCGTGTGGTTGGTGACGACCAGATCGAGGCGTTGATCACCGCAACACTAGAGACCACACCCCCGGATGCCACACACTGGTCCACCCGGTCGATGGCTGATCATCTCGGGCTGAGTCAGTCGATGGTGTCTCGGGTATGGCGGGCTTTCGGACTCGCTCCGCACAAACAGGATTCGTGGAAATTGTCCAAGGATCCGTTGTTCGTGGACAAGGTCCGCGACATCGTCGGTCTTTATCTGAATCCCCCGGAGCGGGCCATGGTGCT
>NZ_JBEFST010000051.1:0-586 GCF_053483675.1 Mycolicibacterium sp. XJ1819 | reverse complement strand
TAGACGGTATGGGGGGCTGGGGCCTCACTCACATGTGAACGTGGGTTGCCGACAGGGTGGTCCTGGCCGGTAGAGCCACAGATGTGGGAGGCCCCAGTGAAGATTCAGCGTATGAGTGTCGGGTTGGATGTGCACGCACGTTCGGTGCTCGGATGTGGTTTGGACGGCGACACCGGCGAGGTGTTCCAACGACGATTGACCCCTGATCACGGGGAGATCGTGGCGTGGCTGAGTAATCTGCCGGGTCCGGTAGCGGTGACTTATGAGGCCGGCCCGACCGGGTTCGGGCTTGCTCGGGCGCTACTTGCGGCGGGTATCGCCTGCGAGGTGGCTGCGCCGTCGAAGTTGATCCGGCCGGCCGGGGACAGGGTTAAAACCGATGCTCGTGATGCCGCTCATTTGGCCCGGCTTTTGCATCTGGGGCAGATCACCGCGGTGACGGTACCCACCCCCAGCCAGGAGGCAGCTCGTGACTTGGTGCGCGCGCGTGAGGACTGCCGCGGGGATCTGATGACCGCCCGACACCGTGTGTCGAAAATGTTGCTGCGCCAAGGCATCGTCTACTTCGGTGGAAAAGCCTGGACAG
>NZ_JBEFST010000050.1:0-643 GCF_053483675.1 Mycolicibacterium sp. XJ1819 | reverse complement strand
CAAATCCCCACAAGACGCCGACGGCATGACCGAAATCCGCGCCAGACTCACCCCCGAAGCCACCGCGGTCTGGGAAGTGATCTTCGCCAAATACGCCGCCCCCGGCATGTGTAACCCCGACGACCCCGAACCGTGCACCTCAGGCACCCCCACCCAAACCCAAATCGACAACGACCACCGCAGCCTGGCCCAACGCCAACACGACGCGCTACTGGCCGTCGGACGCATCGCCTTGATGAGCGGTGAACTCGGCCACCTCAACGGGCTGCCGGTCTCGGTCATCATCCGCACCACCCTCCAAGACCTGCAATCTCGCGCCGGGCTGGCCACCACCGGCGCCGGCACCCGCCTACCCATCACCGACGTCATCCGCATGGCCGCCCACGCCAACCACTACCTGGCAGTGTTCGACAAAGCCACCGGATCCGCGCTGGACCTGTTCCGCGCCAGACGCACCGCCTCCCCCGCCCAACGCATCATGCTCATCGCCCGCGACGGCGGCTGCACCAAACCCGGCTGCACCATCGGCGCCTACGGCTCCCAAGCCCACCACGTCACCACCGACTGGGCCCACGGCGGCCACACCAACATCGACGACCTCGGCCTGGCCTGCCCACCCCACAACCGCAGCGTCAACACCACC
>NZ_JBEFST010000049.1:0-703 GCF_053483675.1 Mycolicibacterium sp. XJ1819 | reverse complement strand
GCGCAAGCGTGGCGCGGTCGTACTCGCCGCCGAACTGGGCATGCCCGCCTCCACCGTGGGCCGGATTCTGGCCCGCCACCAGGTGCCACACCTGGCCGCGATCGATCCGATCACCGGCGAGCCGGTGCGCTCATCACGGCGTAGCCCCAACCGCTATGAACACCGCACCCCCGGCTCGCTGGTCCATGTCGATGTCAAGAAGCTCGGCCGGATCCCCAAAGGCGGCGGGTGGCGCCTACACGGCCGCGACGCCGCAGTGTCAGTGGCCAACCGGCACAAGAAGACCCGCATCGGCTACGACTACATCCATACCGCCATCGACGACCACACCCGCCTGGCCTACAGCGAGGTCCACACCGACGAGAAAGACCCGACTTGTGCGGAGTTCCTCCACCGCGCCCTCGCCTGGTTCGCCGCGCAGGGCATACGGGTACAACGGCTGCTGACCGACAACGCCCTGGTCTACCGCCACGGCACCAACTGGGGCTGGGTGTGCACCGCCTGGGGACTGCGACGCCGATTCATCAAACCCGGCTGCCCCTGGACCAACGGCAAAGCAGAACGCTTCAACCGGACCCTGCTCACCGAATGGGCCTACGCCCGCCCCTGGACCTCAAACAGCCTACGTACCCGAGGCCTTGACCGATTCCTGCATCGCTACAACACTCAACGAGGCCACTCCGCCCTCGGCGGACACCCCCCC
>NZ_JBEFST010000048.1:0-707 GCF_053483675.1 Mycolicibacterium sp. XJ1819 | reverse complement strand
GAGCAGCTGGGCAGACACGTGCAGTTGGCCGGTGATGTCGTGGGTACTGACGCGCTGGCCCGGGCCGAGGGCCTGACCGACGGCGACGTGCTGCTGCTGGAGAACATCCGCTTCGATCCGCGCGAGACCAGCAAGGACGACGGCCAGCGGCTGGCACTTGCCAGACAGCTGGCCGAACTCGTCAGCGCCCCTGACGGTTCGCCGGGCAGCTTCGTGTCCGACGGCTTCGGGGTGGTGCACCGCAAGCAGGCGTCGGTGTACGACGTGGCCACGCTGTTGCCCCATTACGCGGGCCGGTTGGTGCAGGCCGAGGTCAAGGTCCTCGAGCAGCTCAGCGGCTCCACCGAGCGGCCATATGCCGTGGTGCTGGGCGGGTCGAAGGTCTCCGACAAGCTCGCGGTGATCGAGAACCTGGCGACCAAAGCCGACAGCATCCTCATCGGCGGCGGGATGTGTTTCACATTCCTTGCTTCCCAAGGGATCCCGGTGGGCAAGTCGTTGCTCGAAGAAGGCATGATCGACACCTGCCGAAGGCTGCTGCAGACCCACGCTGATGTGATCCACCTGCCGGTGGACATCGTGGTGGCCGCCGAGTTCGCCGCGGACGCCACACCCGAGATGGTGCGCGCCGACGAGATCCCCGGCGACAAAATGGGTTTGGACATCGGGCCGGGTTCAGTGCAGCGGTTCACCAACCTGTTGTCCAA
>NZ_JBEFST010000047.1:0-806 GCF_053483675.1 Mycolicibacterium sp. XJ1819 | reverse complement strand
CCCCACTGAGGTATGTCCGCCGACCGGTCCAACCGTCACCTCTCAGTGAATGGAGGCAACCACCATGGTTGTTGTTGGAGCCGATGTACACAAGCGCACTCATACCTTCGTCGCGGTCGACGAGGCGGGTCGCAAGCTCGCCGAGAAGACCGTCAAAGCGATCACCGCCGGGCATGCCGAGGCGGTGATGTGGGCCCGCGAACAGTTCGGGGCCGATGTCACCTGGGCGATCGAAGACTGCCGGCATCTGTCGGCACGCCTGGAACGCGACCTGCTCGCGTTGGGGCAAAACGTGGTGCGGGTTCCGCCCAAGTTGATGGCCCAGACTCGGGCCTCGGCACGCACCCGCGGCAAGTCCGATCCGATCGACGCACTGGCGGTTGCGCGGGGTTTCCTGCGCGAGCCTGATCTTCCGGTGGCCTCTCATGACGAGGTGTCACGGGAACTGAAACTATTGGTGGATCGCCGCGAAGTCCTTGTGGCACAACGCACAGCGACCATCAACCGGCTACTGTGGCGAGTCCACGAGCTCGATCCCGAACACGCGCCCAAGCCGCGCTCGTTGGATCTGGCCAAGCACCGCACCATCCTGGGCCGATGGTTGGACACCCAATCCGGGATTGTGGCTGAGTTGGCCCGTGACGAGTTGGCCGACATCACCGGACTCACGCAGAGGATCAACGCACTGGCCAAACGCATCGGCGAACGTGTCCGTGGGGTCGCGCCGGTCTTGCTGGCCATGCCCGGCTGCGGAGAGCTGACCGCGGCCAAACTGGTCGGTGAAACCGCCGGGGTGACGCGATTCA
>NZ_JBEFST010000046.1:0-953 GCF_053483675.1 Mycolicibacterium sp. XJ1819 | reverse complement strand
GCGGACCGCCAAAGGAATCAGTTACAGATCCCTTCCTGACACCTCCGGAGGCATTTGAGAAGGACTAACTCGATCTATATCAGCTGAGTTCCACCAGCACCGGGGCGTGATCGCTCGGCGCTCCGATCCGGTCCTTTCCGCCCTTGCGTTCGTCGCGCACGATCTCCGCGTGGGTGACACGGTGGGCGAAAGCCGGCGAGCCGAGGATGAAGTCGATGCGCATGCCGCGGTTCTTCGGGAACCGCAACTGGGTGTAATCCCAGTAGGTGTAGACGCCGGGACCGGGTGTGAAAGGCCTTACCACGTCGGTGAACCCCGCCTCGACCACCGCGTTGAACGCCGCGCGCTCGGGTTCGGTGACGTGGGTGGAGTGCTGGTAGAACTCGACGCTCCACACATCGTCGTCGGTGGGAGCGATGTTCCAGTCGCCGGTCAGTGCGATCTGGGCCGAAGGATCGTCGGATAGCCATCTCCCGGCTGTGTTACGCAACGCCGCAAGCCATTCCAGCTTGTAGGCGTAGTGCGGTGAACCAACGGTCCGGCCGTTGGGCACATACAGGCTCCACACCTGTACCCCGTCACAGGTGGCACCGAGCGCCCGCGCCTCGGCGGCCGCCTCCACCTCGGGTTTGTCACTCCACGTGGGTTGTCCGTCGAAACCGACCTGCACGTCGTCAATGCCGATGCGCGAGGCGATGGCCACTCCGTTCCACTGGTTGAACCCGCAGTGCACCACCTCGTAGCCGGCCGCCGCGAACGGCATCGTGGGGAACTGTTCGTCGGAGCACTTGGTCTCCTGCATCGCCAGCACGTCGACGTCGCCCATTTCGAGCCAGTCGACGACACGCTCGACGCGTGCCCGGATGGAGTTGACGTTCCACGTGGCCAGGCGCATGGGTGCGAGCGTACGGAAGACAGTTGTGCCCCCCGCTCGCGCATATTTGGTGAGTCAA
>NZ_JBEFST010000045.1:0-1124 GCF_053483675.1 Mycolicibacterium sp. XJ1819 | reverse complement strand
GTGGCCGTGTTGCCGTCCAACTCGCCGTCGTTGGCGAGGTAGGTGAAGGTGTCGGTGCCGTAGAAGTCGCCATTCGGGGTGTAGGTGAACGACCCGTCGGCGTTGAGCTCCAGGGTGCCGTTGGCCGGCCCGTCCACCAAGACGGCGGTGAGGTCGTCGTCGTCAAAGTCGGTGTCATTAGTGAGGACGCCGCTGGCAACCGGCACGGTGAGGGTGCCGTCCTCGTCGACCTGATAGGAGTCGTCGACGGCGATGGGTGCTTCGTCGTTGACGGGGTTGACGGTGATGGTGACGGTGGCGGTGTTGCCGTCCAACTCGCCGTCGTTGGCGAGGTAGGTGAACGAGTCGGTGCCGTAGAAGTCGGCGTCGGGGGTGTAGGTGAACGACCCATCCGCGTTCAGGACGAGGGTGCCGTTGACCGGCCCGTCCACCAACACCGCTGTCAATGAGTCGTTGTCGTAGTCGGTGTCGTTGGCCAACACGCCTGGCCCGGTGACGGTGAGGGTGCCGTCCTCGTCGACCTGATAGGAGTCGTCGACGGTCACGGGTGGGGCGTCGTTGACCGGGTTGACGGTGATGGTGACGGTGGCGGTGTTGCCGTCCAACTCGCCGTCGTTGGCGAGGTAGGTGAACGAGTCGGTGCCGTAGAAATCCGCATCGGGGGTGTAGGTGAACGACCCATCGGCATTCAGGACGAGGGTGCCGTTCGAGGGTCCGTCCACCAACACCGCTGTCAATGAGTCATTGTCAAAGTCGGTGTCATTGGCCAACACGCCTGGCCCAGTGATAGTGAGGGTGCCGTCTTCATCCACCGTGTACGCGTCATCGGTCGTGACGGGTGCTTCGTCGTTGACGGGGTTCACCGTGATCGTCACGGTGGCGGTGTTGCCATCGGCGGTGCCGTCGTTGGCGAGGTAGGTGAACGAATCCGTGCCGTAGAAGTCGCCATCCGGGGTGTAGGTGAACGACCCATCCGCATTCAGGACCAGCGTGCCGTTGGCGGGGCCCTCCACTAAGACGGCGGTGAGGTCATCGTCGTCGAAGTCGGTGTCGTTGGCCAGCACGCCTGGCCCGGTGACGGTGAGGGTGACGTCCTCGTCGACGGCGTAGGCGTCATCAACCGC
>NZ_JBEFST010000044.1:0-1216 GCF_053483675.1 Mycolicibacterium sp. XJ1819 | reverse complement strand
GTGTTGACGCACATGGACCTCCTGACACGCCCCGGAGGTGTTTGTTGTGTCTGTGCATGTAGCTCCAGTCACGTCGTCCACGATTGTCGTTGCCGTCGATGTCGGCAAGACCTCGGCGTTGTTCTCGGTAACCGACGCGGCTCGCCAGCGGCTGGCCGGTCCGTCGGAGTTCGCGATGAATCGCACGGGTCTTGGCGCAGTGGTGGCTCAGGTGGCGGCCTCGGTCCCGATATCGGGGCAGGTCAAGGTTGGGGTGGAGGCTGCCGGTCACTATCACCGACCGGTGCTCGATCATCGCTGGCCAGGTGGATGGGAAGTGTTGGAACTCAATCCCGCTCATGTGGCAGAGCAACGCCGGGTGCAGGGACGACGTCGGATCAAGACCGACGTAATCGACCTCGAGGCGATTACCGAACTCGTGTTGGCCGGACACGGACGCCCGGTCACCGACCGTGACGCCGTGATCGGTGAAATGAGCGCGTGGGCTGTACATCGTGGTCGTCGGGTCGCCACGCGTTCTGCGACGAAGAACCAGCTCCTCGGGCAACTGGACCGGGCGTTTCCCGGACTGGCTCTGGCTCTGCCCGACGTACTGGGGACTCGGATCGGCCGGCTGGTGGCCACCGAGTTCGCCGACCCGGCTCGCCTGGCAGGGCTGGGAGTCACCCGGCTGATCCGATTCGCTGCAACCCGCGACCTGCAGTTGCGCCGCCCGGTTGCTGAGCGTCTGGTCGCTGCGGCCCGCGACGCACTGCCGACCCGTGACGCGGTGATCGCGCGCCAGATCCTGGCCGCCGACCTGGCGTTGTTGGCTGATCTCGACGATCAGATCCACTGCGCGGAGTCGGCATTGGGCTCGCTGCTGCCTCGCAGTCCGTATGCGACGCTGACCTCGGTGCCGGGCTGGGGAGTGGTGCGAGTATCTAATTACGCTGCTGCTCTCGGTGATCCGCAACGATGGCCGGGCGCGCGGCAGATCTATCGTGCCTCGGGCCTATCGCCGATGCAGTACGAGTCCGCGCACAAACGACGCGATGGCGGCATCAGCCGCGAAGGCAGCGTGGCGTTGCGCCGAGCTCTGATCGACCTCGGTATCGGACTGTGGCTCAACGAGTCGGCCGCCAAGAACTACGCCCACGGACTCAAAGACCGCGGCAAGCACGGCGGCATCGTCGTGTGTGCGCTGGCCCACCGCGCCAACCGGATCGCTCACGCA
>NZ_JBEFST010000043.1:0-1302 GCF_053483675.1 Mycolicibacterium sp. XJ1819 | reverse complement strand
GTCGAGGATGCGCTGGTGAGGTTGGTGGTGTAGCCCTTCCAGCCGGCCAACGCTCGGGTCTTGGCTTCCAGAGTGCGATTGACCGACTTGGCAGCGCCGGTGAGCTGGATGTAGCGGTTGCGTTTCACCGGGGCGTGCCCGTCGACGGCGCGTTCGGCCTTGCGGACCTGCTCGTCGATGCCGCGCAGCGTGCGCCGAGCACGGTCGGCGCGGAACTGATAGTAGATAACCCGGTCGGGGATGCCGCGGGTCTTCTCGGCGCTGGTGGCAGGCCAAGGCTGAGTCAGCACCAGCCCGTCGGGGATCACCTCGTCGGGGTGGTTGTCGCGCCATTCGCGCACCACATCGGGCAGAAACGGGATGCGGGTGCCCAGGATGAACGACAGCCCAGCGGCTTTGATCGCGACCTGGTTGGCCTCCGAGATCATCCCGGCGTCAGCGACGACGGTGACGTCGGTGAGCTGGTGGGCGGACTTGAAGGCGTTGATGACCGGCAACATGGTGGCGGTCTCGGCCTTGTTGCCCTCGAAAGCTTGCACGGTCAGCGGGAACCCGGCGGCGTCGGTCAACAACCCGAGGGTGATCTGAGGTTCCAGGCGGCGCTCCTTGGAGAAACCGGGTTCGCGGAATCCGTCGCCGGCGTCGGTTTCGAAGTACAGCGTCGAGACGTCGAAAAGCACCAGCGACGCCGGCCCCAACCCGGCGCGTCGTGCACTGGCGGTGGCCAAGGCTTGGCGCCACTGCGGGCGGGCATAGCTGGGCAGGCGCCGCTTGACGGTGGCATAGGACGCGGGTTCGACGCCGACCTCGGTCAGTACCCGTCCGGCGTCGATCTTGCTGGTGGGTTCGATGATCCGGGCGAGCACCAGATCGCGAAACACAGTGTCGCCCTTGGTGGCCGACTCGAATCCCAGGATCCGGTACGCAGCGCACAGCGCGTCCCACAAGTGCGTCATCCGGGTGGAGGTGATGGGCAGCGGCTCCGAGCCCGCCGGTGCGGTCACATCGAGATCGAGCACAGCCTGGTTAGCCGCCAACCGCTCGGCCGCGGCAGCCTTCAACGCAGCCAACTCGGCCTCATCATGGGCCGAGCCCAGATGTTCAATCGAGCGCGACCCGCGCCGAGACGACCACACGATCTGCACCGCGGTCGCCCCCGAGGCGGTCTTCACGGTGCGCACATAGGCCACCCCGGCAGCCTACGGACCCGATTTAGTGCACAAATTCTGTCCCGACCGACCAAGAAACCACAGGTCAAGACCGCACGGCCGAAGTCAATCCGCAACCGTGAGCCAAGTCAGG
>NZ_JBEFST010000042.1:0-1349 GCF_053483675.1 Mycolicibacterium sp. XJ1819 | reverse complement strand
TTGAGCTGGGATGATGTCCTCGAACCCTTGGCGAGAAGGATTCGAGGACATCATGTTTCGTACTGTAAACGACCAGCCGACATTGTGGGACTCCATTCTGCCGCCCGAGCTGTTGGTGTTGTCGGTGGAATTGGGTCGAGTCGACGCACTGCTCGATGATCCGGTGTTCTTCGCGCCGTTCGCCGCGTATTTCGATGCCCGGATCGGGCGGCCGTCGATCCCGATGGAAACCTATCTGCGGTTGATGTTCTTGAAGTTCCGCTATCGGCTGGGCTTCGAGTCGCTGTGCCGCGAAGTGGGCGATTCGATTTCCTGGCAGCGGTTTTGCCGGATCCCGTTCGGGACCCGGGTGCCCCATCCCACCACGTTGATGAAGATCACCAGCCGTTGCGGGGATGAAGCCGTCGCCGGGCTCAATGAGGCGCTGCTGGCCAAGGCCAGCGCGGCCAAGCTGCTGCGCACCGACAAGGTCCGCGCCGACACCACCGTGGTCGCGGGCGCGGTGGCCTACCCGACCGATTCGGGTCTGCTGGCCAAGGCGATCGGTTCGATGGCGCGCACGGTGGCGCGGATCAAAGATGCCGGCGGGGCCACCCGAACCCTCGCGCGTGATCGGCGTCGCTCGGCCGGGCGGGCAGCCCGCTCGATCGCAGCCAAGCTCAAGCTGCGCGGGCAGCAGCAACGCGACCAGGCTCAGGCCGCGGTGCGCAGGATCACCGGTGAGCTGACCGGGATCGCCGAACGAACCATGCGTGAGGCGACTTCAGTCATCCGCAATGCCAAACGTGCGCTGCGCGGTGCGACCGGTCAGCGCAAGGGCCGGCTGCACCGGGCGATCAACGCCTTGACCACCCTGGTGGAACGCACTGAACGTGTTGTCGCCCAGACCCGTTCCCGGCTAGCCGGGGTGATGCCCGAATCGGCCACCCGGCTGGTCAGCCTGCACGACGTTGATGCCCGCCCGATCCGCAAGGGACGTCTGGGCAAGCCCGTGGAGTTCGGTTACAAAGCCCAAATCGTCGACAACGCCGACGGGGTCATCCTCGACCACAACATCGAGATGGGCAATCCGCCCGATGCCCCGCAGCTGGCCCCGGCCATCGAACGGATCAGCCGCCGCACCGGCCACACCCCGCGCGCGGTCACCGCCGACCGCGGCTATGGCCACGCATCGGTCGAAGACAATCTGCACGAACTGGGTGTGCGCAGTGTGGCGATCCCTCGCACAAGTAAACCCACCGCAGCGCGCCGGGAATTCGAACACCGGCGAGCCTTCCGAGACAAGGTCAAATGGCGCACCGGATCCGAAGGCCGAATCAACCACATCAAACGCAGCTACGGCTGGAACC
>NZ_JBEFST010000041.1:0-1523 GCF_053483675.1 Mycolicibacterium sp. XJ1819 | reverse complement strand
GCTCACTGGTGCACCATCCTTGTGTCGGTGATCTTGGATGGATTGCCGATGCACCCTGGGTGCCGCTGGTCTACCGCCCTGCTCGCTCGACACTGTTGATGTCCAGCATGAGTTCTGCGGAGATCAGCGGTTACCCGGAGCACGCCGACCGTCGACAGGGCTATGCGCCGTTGAGCGCCGCTCAGTGAGCGAACCGGCAGCCGTGCCCCGGTACCACCAAAGGGTGCCTCCCCACTGGGACAAGCAGCGAGGAGGCTGTCATGAAGTCTGCCCGAAATACCCTGCCACCGAAACCCGACAACGGACTCACCGCTGGAATCGACTGGGCCCGCGACGACCATGCGATCTCGATCGTCGACGCCGACGGTCGAGAAATCACGCGCCGCACGATCACCCACGACGCGGCCGGCCTGCGTGAACTGCTCACAACGCTGTCCACCGCCGGTGCCAACGAGGTCGCCATCGAGCGTCCCGACGGCCCGGTCGTAGACACCCTGCTCGAAGCCGGGATCACGGTCGTGGTGATCAGCCCCAACCAGGTCAAGAACCTGCGCGGACGCTACGGCTCGGCCGGCAACAAAGACGACCGCTTCGACGCTTTCGTGCTCGCCGACACCCTGCGCACCGACCGCGCCCGACTGCACCCGCTGCTGCCCGATGCCCCGGCCACCGTGGCCTTGCGTCAGACATGTCGGGCCCGCAAGAACCTCGTCGCCCACCGTGTCGCGGTCGCCAACCAACTGCGCGCTCATCTGATGATCGTGTTCCCCGGCGCGGTCGGGCTCTTCGCCGACATCGACTCGCCAATCAGCATGGCGTTCCTGACCCGCTTCGACTGCCAGGACCGCGCCGACTGGCTCTCGGTCACCCGGATGGCCAACTGGCTGGCCAGCGTCGGCTACAGCGGACGCACCCACCCCCGCGAGTTGCACCGCCGCCTCACCAGCGCACCTCGCGGCGCGACCGGGATCGACGGCGCCACCATCACCGGCACCTACGTGCGGACCCTGGCCACCGTGACCGCGCAAATCAAGATTCTTGATGACAGCATCGCCACCCAACTCGCCGCCCACAGCGACGCGCAGATCTTCACCAGCCTGCCCCGCTCCGGAACCAACCGCGCCGCCCGCCTGCTCGCCGAAATCGGGGACTGCCGCGGACGGTTCCCCACCCCAGAATCGCTGGCGTGTCTGGCCGGAGTGGCCCCCTCCACCCGCCAATCCGGCAAAGTCAAACACGTCGGATTCCGTTGGGCCGCAGACAAACAACTCCGCGACGCGGTCTGCGACTTCGCCGGCGACAGCCGCCGAGCCAACCCCTGGGCCGCCGACCTCTACGACCGGGCCCGAGCCCGCGGCCACGACCACCCGCACGCCGTGCGCATCCTCGCCCGCGCCTGGCTGCACATCATCTGGCGCTGCTGGCACGACAACACCACCTACGACCCCACCCAACACCGAGCCCTCCAAAGACTCCTCAACCAGGACCAACCCGCAACGGCTTGACACAGGGCAACTCATGCG
>NZ_JBEFST010000040.1:0-1557 GCF_053483675.1 Mycolicibacterium sp. XJ1819 | reverse complement strand
AGCCGTCCCCCTCTCGGCGCCTGCCGGTGAATTCGGCGACGGCTTCAGCGTTGGCCGCCCCGCCCATCAGGACGGCGAAGTGTTCGATCTCCCTGGCCGTCGCCGCGGCGATCCCCTCGCGGGTGGGCGCGACAATCGTCTGCTTCACCGCCATCAGGCTCGGAATCGGCCGGGAGGCAAGTACTTCAGCGCGTCGACGCGCCTCGGGCAGCAACTCGTCGGGTGCGCAGACCTTCCACGCCAACCCCATCTCACGGGCCTCTTCGGCGTCGATCCACTCCGAGGACATCAGCAGCCAGGCCGCGTTCTGCCGACCCATCAACCGCGGCAACAGATACGACGACGCCGCCTCCGGTGCCACGCCGAGGCTGGTGAACGGTGTTTTGAGGCGGGCGGTCGAGGACATGAAGACCAGGTCGGCGTAACCGAGCAGGGTCGCACCGATGCCGACCCCGACCCCGTTGACCGCACAGATCAGCGGTTTCGGCAGATCGGCCAGCGCCTCGATCATGTCGGTGAAGTGGCTGCCCTGCTCGTTGAAGGCGGGATCGCTGATCCGCCTGGCCATCTCGTTGAGATCGTTACCCGCGCTGAAGGCTCTGCCCGAGCCGGTCAGCAGGATGACGGCGACCTCCGGGTCTTCCGCGGCGTCGCGCAGCGCGACCGCGGTGGCGTTGTACAACTCTTCGTTGAAGGCGTTGAGCACGTCGGGCCGGTTCAGGGTGAGCGTGCGCACCCGCGCGTCGTCGCTGATCTTCAGTACCACGGCAGCAGCGTAAGCGTTAGCGCGCGCCACGCGGCCGAGCGGGTGCGTGGCGCGCCGTGGTGAACGGCGTTCGGTAGAGGTAGCGGCTGGTCGGCACCGTGTCCACGTCGCGGTTGGCGCCGAACGCCGCCGTACTGGTCACCATGCGCTCCATACGGTCGCGCAGATCGTCGTCGTCGGCGGCCCCGAAAAACGCGTGCAAATCCGATATCGCCGCCTCGGGGAACAGCTCCTCGACGATCGCGGCCAGCGTCGGCGCCCCGGGGGTCAGCGGGCGCACGACGGCGTTCTGGATGTACCCGAACGTCGCCTGCGTCGCGATCGCCACCGGGGTGTGGTCGATCTGCCAACGCCCGAGCCAGGTTGCCTCGTCCAGATCGGTCGGCCTGCGCAGCAGAGCGACGTTGGCCAGCCCCTCAGTGCGCTGCCCCGGCGCGGTGTCCGGCGGCGGCAGCGGTACCGATTCGGTGACCAGATAGGCCGCCACGTGCTCGCATTCCCGCTCCAGTCGCGCGATCATCGCCTGCAGCGCATCGCCGTAGCACTGCTGGGTCCACACGTTGACCACTCCCACCGCGGGCGGATCCAGGGTGGTCAACGTCATCAGCGAGTCGCGCACCGCCGCGTCGGTGATGTTCAGTGTCAACCCCGGCGGGTCGGTGTCGATGAGATCGGCCGCCACCTCGGTGCGCATCCGCGCGCACCACTCGTCGTCTGCGTCGGCCCCACGCAACGTGATGATGACTTTCTCCACGCCGCCAAACCTATCGCCGTCGGGAGCCGAAGCGGCG
>NZ_JBEFST010000039.1:0-5228 GCF_053483675.1 Mycolicibacterium sp. XJ1819 | reverse complement strand
TTTTGTTGGTGTTGTTTGGTGGCGGGGTGTGGAGTGGTTTGTGGGGTGTGGTTGCGAGTGTGTGTTGGTAAGTTTTCGGCCGGTTAGTGCCAGTTCCCTGCGCCCCTTGCGGGGTGTGTAGGTCTGGTCTATCGATCCCGTGTTCTGCGGGGGGCCTTATCCCACTTGAATGGGTGAGAAGCCTGGTCTTGGAGTTGGTTTCCCGCTTAGATGCTTTCAGCGGTTATCCTGTCCGAACGTGGCTATCCAGCGGTGCCCCTGGTGGGACAACTGGTGTACCAGAGGTTCGTCCGTCCCGGTCCTCTCGTACTAGGGACAGGTTTCCTCAAGCTTCTGACGCGCGCGGCGGATAGAGACCGAACTGTCTCACGACGTTCTAAACCCAGCTCGCGTGCCGCTTTAATGGGCGAACAGCCCAACCCTTGGGACCTGCTCCAGCCCCAGGATGCGACGAGCCGACATCGAGGTGCCAAACCATCCCGTCGATATGGACTCTTGGGGAAGATCAGCCTGTTATCCCCGGGGTACCTTTTATCCGTTGAGCGACACCCCTTCCACTCGGGGGTGCCGGATCACTAGTCCCGACTTTCGTCCCTGCTTGACATGTTCGTCTCGCAGTCAAGCTCCCTTGTGCACTTACACTCAACACCTGATTGCCATCCAGGTTGAGGGAACCTTTGGGCGCCTCCGTTACATTTTTGGAGGCAACCGCCCCAGTTAAACTACCCGCCAGGCACTGTCCCTGAACCGGATAGACGGTTCGAGGTTAGAGGCCCAATACGATCAGAGTGGTATTTCAACGATGACTCCACCCAAACTGGCGTCTGGGTTTCGCAGTCTCCCACCTATCCTACACAAACCGAATCGAGCACCAATACCAAGTTGTAGTGAAGGTCCCGGGGTCTTTTCGTCCTGCCGCGCGTAACGAGCATCTTTACTCGTAATGCAATTTCGCCGAGTCTATGGTTGAGACAGCTGAGAAGTCGTTACGCCATTCGTGCAGGTCGGAACTTACCCGACAAGGAATTTCGCTACCTTAGGATGGTTATAGTTACCACCGCCGTTTACTGGGGCTTAAATTCTCCGCTTCACCCCTCGAGAGGGGTTGACGGGTCCTCTTAACCTTCCAGCACCGGGCAGGCGTCAGTCCGTATACCTCGTCTTGCGACTTCGCACGGACCTGTGTTTTTAGTAAACAGTCGCTTCTCACTGGTTTGTGCCACCCACTCCCGCTTGGGCCGCAAGGGCTTACACAGTGTGCGGGTCCCCCTTCTCCCGAAGTTACGGGGGCATTTTGCCGAGTTCCTTAACCATAGTTCACTCGTACGCCTCGGTATTCTCTACCTGACCACCTGTGTTGGTTTGGGGTACGGGCCGTGTATGCGCTCGCTAGAGGCTTTTCTCGACAGCATAGGATCACCGAATTCGCCTCACTCGGCTATGCATCACCTCTCAGACATGTGAGTGACGGATTTACCTATCACTCGTCCTACGGGCTTGCCCCAGTATTACCACTGACTGGTACGGCTACCTTCCTGCGTCACCCCATCGCTTGACTACTACCCGTCCGGGTCCCACGCAGCCAATGACCCTCGCACCCCGAAGGGATTGATAGGCCACCTTTTGGGTGGTTAGCAGAACGGATTCATCAGGGACGCTCATACACGGGTACGGGAATATCAACCCGTTGTCCATCGACTACGCCTGTCGGCCTCGCCTTAGGTCCCGACTCACCCTGGGCGGACTGGCCTGGCCCAGGAACCCTTGGTCTTCCGGCGGGCAAGGTTCTCACTTGCCTTATCGCTACTCATGCCTGCATTCTCACTCCCACACCCTCCACCACTGAATCACTTCGTGGCTTCACCGGATGCAGGACGCTCCCCTACCCAACCCACACCCCCAAAAGGGCATGGACTGCCGCGGCTTCGGCGGTGTGCTTGAGCCCCGCTACATTATCGGCGCACAATCACTTGACCAGTGAGCTATTACGCACTCTTTCAAGGGTGGCTGCTTCTAAGCCAACCTCCTGGTTGTCTTCGCGACTGCACATCCTTTTCCACTTAGCACACGCTTAGGGGCCTTAGCCGGCGATCTGGGCTGTTTCCCTCTCGACGCACGGAGCTTATCCCCCGCCGTCTCACTGCCACACTATGACTTGTCGGCATTCGGAGTTTGGCTGACGTCAGTAACCTAGTAGGGCCCATCGGCCATCCAGTAGCTCTACCTCCAACAAGAACCATGTGACGCTGCACCTAAATGCATTTCGGGGAGAACCAGCTATCACGGAGTTTGATTGGCCTTTCACCCCTACCCACAACTCATCCCCTCAGTCTTCAACCTAAGTGGGTTCGGGCCTCCACGCGGTCTTACCCGCGCTTCACCCTGGCCATGGGTAGATCACTCCGCTTCGGGTCCACAACACACCACTACACCAACCCCTACGGATTGGATACGCCCTATTCAGACTCGCTTTCGCTGCGGCTACCCCACCACGGGTTAACCTCGCGACATGTCGGTGACTCGCAGGCTCATTCTTCAAAAGGCACGCCATCACCCCACAACAAAGTCGAAGGCTCTGACGGCTTGTAGGCACACGGTTTCAGGTACTCTTTCACTCCCCTCCCGGGGTACTTTTCACCATTCCCTCACGGTACTGATCCGCTATCGGTCACTGAGAAGTATTCAGGCTTACCGGGTGGTCCCGGCAGATTCACAGCAGATTCCACGGGCCCGCTGCTACTCGGGAAACACTGCAAGACAGGTGTCAGGTTTTCACGTACCGGGCTCTCACCGTCTACGGCAGACCATCCCAGGCCACTTCCGCTAACCACAACACTTTCTGACTGCCCTCCGGCCGGATAGAACCAGACACAGCACTCCCACAACCCCGCACACACAACCCCTATCCAGTCTCACATGTGCACGGTTTAGCCATCCTCCGCGTTCGCTCGCCACTACTAACGGAATCACAATTGTTTTCTCTTCCTACGGGTACTGAGATGTTTCACTTCCCCGCGTTCCCCCCCAACGCCTATACATTCAGCGCTGGGTGACACGACATCACTCGTGCCGGGTTTCCCCATTCGGACATCCTCGGATCCACGCTCGGTTGACAACTCCCCGAGGCATATCGCAGCCTCCCACGTCCTTCATCGGCTCTCAGTGCCAAGGCATCCACCATGCGCCCTAAAACACTTACACAAACACAAATCAATATTCAGAAGAAATTGCAAAGAACACCACACCCAACAACACCCCTCCACGGGGCGCCGTCACGTGTCGCGCTCTAGATGCTCGCAACCACTATCCACAAATCAAACACCACACCCCACCACCAAAGCAGGGCAACAACACGCCGACTCCCTATCCCCGGTTTCCCATCACACGGGACGAAGAGATAGCGGGCTTGTTGTCTCAAAGCCCAATAGTGTGTCTGGCAGTCCCTTTTTCGCCGACCGGTTTCCCCCCAGCCGACACGCGTTCGTTGTGCACCCAACCCGCGCCACTACAGCCACAGGTTCCATCACGGCCCGACCAGAACCCAACGTCCTGGCCCTCTCGTGGTGCTCCTTAGAAAGGAGGTGATCCAGCCGCACCTTCCGGTACGGCTACCTTGTTACGACTTCGTCCCAATCGCCGATCCCACCTTCGACGGCTCCCTCCCTGACGGGTTAGGCCACCGGCTTCGGGTGTTACCGACTTTCATGACGTGACGGGCGGTGTGTACAAGGCCCGGGAACGTATTCACCGCAGCGTTGCTGATCTGCGATTACTAGCGACTCCGACTTCACGGGGTCGAGTTGCAGACCCCGATCCGAACTGAGACCGGCTTTGAAAGGATTCGCTCCACCTCACGGCATCGCAGCCCTTTGTACCGGCCATTGTAGCATGTGTGAAGCCCTGGACATAAGGGGCATGATGACTTGACGTCATCCCCACCTTCCTCCGAGTTGACCCCGGCAGTCTCTCACGAGTCCCCGCCATAACGCGCTGGCAACATGAGACAAGGGTTGCGCTCGTTGCGGGACTTAACCCAACATCTCACGACACGAGCTGACGACAGCCATGCACCACCTGCACACAGGCCACAAGGGAACCGACATCTCTGCCGGCGTCCTGTGCATGTCAAACCCAGGTAAGGTTCTTCGCGTTGCATCGAATTAATCCACATGCTCCGCCGCTTGTGCGGGCCCCCGTCAATTCCTTTGAGTTTTAGCCTTGCGGCCGTACTCCCCAGGCGGGGTACTTAATGCGTTAGCTACGGCACGGATCCTTAGGAAAGAACCCACACCTAGTACCCACCGTTTACGGCGTGGACTACCAGGGTATCTAATCCTGTTCGCTCCCCACGCTTTCGCTCCTCAGCGTCAGTTACTGCCCAGAGACCCGCCTTCGCCACCGGTGTTCCTCCTGATATCTGCGCATTCCACCGCTACACCAGGAATTCCAGTCTCCCCTGCAGTACTCCAGTCTGCCCGTATCGCCCGCACGCCCACAGTTAAGCTGTGAGTTTTCACGAACAACGCGACAAACCACCTACGAGCTCTTTACGCCCAGTAATTCCGGACAACGCTCGGACCCTACGTATTACCGCGGCTGCTGGCACGTAGTTGGCCGGTCCTTCTTCTGCACCTACCGTCACTTACGCTTCGTCGGTGCTGAAAGAGGTTTACAACCCGAAGGCCGTCATCCCCCACGCGGCGTCGCTGCATCAGGCTTGCGCCCATTGTGCAATATTCCCCACTGCTGCCTCCCGTAGGAGTCTGGGCCGTATCTCAGTCCCAGTGTGGCCGGTCACCCTCTCAGGCCGGCTACCCGTCGTCGCCTTGGTAGGCCATCACCCCACCAACAAGCTGATAGGCCGCGGGCCCATCCCACACCGCAAAAGCTTTCCCCCACCAGGCCATGCGACCAGCAGGGTGTATTCGGTATTAGACCCAGTTTCCCAGGCTTATCCCAAAGTGCAGGGCAGATCACCCACGTGTTACTCACCCGTTCGCCACTCGAGCACCCAGCAAGCTGGGCCTTTCCGTTCGACTTGCATGTGTTAAGCACGCCGCCAGCGTTCGTCCTGAGCCAGGATCAAACTCTCCAAACAAAAACTGTCCAGAAAATCAAACTGGCAAAACAAAAAACCACACCCCAAACGGGAAAAAGAGGCATGGCAAAAAACAACAACAAACAAAAACCACCAAACACACTATTGAGTTCTCAAACAACACACCCAC
>NZ_JBEFST010000038.1:0-6523 GCF_053483675.1 Mycolicibacterium sp. XJ1819 | reverse complement strand
AGGTACTGAATACCCATGCCCGCGCGGGTGATCCAGTTCCGGTACAGCGTGTTGACGGTGCGCGCGCCCTGAACGCGGTAGACCATTCTCAGCTGCAGATGGTCCTGGAGGTTTTCACCGACCCCTGGCAGATCGACGGCCACCGGTACGTGGTGTTGGGCGAGCAGCCCGGCGGGGCCCAGACCCGAGACCTGCATCAGATGTGGCGTGCCGATGGCTCCCGCGGCCAGGATCACCTCCCGGCGGGCTCGCACGTCGACGATCTGGCCGTCTTTGAGCAGCCGAAGCCCAGTGGCGCGGCGCTGCGCCGTCGTCCAGGCACCACGACGCTGACTCTCGTGGACCTGATCGTCCAACAGCAGCTGTAACGCCTGGGTCTGGGTGTAGACGGTGAGGTTGGGCCGGCGGGTGACCGGGTGTAGGAAGGCATCGGCCATCGACCAGCGTCGGCCACGCCGTTGATTGACGTGGAAGTACGCGCTTCCGGAGTTGTCGCCACGGTTGAACTCCTCGATCGGCACAATGCCCAACTGGGCAGCCGCGGCCTGCCAGGCGTCCAGGATCTTCCACCGCACACGCGGCCGCTCGACCCGAATCTCGCCACCGGTGCCGTGCCAGTCGTCGGCGCCGCCGAAGTAGTCTTCCAACTCCTTGTAGATGGCCAGCGTCTGGCCCGGGCCGTCCCAGAGCCAGCGCTCGTCGCCGGTAGCGTGCGCCCACAGTTCGTAATCGCTTGCTTGCCCGCGCATGTGGATCATGGCGTTGATCGAGGAGCAGCCGCCGATCACGCGCCCGCGCGCATAGATGATGCTGCGTCCGGCCAGCCCCGGATCGGGCTCGGTGGTGAAGCACCAGTCGGTGCGAGGGTTGGCAATGGTGTACAGGTAGCCGACCGGCACCTTGATCCAGAACCAGTTGTCTTTGCCGCCGGCCTCAATCAGGAGCACGCGGTGGTCCGGGTTGGCGCTGAGCCGGTTGGCGAGCAAGCAGCCGGCGCTGCCTGCCCCGACGATGATGTAGTCGAACTCGGCCACGGGGCTGGTTTCCGGCACCGTACCTCCATTGCTGTCGGATGCGTGTCCCAGTGTGCGCGATGACTGTCCGCTACAGGCACATTCCCGTGCTGTCGCGATCCGCCGAGCAGCGGGCGCCGACATCATCGCGGCGTAACGCTCGGCGAGTACGTCGTATCCAGGCTGAGTCACGTCTTCATCATCGCCGCGCCGGAGTTACTTCACGCATGGCGACCACTCGCCGCGCTTGAGCCAGGGTTGTGTGGCGCGCCGGACGCGCCCGATGACTGGCCGAGGTGGCGCAGCGCCGAATCACGTTACGCAGCAATAAGTATGGCAACTGCGGGTACACCGGCTGGGTGATCCGACGAGCCTCACTGGTGCACCAACCCAGGTGGGGCGAATCGCTCACGGACAAGGGAGGTCATGAACGCTTGACTCTGGCGGCGCGGTCGATCTCGGCCAGGTGGTGCAGGATTCGTTCGTTGAGGGTGGCGAGCGTGTCGAGCTCGGCCGGGGTAAAGAGGTCGATGAAGTTCCGGCGGACGTCATCCACGTGCCCGGGAGCCGCCTTCTCGATAGCGGCGCGTCCGGCGGGCAGCAGGCGGACCATGGTGCTGCGGGCGTCGTCGGGGTTGGGCTCGCGGCTGATCAGCCCGTCGGCCTGCATGCGCCGCAACTGGTGGGAGAGACGGCTTTTCTCCCAACTCAGGGCTTCGCCCAGGTCGCGGGCGGACATACGGTCCCCGTCGTGGCCCGAGAGCGCGGCCAGGACCTCGTAGTCGGCCCCGGACAGGCCCGATCTCTGCAGGCTCCGGATCAAGTGGAGCTCAATCTGTTGATGCGAGTACACAAAGGCACGCCAGGCGCGAGCCTCACGAGCGTTCAGCCAGTTCGGTTTCATCGAAATTCATCCTACCCAATTGGTTGACGCGTCAGCCAATGCTGCGTAAGGTTGAGTAATCAACCTTTTCATCGTCAACCGAAACGGCATTCTCATGATCAGCATCAGCATCATCGGCGTAGGGAACATGGCCAGCGCGTTGGCCGACCGGGCGCTCGCGGGCGGCAACGCAGTCGAAATCATCGGCCGTGACCCGGTCAAAGCCAAGGAACTGGCCGCCGCGCTCGACGGCGCCACGGTCGGGACGGCCGGATCCGTCCCGGCAGGGGACATCGTTGTCCTCGCCATGCCGTACGCCGGCGCGAAGGCGGTGGTCAGCGAGTACGGAGCCGCGCTGAAGGACAAGATCATTGTTGAC
Organism: Mycolicibacterium sp. XJ1819; assembly: GCF_053483675.1. Classification (NCBI taxonomy): domain Bacteria; kingdom Bacillati; phylum Actinomycetota; class Actinomycetes; order Mycobacteriales; family Mycobacteriaceae; genus Mycobacterium; species Mycolicibacterium sp. XJ1819. Next base: position 4,248 of record NZ_JBEFST010000038.1, on the reverse strand, counting down.
ATCACCAACCCCGTCACACCCGACTTCACCGGCTTTATCACTCCGGAGGGCAGTTCCGGCGCGCAGGAGATCGCCGCAGCCGCCCCCGCCGGCGCGCACGTCGTCAAGGCGTTCAACACCCTTTTTTCCAACGTTCTGGCGGCCGGCTCAGTCGAGGGTCGCCGGTTGGACGTCTTCATCGCCGGCGATGACGCGCAGGCGAAGACACGCGTGTCGGAGTTCGTCGAAAGCTTGGGATTGCGCCCGCTGGACACCGGGCAGCTGGCAATGGCACGGACCTTGGAGAACGTCGCCCTGATGCAGCTGGGCCTCATGACCCACTCCGTCAAGCACACCAACTTCGCCCTCGGGGTCAGCGTCGTCGGCTGATCGCACCCGCACCTCTCCACCTACTCTCAGAAGGGCAGTCACATGCATGTTTTCGTCACTGGCGGGACCGGCCATTCCGGTTCGTACATCATCCCCGAACTCATTGCCGCCGGGCACCAGGTCACCGGCCTGGCCCGGTCGGACGCAGCGGCGAGGACCCTGGCCGCGCTCGGCGCGAAGGTGCGGCGCGGCAGCCTCGAGGATCTCGATGTGCTCAAGAAGACGGCCGAACACACCGACGGGGTGATCCACGTCGCACACCGGCAAGATCTCCTGCCCTCCGGCGGGATCAACGCCGTGACCGGGGCAGAGGTCCCGGTCATGCTCGCGTACGGCGAGGCCCTCGCAGGAACCGGAAAGCCACTGGTTGTGGCGGGCAGTATTGCCGCGCCCGGAAACCTGAACCGACCGGCCACCGAGGACGACCCGGCGCTTCCCAGCGGCGACGCGCACAAAGGCACCCTGCGGTTCCGCAACGCCGTGGAGACTGCCGTCGTCGGTCTTGCGGAGCAGGGAGTGCGGTCGTCGATCGTGCGGCTTCCCACCATCGCGCACAGCACCACCGATCGCGCAGGGTTTCTCCCAGGGCTGATCGCGCTCGCGCAGGAGAAAGGCTTCGCCGGCTACCCCGGAGACGGCGCGAACCTTTGGGGCGCAGTGCACATCCGCGATGTCGCCTCTTTGTTTCGCTTGGCGTTGGAGAAGGGTTCGGCCGGCAGTCGTTGGCACGCGGTTGCGGACGGGGGCATCCCGTTCCGCGACATCGCCGAGGCCATCGGCAGCCGCCTGGGCCTGCCCACCGTGAGTGTGCCCGTCGATGTGCTGATGCTGCCCGCCTACTTCGGGATGTTCACGAATCTGGTCACGATGTCCGTGCCGGCGTCCAACCTCATCACGCGCCGAACGCTGGGCTGGGAACCCGCTGCGCCCAGCCTGCTCGCCGATTTGGACAACGGCAATTACTTCTCGAACCGGCTGACGGCCTAGGCGCGCCGAGAGATCCCCTACGAGGAGGAACCATGACCATGTTCGCCCCGCACCGCGACACCTTGGAGTGCTTCGTCGACTGCATTCACGGCGGCGCCGATGAGAACACCCTCACCAGTCTGCTTGCCGAGGACGTGGTGCTGTACGGCCCGTTCGGCGATGAGCCAATCGCCGGCCGCAAGGCCGCCGTACAGACCATCAAGACCGTCAACAGACTGTCGTCCGATGACACCTATCTGGAGGTCCTCAGCGGTGAGACCCACCACGCCGCACACTTCCGGCTGCAAGTCGGGGACGCCGCGGTCAACGGCATCTTCTTCGTCCTGCTCGACGCGAACGGCAAGATCGCCGAAGTCAGCATCTTCTACCGCACGCTGCCCTCGGGCGTCGCACTGCAGCGGAACCTCGCGGATGTCATCGGTATGCGACCCTGGGAACTGCGCACGAATGGAAGTGCGGCTGTATCCACTGAAAATGCTATGGCACAACAGGTTTGCGATCCCGCAGACTGCCGGCCAGACACGCAAGTATGAAACTCAGATCGGGTGCAAATAGCACCGGCACCATCAGATGAATGGAGACATCGTGGGAAAGCTCGATGGCAAGGTCGCGGTAATCACCGGCGCGACAAGTGGTATGGCGCTGGCTGGCGCCAAGTTTTTCGTAGACGAGGGAGCCCACGTCTTCATCTCGGGCCGACGGAAGGACGCGGTAGACCTCGCGGTCGAACAGATCGGACGGAACGTGACCGGCGTGCAGGGAGACTCGGCCAACCTAGACGACCTGGACCGTCTGTTCGACACCGTCGAACGGGAAAAGGGTGCGATCGACGTGCTGTGGGCAAGTGCCGGCACGGGGGAGCAGGGCAGCCTCGGCGAAATCACCGAGGAGCAGTTCGATGCTGCCTTCTGGCTGAACGCGCGTGGCACGTTGTTCACGGTCCAGAAGGCACTACCGCTGTTCAACGATGGCGGCTCGATCTTCATGACCGGGTCGAACGCATCGCTGCGTGGCTACCCGAATTGGAGTGTGTACGCGGGAAGCAAGGCGGTACTGCCCGCCTACGCACGGGTGTGGGTGTCTGAGTTGAGGGACAGAAGGATCCGGGTGAACGTGCTGACCCCCGGCCAGGTCGCCTCGCCGATGTTGGCGGAGGTGATGGACGAGGAAACGAAGGCACAGTTCGAATCCGTGATCCCGCGGCGAGAGATGGGCCACCCCGAGGAGATCGCGACCGCCGCATTGTTCCTCGCGTCCGACGACTCGAGCTATGTCAACGGCATGGAGCTGGTGGTCGACGGCGGAACCACGGTGATCTGAGTGAGCGACGACGACATATCTGCGCCCTCGCGATCACGTCTGACACATCCCAAGCACAAAGACCACAAGGAGTAGCCATGACCACGTTCGCCCCGCACCGCGACACGGTGAAGAATTTCGTCAACTACATGCACGGCGGCGCAGACAAAGACGCTCTTTCCAGAGTTCTGGCCGAGGACGTGGTGCTGTACGGCCCGCTCGGCAATGAGCCACTCACCGGCCGCGAGGCAGTCCTGGACGCAATACACACGGTCGGCACGATGGCGGCCGACCTCAGCTACAAGGAAGTTCTCAGCGGCGAGACGCACCACGCCGCGTATTTTCGGCTGCAGATTGAAGACACCGTGGTCGACGGGATGGACTACATCCTGCTCGACGCGGACGGCAAGATCGCCGAGGTGACCATCTGGTGGCGCCCGTTGCCGACCGGCGTCCAGATGCAGGGGCATCTCGCTCGTCTCCTCGGCATGCAGTCCTGGAAACTGCTTATGGACGGGGAAGTTCCCGCGAGGGGGGCTGTCCCGTCTCAATGAAATGGCAGGACACCTAGGAGAATGCCAACTCTTTGAGACGACGGGCGACGGTGGTTTCGCGGTCTTGTTGGCAGTTCGATAGAGGCGCGGTCACGGTCAATGTTTCGCCCTGCACAGGAGATTGCGCCATGGCCCGGCAGGGCGCTTATCCGACACCTGCGACGGCGCGTTACATGTGACATCGTGGCATGACCGTGAAGGAGAGAGTCGGCGAGTACCAACAACGGATGCGGGAGCGTGGCCTCCGGCCTCTACAGGTCTGGGTACCTGATGTGCGGACCGAGACTTTTGCGGCCGAGGCGCATCGTCAGGCTTCGTTGGTCGCACGAGCGGACGAGAGCGGCGACGACCAAGAGTTCGTTGAGGCAATCTCGACACCGTGGGACGAGGAGTGAACCGAGGGGAGATCTGGACCGTCGCGGGGGGCGCCTACGCGGGGAAGTCGCGTCCGGCAGTGATCATTCAGGATGGCTTTTTTGACGCCACGAGTTCAGTGACTGTCGCTCCGATGACCAGCACACTGTTGGACGGACCGCTGATGCGCATTCGGATAGCCGGTGGAGACGGTCGACTGTCCGGCCTTGATCACGATAGCGACGTGATGATCGATCAGTTCACAACCGTCAGAAGGCCGAACGTCCATGCCCGGCTTGGCCGCCTGACAGCGGAACAGGTCGTCGAGGTTGAGCGGGCAATGATGGCGTTCCTTGGCCTTGCGCGATAAATGAAAACTGGGCGAGCGGCGCACTTCACAGGTAGCCGGCGGCCTAATCGATGCCCGCGAACATTGCCGGGCCTCATCGGCATCGGGGGAGCAGCCCACCGGGTGGGAGTGGTCGACGTGCGCGATGAGACGGGGTATCCCGTTACGCCGGGGGCTACTGGTAACCCGCCTATTTGGTTCCGTTGCATTGGGTGGCCGCGTCATGTGTAGAGGCATCTCTCAGCGCCACGGCTGGTAATCACCTGATGCGCTCCGCGTTTGCAACCGCGACGGCACCCTCGACGAGGCGATCCGGCGGCTCAAAGTGCTGCGTCG
>NZ_JBEFST010000037.1:0-8151 GCF_053483675.1 Mycolicibacterium sp. XJ1819 | reverse complement strand
CCTAACCGCCAACGCGAACCATCACAGCTCCCGAACACCCTCGACGGCGCCGACACCCGCATGCCCGCAGTGACGGGCACCAAAAAGCCCGCCCCAACCAAAGGTCGAAGCGGGCCTTCAAAACGTGGAGCTAAGGGGACTCGAACCCCTGACCCCCACACTGCCAGTGTGGTGCGCTACCAGCTGCGCCATAGCCCCGTGAAGCGTGCCCATCGAAGTTACACCACCTGCGGTAAGCGCTCAAAATCGCTGGTCGGACGCTTGCATCCAGCGCCGCCGCAAACATATCAAAATGATTTGAGGTATTCTCGGCGACGTGGCCGGCACCAGACGAGGTGATGTTCCACTGCTCATGCGGATGGCCGCCCATCCGCTGCGATGGGCACTGCTGCGCGAGCTGTCGGGCACCGATCGGCGGGTGCGGGAATTGGCTACAGCGATCGACGAGCCGCAGAACCTCGTCTCCTATCACCTGGGTCTGCTGCGCGCCGCGGGGCTGGTCCAGGCCAGGCGCAGCAGCTTCGACGGCCGCGACAGCTACTACCACCTGAACCTGACCCGCTGCGCGGCCGCCTTCGGTGAGGCCGCCGCCGCACTGCATCCCGCGCTCACACTGTCCGCCGAACCGCCGAATCACCCGCCCGCGGGCCAGTCAGTGCTGTTCATGTGCACCGGCAACAGCGCGCGGTCGCCGATGGCCGAAGCGCTGCTTCGTCATCGCAGCCACAACCTTGTGCGGGTGGCCAGCGCGGGCAGCCGTCCCAAGGCTCATCTGCATCCGAACGCGGTGCGTGTCATGCGCGAGGACTTCGGTCTCGACCTGACACATCAACAGCCGAAAGGATTGCGCTCGCTGGCCGGCCAGTCCTTCGATTACGTGATCACGTTGTGCGACAAGGTGCGTGAGCACCCGAGAGAGCACGGCTCGTCGTTGGCCATCCATTGGAGCCTGCCCGACCCAAGTGCTGCCGGAGCCGATGACCGGGTCAGCTATACCGAATTCCGCCGTGTGGCAGGCGAACTCAACACCCGCATCGATTTCTTGCTGCCGGCCCTCACCCCCAACAGTTAGGAGCGCGATCATGGCGATCACCTCAACCGAACTGGCCAGCGTCCGCTACCTCGTCGACGACGTCGACAGAGCCGTCGAGTTCTACACCACCCACCTCGGCTTCGAGGTGGGTATCGACGCCCGTCCGGCCTTCGCCGAAGCGCTGCGCGGGCCCCTGCGCCTGCTGCTCTCCGGTCCCACCAGCTCGGGCGCGCGCCCGATGACCGACGGTGCCACCCCGGTGCCCGGCGGCTGGAACCGCATCCACCTCATCGTCGACGACATCACCGCGGAGGTGGACCGACTGAGCGCGGCGGGGTTGACCTTCCGCAACGACATCGTCAGCGGCCCCGGCGGTCACCAAGTTCTGCTGCAAGACCCCGCGGGCAACCTGATCGAACTGTTCGAGCCCGCGCACCGCTGACGACGGTCGTACGGCCTCACGGCACCTCGCCGCCGGCCTCGGGGCCGATGGCGCGCGCCGGTGTGTGCGCGGCGGGCCGACCCCGCGTCTCCGGCGCGAACAGCCAGCCCACCGCGGCGACCATCAGGATCGCGCCGCTGACCACGAACGCCCAGCCGAACGACGCCCGCTCGGCGATCTGGCCCACCACCAGCGAGCCGATGATCGAACCGAAGTCGGCCATCATCTGAAACGTCGCCACCGCAGTACCCCCGCGTGCCTTGTTGCCGACGATGTCGGCGACGGCGGCCTGCTGCGGCGAGACGAAGATGCCCGTCGCCGCCCCGGTGATGTACGCCGCGATCAAGAAGATCGGCAGCGACGTGGTGAAGCCCACCAGAATCGTCGACACCGACGAGACCGAGAGCCCGATGATGAGCAGCTTGCGGCGGCCGATCCGGTCGGACAGATAGCCGCTGGGGATGACCACCGACACGTTGCCGATCGCGAAGGCCGCCAACGCAACTCCCGCCGCGCCCGTGCCGTGGCCGAGCCCCTCGACCACGAACAGCGGCACCAGGGCGATACGCAACCCGAACGCCGCCCAGCCGGTGCTGAAGTTGGAGAACAGCGCGGCGCGGTACGCGCGGTGGCGCAGCACCTGACGCACCGAGATGGTCGCCTCGGCGCTCGTGTCGGGTGATGCGACGGCACTGCCCCGGAGGCTGACGAACACCACCGTCGCCGCGATGAGCAGGGCGCCGCCGTAAATCCCGAACGGCGCCGCCAGGCCGAACCCGGCGGTCAGGCTGCCCAACACCGGCCCACCGACGGAGCCGACGAGAAACCCCGTCGAGAACAGGCCCGCGACACGGCCTCGTGCATCTGTGGGTGAGATCCGGATCATCAGCCCCAGCGAGGACACCGTGAACATCGCCGAGCCCAGGCCGCCGAGCGAGCGGAACAGCAGCAGCTGCCAATACGTCTGCGCGAACGCGCACGCCGCGGTGGACAGCGCGACGATCAGCAGGCCGCTGATGTAGACCCGCCGCTCCCCCATCCGCTGCACCAGAAGCCCGGCCGGCGGCGCGGCGATCAACCGCATCAACGCGAAGGCGGTGATGACGAATGTCGCGGCGCTGATGCTGACCCCGAAGTGGCGGGCGTACTGCGGCAACACCGGAGCCACCACGCCGTAGCCCAGCGCCACCACCACGTTCGCGCCGACCAGCACCCAGACTTCACGCGGCAGCCTGGGTTTGGGGTGACTCGTACTGTCACCCTCCGCGGACAAACTCACGCGATGACCCTATTGACCACCTCGCGCGCCGCTTCCTGCACCTCGGCCAGATGCTCGGGACCCCGAAACGACTCGGCGTAGATCTTGTACACGTCCTCGGTCCCCGACGGGCGCGCAGCGAACCACGCATTCTCGGTCGTCACCTTCAGCCCGCCCAGGGGCGCGCCGTTGCCCGGCGCCGTGGTCAGCTTGGCGACGATCGGTTCACCCGCCAGCTCGGTCGCGCTCACCTCGTCCGCCGACAACTTGGCCAGCCGGGCTTTCTGCTCCCGATCGGCGGGCGCATCGATGCGGGAATACGTCGGCGCACCGAATTTTTCGGCCAACTCCTGATAGCGCTGCGACGGCGCCTGACCCGTCACCGCCAGGATCTCCGACGCCAGCAGCGCCAGGATGATGCCGTCCTTGTCGGTGGTCCAGACCGAGCCGTCGCGACGCAGGAACGACGCCCCCGCGCTCTCCTCGCCGCCGAAACCGATGGACCCGGCGAGCAAACCGTCGACGAACCATTTGAAGCCCACCGGCACCTCGACCAGGTCACGGCCGAGCCCGGCGACCACCCGGTCGATGATCGAGGAGCTGACCACCGTCTTGCCCACCGCCGTCGCGGCGGGCCAGTCCGGCCGGTGGCTGAACAGGTAGTCGATCGCCACCGCCAGATAGTGGTTCGGATTGAGCAGGCCGGCATCGGGCGTCACGATGCCGTGCCGGTCGGAGTCGGCGTCGTTGCCGGTCGCGATCTGATAGTGGTCACGGTTGGCGATGAGCGACGCCATCGCGTTCGGCGAACTGCAGTCCATCCGGATCTTGCCGTCGGTGTCGAGCGTCATGAACCGCCACGTCGCGTCGACGAGCGGGTTGACCACGGTCAGGTCGAGGTTGTGGCGTTCGGCGATCGCACCCCAGTAGTCCACGCTGGCCCCGCCCAGTGGGTCGGCACCGATGCGGATCTTCTGGGCGCTGATCGCGTGCACGTCGACGACGCTTGACAGGTCCTCGACGTAGGCGTTCAGGTAGTCGTGTCGCTCGGCGCTTCGCAGCGCGCGGGCCAGCGGCACGCGCTTGACCTCCTTGAGCCCGCCGCGCAGCAGCTCGTTGGCGCGTTTGGCGATCGCTCCGGTGGCATCGGTGTCCGCGGGTCCACCGTCGGGCGGGTTGTACTTGAAGCCACCGTCACGCGGCGGGTTGTGCGACGGGGTGACCACGATCCCGTCGGCGAGGCCCGAGTCGCGCCCCCGGTTGAAGGTGAGGATGGCGTGGCTGACGGCGGGTGTGGGGGTGTACCGGTCGGCCGCGTCGATCATCGCCACCACGTCGTTGGCGGCGAGCACTTCCAGCGCCGACGCCCACGCGGGCTCCGACAGCGCATGCGTGTCACGCCCGAGGTACAGCGGCCCGGTCGTGCCCGCCGCGCGCCGGTATTCGACGATGGCCTGCGTGGTCGCCAGGATGTGGGCCTCGTTGAACGCCGCGTCCAGGCTCGACCCTCGATGCCCCGACGTGCCGAACGCCACCTGCTGATCGACGTCGTCGGGATCGGGCTGCGTTGTGTAATAAGCCGTCACCACCTGCGCGACGTCGATGAGATCCTCGGGCTGCGCGGGCTGACCGGCTCGTGGGTGCGACGCCATACCCCGATTGTGCTCCACGCCGGGTTCCCGCGTGACCCGGCCGCTGCACGACATACTGACCGTTGTGTTTGGTTACGACCGACGGGAATTGGCGGCGGTGTTCGCCGGAGGGGCGGTCGGCACGCTCGCGCGGGCCGGACTGGAGACCCTCGCCGCGCCCGACCCCGGCCGCTGGCCGTGGCCGACGTTCGTCGCCAATGTGGTCGGGGCTTTCCTGCTCGGCTACTTCACCACTCGACTGCTGGAGCGTCTGCCGCTGTCAAGCTATCGCCGACCGCTTCTCGGCACCGGCCTGTGCGGCGGGCTCACCACCTTCTCGACGATGCAGGTCGAGCTCGTCAGGATGGTGGAGCATCGGCACTATGGGCTGGCGGCCGGCTACTTGACCGCCAGCATCATCGCCGGTCTGCTCGCCGTGTACATCGCGACCGCGCTGGTGCGGCGGGTACAGGTGCGCGGATGACCGTGGCGTTGTGGGCCGGTGTGGTCGCATTCGGCGGCGTGGGTGCGGTGCTGCGGTTCGTCGTCGACCGCGCGGTGTCCGCGCGCACCAGCGGTGTGTTCCCGTACGGCACGCTGGTGGTCAATGTGACCGGCGCCCTGATCCTGGGCCTGCTGTCAGGCCTGGCCTTGAGCCCGCATCTGGCGCTGTTGTTCGGCACGGCACTGATCGGTTCCTATACGACGTTCTCGACCTGGATGCTCGAGACCCATCGCGTGGGCGAGGAGCGACAGAGCGTGCCGGCCGCGGCGAACATCGTCGTCAGCGTGGCGCTCGGGGTCGCGGCGGCGGCGCTCGGAATCTGGTGCGGGGCCGCACTGTGAGCACTGTGAGCGCCGACTATTTGAAGCTGACGACATACTTCGGCGAGCGCCAGCGTCACGGCGACCGCTTCCTTGCCGACGCGCTGCTGGATCTTTACGCCGACGCAGACCTGGCGACCAGCGTGGTGCTGCGCGGCATCGCCGGGTTCGGTCCGCGCCGTCAGGTGCGCACCGACCGGACGCTGAGCATGTCCGAGGACCCGCCGATCGCCGTCGCGGCGGTCGACCTCGCCGACAAAGTCGCTCCACTGGCCGAACAGGTGGCCGCGATGACCCGTAGCGGTCTGGTCACTCTCGAACGAGCGCGGTTCGTCGGCAGTGCGAATGGGCCCGCCGGACCACCACCACCCGAAGCCACAAAGCTGACGGTCTATGTCGGGCGTCAGGATCGAATTGCGGGACGGCCGGCTCACCGGCCGATCTGCGACACGCTGCACGACCTCGGATTCTCTGGCGCCACGGTGTTTCTCGGCGTGGACGGCACCCGACACGGCCTGCGCAAGCGCGCCCGGTTCTTCAGCACCAATGTCGACGTGCCGGAGATGATCATCGCCGTGGGCGCGGCGGCACAGGCACAAGAAGCGATCCAGTATCTCGAGCGGGTCCTAACCGTTCCGCTGTACACGGTCGAGCGGGTTGTGGTCTGCAAGAGCCGTGGACACCTACTCACACGCCCTCCCGCGCTCCCGGAGAAGGACGCGACCGGACGCTCACTGTGGCAGAAGTTGATGGTCTACACGTCGGAGGCCACACTGCACGACGGCGTTCCCGTTCACCGCGCCCTTGTGCGTCGACTGCACGCGTCGGGCGCCGCGGATGGGGCGACGGCGTTACGCGGCATCTGGGGGTTTCGCGGCGGACAGAAGCCGCACGGTGATCGACTCATCCAAATGGTCCGCAAGGTGCCGGTCACCACGATCGTCGTCGACACCCCGGCCAGGATCGCGGCCGCCTTCGACATCGTCGATGAACTGACCGCCGATGACGGGTTGGTCACCAGCGAAATCGTGCCGGCCCTTGTCTCCATCGACGACGGTCGACCACGTGGCAGCCTACGGCTGGTACGCGATCGGTGAGCATCGGGGTAAGCCTAGCCTAACCTGATTCGACGGTGTACCGTCCCACGCCGTGACACCGTCCCCTCCAGAAGCCGTAAGCACGGCCCTTTCCGAGATCCTGCGCGACGATATGAACGTCGATATCCGCCGCGTCACCCGCGACTCCCGCCTCATCGACGACGTCGGCCTCGACTCGGTGGCCTTCGCCGTCGGCATGGTCGCCATCGAGGACCGCCTTGGCGTCGCGCTGACCGAAGAAGACTTGCTCGGTTGCGACACCGTCGGCGACCTGGAAGCCGCCATCCTGGCCAAAACCACTGCGGGCCAGGGCAATCCGTGACAGCGCTGGCATCCGCGCTGACCGAGGCGATGACGTCGACGGACCACGATCTCGTCGTACTCGACTCGCAGAGCGGCGCCTGGGCCCGGCACCCGTGGCCGGAGGTCCACCAGCGCGCCGAGAACGTCGCCGCCCGGACCCTCGACACCGAGGCCGACGCCGTCGGCCTGGTGGGCGACCCGACCGTCGAACTCATCGCGGCGATCCCCGGGGCGTTCCTGGCCGGTGCGGCCCTGTCAATCCTGCCGGGGCCGATACGCGGCGCCGATGAACGGCAGTGGGCGCACGCCACGTTGAACCGGTTCGCCGACATCGGCGTGCGCACGGTGTTCAGCCACGGCCACCACCTGGAACTGCTGCGCGCCACCGATAGTTCGGTGGACGTCCACGACATCACCCCGGTGGCGCACCCGCAACGCTCCGCGAGCCTGCATATGGCCGGCCGCGGTGACATCGCCACGCTGCAGGGCACCGCGGGGTCCACCGGAACACCGCGCACCGCATGCCTGTCCCCCGACGCCGTGTTGGCCAACCTTCGAGGCCTGGTGACACGCATCGACATCGAGTCGGCTGACACCGGCTGCTCGTGGCTTCCGCTCTACCACGACATGGGGCTGACGTTTCTGCTCGTGCACGCCCTCGCGGGAGCCGAAATGTGGCAGGCGCCTACCTCCGCGTTCTCGGCCTCACCGCTCGGCTGGCTGCAGTGGCTGACCGAGAGCCGCGCGACGGTGACCGCTGCGCCGAACATGGCCTACAACGTCATCGGCAAATACGCGCGCGTGGTCACCGAGGCCGATCTGTCGTCACTGCGCTTCGCGCTCAACGGCGGCGAGCCCGTGGACTGCCTGGGCACCCAACGCTTCGGTGCCGAGATGGTCCGCTTCGGATTCGACCCCGAGGTTCTGGCCCCGGCCTACGGTCTGGCCGAATCAAACTGCGCGGTAAGCGTTCCCATGCCCGGCAGCGGCCTTTTGATGGACGAGATCATGGTCGAAACCGACGCGGGCCGCACCGCGCGCAACCTCGCAGTCGTCGGCGAAACCATACCGGGTGTGCAGGTTCGCATCGCGGAGGCCGACAGCCGGGCGGGCGGGATTGTCGACCGCGAGGTCGGTGAGATCGAGGTGCGGGGCTCGTCGATGATGTCCGGTTATCTCGGCCAGCCGCCGATCGACCCCGACGCGTGGTTTCCCACAGGCGATCTCGGCTACTTCGTCGACAGCGGCCTGGTGGTGTGCGGACGCGTCAAGGAGTTGATCACGGTGGCCGGACGCAACTTGTTCCCCACCGAGATCGAGCGGGTCGCGGCGCAGGTGCCCGGTGTGCGTGAGGGCGCCGTCGTGGCGGTGGGCACCGACGAACGCGCCGCGCGCCCGGGCCTCGTCATCGCCGCGGAGTTCAAGGGCGACGATCAGGCCGGCGCCAGAAGCAGATTGGTCCAACTCGTGGCATCCGAGTGCGGTGTGGTGCCCTCCGACGTGGTCTTCCTCGCGCCGGGCGCGCTGCCGCGCACATCCTCGGGCAAGCTGCGCCGACTAGA
>NZ_JBEFST010000036.1:0-16920 GCF_053483675.1 Mycolicibacterium sp. XJ1819 | reverse complement strand
AGCAGACGCAGGCGTCTGACCCGATCGCCGAACACCCGACGAGACACCTCCGCGCCGCTGGCCAGCGCTTCAAAGGCGTGCGGACAGCCCGGATACACGTGCAGTTCCGTCGGTACGCCCGCATCGGCGAGTCGGCGGGCGTAGTCGAGGTCCTCGTTGCGGAAGATGTCGAGATCGCCGACGTCGAGGTAAGTGTCGGGCAGCCCAGACAGATCATCGGCTCGCGCCGGTGCGGCGTACGGTGAGACCGCATCACCCCCGGCATTCTCACCGAGCAGCGCACCCCACCCCGTGACGTTGTCGTCGTAGGACCAGGTCAGAAACGGCGCCAGCCGCGCATCGGGGGTCGTCGGCCGGTCGTCGAGCATCGGGTAGATCAGCACCTGCTGTGCGACGGTCGGGCCGCCGCGGTCGCGGGCCATCAGGCACACCCCCGCGGCCAGTCCGCCGCCCGCGCTGTCCCCCATCACCGCCAGGCGGCCGGGGTCGACACCCAGCGTTGCGGCGTTGTCGGCGAGCCACCGCAACGCGGCGTAGCAGTCTTCGACCGGCGTCGGATCGGGATGTTCGGGCGCGACGCGGTAGTCGACGAGCAGCATCGGAACGCGCGAACCGGCCACGTACTCTCGCACCGCCAGGTCGTAGAACGCGCCGACATGCTCGAGGCCGAAGATCATCCCGCCGCCGTGCAGATACAGCGCCGCGCTGCCGGGTCCGCCGACACCCGATGGGTGATACCACGTCAGCCCCAACGTGGCGCCGTCGGCGGTGGTCAGCGAATGCCGCTCGGTGTCGACCCCGGTGACCGGCGCCCGGTGGGCGGCGACCAGATCGAACATTCGGTGTCCGCCGACTCGACGCGACTCGACGTCGCCGACCGCCGGGGCCTCCTGCTCCCCGAGCGCCGCCAACAACGGCGCCATCTCCGCGAGCACCTGCTCGTCGATGCCGAGTGTCATGTTGGCGACAGTATCGTGGGCGCACGTGGATACGGCGCAAACCGAGATCATTTCGAACCGTCCCGTCGCACCGTTTGCCGCGAAACCCGTACTGACCATCGCCGGCGTGGTTGCTGTATTGCACTGTGCTGCAGGTGTGTTCGGTAGGCGATACTGGTTCGACGAGGTGTACATGCTGGCCATCGGCCGCCACCACCTGGACTGGGGGTCGGCCGACCAGCCACCGCTGGCGCCCGCCGTCGCCGCGGTGATGGACGCGGTGGCGCCCGGTTCGGTGTTCGCGCTGCGCCTGCCCGCGGTGCTGGCGACCGCCGGAGCCGTGGTCGTTGCCGCCCTGATCGCGCGCGAACTCGGATGCGACCGGCGCGCACAGGGTTTCACCGCCGCCGCACAGGCCACCGTCATCTGGTCGTCGTTGGCCGGGCACTGGCTGACCCCGTACGGGCTCGAACCGGTGCAGTGGCTAGTTGTGGTGTGGTTGCTGGTGCGATGGGTGCGGCTGCGCGACGATCGCCTGCTGCCCGTGCTGGGCGTCGCCGTGGGTGTCGCCGCGCTGGGGAAGTTTCAGGTGCTGCTGTTGTGCGCGGTGATGCTGGTCGCCGTCTGTGTGGCGGGCCCGCGCGAACTGCTGCGACGGCCGCTGCTGTGGGCCGCGGCCGGTCTCGCCGCGCTGATCGCCGCGCCCACCATGGTGTGGCAGCACCTGCACGGCTGGCCGCAGCTACAGATGGCGCCGGTGGTCGCGGGTGAGGCCGAGGCGCTGTACGGCGGGCGGGGTTGGATCGCGGTGCAGCTTGTCGTGTATGCGGGCGTGGCCGGTCTGGTGCTGGCGTCCTACGGCCTCTGGCGGCTGTTTCGCGATCCGGACCTGCGCGACTACCGCTTCCTCGCAATCGCGGCGGTGGGGCTGTATGTGTTGTTCGTGGCCACCGCGGGGCGGCCGTACTACCTGGCCGGGCTCTATGCGCCGCTGGCCGCCGCGGGAGCACTCGGTATGCAGCGGCGTCGGGAAGCCGGTGCCGCCCGTCCGCCGTGGCTGATCTGGTCCGGTTACACCGTCAGTGCGGCGCTTGCGATTGCGACGCTGGCGCTCTCGGTGTCGATCGTGCAGGCCGACGCCGGTGAACAGATCGCCGAACGCACCGCGGACGTCTACCGGGATCTGCCGGTCTACCAGCGCGATCGAACCGCGGTGATCGGCCAGAGTTACATCGTGGCGGCGTATATCGACGGCTATGCCGAGCACTACGACCTGCCCAAGGCGTACAGCACCAACCGGAGCTACGGCTACTTCCACCCACCGCCTGCCGACCGCGACACCGCGCTGTTCATCGGCGGCGACCCCGGCGACCTGCGCCCGTACTTCACCGAGGTCCGGACCGTGGGGGAAGTCGGCGACGACATGCACGCGTATCTGATGACCGGACGCCAGCAGCCCTGGGACTGGATCTGGGCGCAGACGCGCAGTTTGACCGTGTCCTGAGCCCGATCGGCTGCGCAAGAGGTCGACCATGAACTGGTCTCTGGGCTAACGGATTACAGCCACCCTAGAATGCCTGGTAACCAGGAGGGAGAAGCGTTCATGGAGTGGGCTGAACTGGGGATGGCGATCGCCGGTTGCGCCGTGCTCGCCATCATCGTCGCCGCGTGGGTCTCAGACCGGGGTGACATCATGCGGCCGACGGTGCCGCCATGGCAGGTGATCGGTGCCTTCTTCGCGATGCTGATCGGCAGCAGCGCCGCCTGCGCCGCCGCCATCGTGTATCTCTAGCGGGGTTACTCGAAGACGAAGTCGTCGGGATCGGGCTGGCGCGTCCAGGTCCAGTAATCGACCAGCCGCCACGGGCTCAGCGAGTGCACCTCGCCGAGGCTGTTCTTGTAGAACGAATGCCTGATCGACGGTTGAGACCACACCATCTTTCGCATCTCGGCCTGGCTGCGGCGGTGCCAGTCCTCGGCGATGTCCACGCGTGGTTCGACCGCCCGGTGGCCACCGGCGATCAGCAACTCCAGACACTGTGTGATGTAGCGCATTTGGCACTCTGAGTGGAAGATCAGGCTGCCCCCGCTTGCCAGGTTGGTGCCCGGGCCGTACATGCAGAAGAGGTTCGGAAAGCCCGGCACGGTGATGCCCAGGTAGGCCGACGGGCGGTCTCCCCACCGATCGGCCAAAACCTCGCCACCGCGGCCGCGGATCGTCATCGGCCACAGCATCTTGTTGGCATGAAAGCCGGTGGCGTAGACGATGACGTCGGCCGGATGACGCGTCCCGTCCTCGGTCACCACCGCATCGGACTCGATGTGGTCGATGTCCGTGCGCACCAGATCGACGTTGTCGCGGGTGAGCGTCGCAAGCCAACTGCCGTTGTCCTGCAGGGTGCGCTTGCCGGTGGCCGGATAGTCGGGGATCACCTTGGCGAGCAGATCGGCATCGTCGCCGGCCTGACTTTTGATCCACTCGGTGAACATGATTCGAGTGAGCTCGTTGAGTTCGCTGACGGCGCGCTGTTGATCCGGATAGTCCGCTTCGACCCGCGCGGCGTCCAACCCCTTGTCGCATCCGGGCCAGAACAGCAGAAACCGATACCAGCGACCGTAGAAAGGTAGATGCCGCAACGCCCACTGCACACCGGGTCCGACTTTCTCGTGGTAGTTCGGGTTCGGGAACATCCACTGGGCGGTCCGCTGGAAGATGGTCAGATGGTCGACGTCGGGCGCGATTGCCGGCGCGATCTGGAATCCGCTTGCGCCCGCGCCGATCATGGCCACCCGCTTGTCACGCAGGTCGACCGAGTGATCCCACTCGCTGGAATGAAAGGCCGCCCCGCCGAAGTCCCGGCCGCCGTCGATCTCCGGCACATGTGGCCGGTTGAGTTGCCCGACCGCGCTGATCAGCGCGCGGGCGCTCAACTCCGTTGTGGCGCCGCTGCTGTCACGAGCCCGAACGACCCACGTCGCGGTGTCGTCGTCCCATGACGCGTCGGTGACCTCGGTCTGCCACAACACGTGTGGGCCGATGTCGTATTTGTCCATCACGCGCTGGAAGTAGGCTTGCAGTTCGGGTTGCTCGGCAAAGAAGTGTGACCACTGATCGGTCGGCTCGAAGCTGTAGCAGTAGAAGTGATTTCCCACATCCACCCGAGCGCCCGGGTAGGTGTTCTGATACCACGTCCCCCCGACGCCGGAGTTCTTCTCGACGATGGTGAACGGAATGCCCGCCGCCTTGAGCCGGATGCCGGCCAGCAAACCCGACTCGCCGCAACCGATCACGACGACGGGAAAGTTCTCGGCCCCGGTGACCGTGGGCACCTCTCGTGCGTCGCGGCCGTCGAGTTCCATCTCTTCGAGCAGCATCGGGACGTACTCGTCGGGCACCTCTTCGCAGACCAGCCACTGCATCATCTCGTGCAACAAATCGGCCCCGATCGGTTCGGGTTCCGGGCAGCCGCGGTCGCGGTAGTCGGCGATGATCTCCAACGCGATCTTGCGCACCGCGGTCTTGTCCTCCTCGGACATGTAGCCCTGCACCTCGTTGAGGAACAACCCGGCCGGCCGCAACGGCCCGCGGATCAGGCCGAACTCGCCCGACATGTGCACCAGCGACAACATCAGCGTCGGGATGCTCACGTCGAGCAGCGCCGCGGCGATTTCGTCGTCCGGAGTCGTAAACGGTTGTCCGGCGTGGGGGTTACGCACGGTCAGTGCCTATCACCTTTACTCCGCGAGCAGACGCGAAAGGCGCCGAAATCACCGGGTTTCGGCCACTTTTGCGTCTGCTCGGCAGATGGGGGCCTACGCTCGGGGAGGTGGGTATCGCGACTTGGGCCAACGGCACACCTCCCCCGCAGGTGGAGTTGGCAGACGTCGACCTCGGCGCCTGGAAGTTCTGGGTTCAAGACGACGATTTCCGCGACGGCGCGTTCGCGACGCTGCGACGCGAGGCGCCGATCTCGTTCCACCCGGCGCTGCAGACACCCGGGGTCGAAACGGGTCCGGGTCACTGGGCGCTGACCAGATTCGACGACGTCCACTACGCCAGCCGCCACCCGCAGATCTTCAGTTCCAGCCCGAACATCACGATCAACGACGGGAACCCCGAACTGTCGGAGTACTTCGGCTCGATGATCGTGATGGACGATCCGCGTCATTTGCGCCTGCGCAACATCGTCAGCCGCGCGTTCACACCCAGGGTCGTCGCGCGCACCGAGGCCTCGGTCCGCGACCGGGCCCGAGGCCTGGTCGAGGCGATGATCGCCAACCACCCCGACGGCCACGGTGAGGTGGTCACGGAGTTGGCGGGCCCACTGCCGCTGCAGGTCATCTGCGACATGATGGGCATCCCCGAGCAGGACCACCAGCAGATTTTCTACTGGACCAACGTCATCCTCGGGTTCGGGGACAAGGACATCGCGCAGGACTACGAGGAGTTCGTCAAGGTCGCGATGGACATCGGCGCGTACGCCACCGCCCACGCGGACGACCGCCGCGTCAACCCGCACGACGATCTGACCACCGCGCTGGTGGCCGCCGAGGTCGACGGTGAGCGGCTGACGTCGGCCGAGATCGCGTCGTTCTTCATCCTGCTGGTGGTCGCGGGCAATGAAACCACCCGCAACGCGATCAGCCACGGCGTTCTCGCGCTCACCCGCTTCCCAGAGGAGCGGGCGAAATGGTGGGCCGACCACGCGACGTTGGCGCCCACCGCGGTCGAGGAGATCGTGCGGTGGGCATCCCCGGTGATCTACATGCGTCGCACGCTGACCGAGGACTGTGAACTGCGCGGCGTGAAGATGGCCGCCGGCGACAAGGCCACCCTGTGGTACTGCTCGGCCAACCGCGACGAAGACAGGTTCGCCGATCCGTGGACCTTCGACATTGCCCGCGTGCCCAACCCGCACGCCGGGTTCGGCGGCGGCGGCGCCCATTTCTGCCTCGGCGCCAACCTGGCCCGCCGCGAGATCAGTGTCGTCTTCGAGGAGCTGCACCGCCGGATCCCCGACATCGCCGCGACCGAGGAACCATCGCGACTGCTGTCACCGTTCATCCACGGCATCAAGCGACTGCCGGTGTCCTGGACACCGCGGTAACGGCCGCGCGCCGGCGGTCAGGAGCGCTGTTGTTGGCGGGAACGCGGTTCCTCGTCAGCGGATGCGGTGTCCGGGCGCATGTCGTCGGCGCGGCCCGTTGCCGTCTGCGCCGGGTTCGACTTCGGGTCCAGGGCGTCGGCACGCTGACGCTGCTCTTCGAGCTCCTCGCGAGAGGACACGGCGTTGTCGCGGTGCTGACGTGCGGTGTCCTGCAGGCGGGCGGCTTCGGCCGCCTTGGCTTCGGCCTCGGCGGCGGCCGCGCGGGCCCGCGCGTCGGTCTCGGCCGCGACGGCCTCGCGCTTCTCGACGTGCCGGCTGCGCTCGTCGACCTCCGCGCGCAAGCGCTGGGCCTCCGCGTGCCTGCGGTGGTTGCGCGCATTACGCGCGGCGAACGCGATGATCGCGATGACGATGACCGCGGCGATCGCGATGATCACCCACACCAGGGCGTTGTTGTCCATGTCGGCTCCTTCGAGGTCGAGCCGGCTCACCATGATTGACGAACCCGCTAATTCGGCGGGTGCCCGCGGCGGCTCGCCCCTAAACCGACGGAGCTATCCGACGATGAGCGTGCCCGTCATCGACGGGTGATAGATGCAGTAGAAGGCGTACTCGCCGGGTTCTGTCGGTGCGATCAACGTGCCCTGCTGCCCGCCGTCGACGTGCACGTCGAACTGACCGTCGGTCTGCGAGGTGACGGAGTGTTCGGCCGAGTCGTTGTTCTCGACGGCGATCTGGGCGCCGGGTGCGACGGTGATCGGATCGCCGAAGCTCATGTTTTCGATGGTGATCGTCGCCGCGGCCTCCGCCTCTGCACTGGTGCCGGTCGCGGTGGCGGGGGCGGTGGTGTCCGTGGTGTTTTCGGTGGTGGATTCGGTGGCGGTGCCCGATTCGCCGCCGCATGCGGCGAGGGCCGCGACAAGACACACACCCGCCAGCGTCTTTCGGATCGTTGTCATCGATGTCTCCTCGCGTCGTCGCCTCACGGAAACACCGATTATCGACCGGTTGCGGCCGGATCGGACCGGTTTCTACAACGCCGCGGTGACGGGGCCGACGGGCTCGCAGACCGGTTGCGGCGGGTTGCCCGTCGTGGCGCATCCGCGGCCGGTGGACACATAGGTCTGGCCCGGCTCATACGGGGAGTAGAAGACCTGGGCTTCGAGGATCCCGTTGTTCTGCACGCATGTGCCGGGGCCCGGGGCGCCTTCGAGTTGAATGCACACCACCGACAGGTAGGTCGTGGACATGTCGCATGCGCCCGGCGAGATCGTCGCCGTCACCATGTCGGTGCCCGACACCGACACGACATAGGGCGGCGACATGTTGTATGTACACAGCGAGGTATCCGGTTGAGCGCCCGCCACTGCCGGTGCGCCCGCGACCGACAGCGCGACTGCGGCGCTCAGCACCAGCAACGAGCGGGTCATCCCTCAGATGGTAGATCACCCGACGTGTTGGGCGAACCAATCCTGCACGCGCCGCCAGGCGTCCGCGGCGGCGACGGGCTGGTACCGATCTCCGGTGTCGTTGAAGAAGGCGTGGTCGGCGTCGGGTTCGGTGACAAGGTCGAACACCATGCCCGCCTGCTGCAGCGCTGCCCTCGCGACGGGCTCGGTGGCGTTGACCCGTTGATCCTCGGCGGCATAAATGCCTAGCACTGCAACATCTTTGGAGCCCTCGAAGTTCGGCTTGTCCGGCGTCGGCCCGTAGAACGGAACGGCGGCGGCCAGCCGCGGCTCACCGGCCGCCAGCAGCCGCCACACCATCCCACCGCCCATGCAGAAGCCGACCGCGGCAATCTTGCGGTCGGGCACCCGCCGCTGCAATTCGTCGATCCCCGAACGCATGTCCGCGACGGCGTCTCGGATCGGAAGCTTGCTCAGCGCCGCGGTCGCCTCGGCGGGATCGGAAAACCGTGCCGTCCCGCCTTCTGCGGACAACAGGTCGATGGCCAGCGCCGAATAGCCGATACCGGCGAAACGGCCCGCTACCGAACGGATGTAGTCGTTGAGCCCCTTGTTCTCGTGGATGACCAGGACTCCGCCGCGCGCCTCGGGCGCCTCGGCCCACGCCCCCAGCAGTTCGCCGCGTGGTCCGGCCCAGGTGACCGGCGTCGTCGGCAGCGCGGTCTGGGCACCCGGCGGCGGGCCGCTGACAGTGGCAGGCTCGCTGGAGGTGACCGGCGCATCGTCCGTCGGCTCCGCCCCCTGGCTGCACGCGGAGAACAACGCCATCGCCCCGGCGGTGCCCACCCCGAGTAGGGCGAGGCGTCGGAGCGCCTCGCGCCGCGACAGCAGGCCGTCGACGTGATCGGTGGCGATTTCTTCGGCGATGTAGCGCTGTAGTGGGGTCACGTCGGTGAGTATGCCCCCGCGGCGGCGCTCCACGCGGCGGATGGGACGACATCGGTCCAGCTCAGCCAGCGAAGTAGACAATATCGGAGATCTGTTCACGGTTTTCGTTGACACCCGACCACCGGCGCTGTTCGATGACGGGGTGACCTACCAGACGATCATCCGCAACGGCCGCTGGTTCGACGGCACCGGCGCGCCGTCGGCGGTGCGCAACATCGGCATTCGAGACGGCCACGTCGCGGTGATCACCACAGAGGTACTCGACGAGACGGGCTGCCCACAGGTCATCGATGCGACCGGCAAATGGGTGCTGCCCGGGATGCTCGACATCCACACCCACTACGACGTGGAGGTGCTCAACGGGCCTTCTCTGCTGGAGTCGATGCGTCACGGGGTGACCACCGTGATGCTCGGATCGTGCTCGCTGTCGACGGTGCACGTCGACGCCACCGACGCAGGTGACATCTTCGGCCGAGTCGAAGCCATTCCTCGCGAGCACGTCGTCGGTGCCGTCGACGAGCACAAGACGTGGACGAACTGCGAGCAGTACATCGCGGCGCTGGAAGCGCGGCCTCTGGGGCCGAATCTGGCCGCATTCATCGGGCATTCCGATATGCGGGCCGCCACGATGGGCCTGCAGCGCGCCACCTGCAAGCGCACCAGGCCGACGCGCGACGAGCAGGCCCAGATGGAACGTTGGCTGACCGAGGCTATCCAGGCCGGCTTCGTCGGAATGTCTTCGCAGCAGCTGCTATTCGACAAGCTCGACGGTGAGGTCTGCCGGTCACGCACCTTGCCGTCCACCTACGCCAAGCCCCGTGAACTGCGCCGGCTCAAGGCCATTCTGCGGCGCAGCGGGCGGGTGCTGCAGTCGGGACCTGACATCCAGAACCCGCTCAACCTGGCCTCGCAGCTGGTGCAGTCACTGGGGATCTTCCGCAACAAGCTCAAGACCAGCCTGCTCTCGGCCGCCGACGTCAAGTCGAACCCGTACAGCATCCACGGGCTGGGCCCGGCCGCCCGGCTGGTCAACCGGTTGGGCGGTGACTTTCGCTGGCAGCACCTGCCGGTGCCGTTCGAGGTCTACGCCGACGGTATCGATCTGGTGGTCTTCGAGGAGTTCGGCGCGGGTGCGGCGGCACTGCACCTGCGCGACGAGGTGCAGCGCAACGAGTTGATGCGCGACGAGGCATATCGCCGCCGGTTCCGCAAGGACTACGAGAGCAGGCTCGGTATCCGCGTCTGGCAGCGCGACTTCTTCGACACCGAGATCGTCGCGTGCCCGGACGCGTCGGTCGTCGGCAAGTCGTTCGGCGTCGTGGGCCGCGAGCGCGGCGGCCTGCACCCCGTCGACGCCTTCCTCGACCTGGTCGTCGAGCACGGCACGGCGCTGCGCTGGCGCACCACCATCTCCAACCACCGGCCCGACGTCCTCAGGAAACTGGCCCGCGACACCGGAATCCAGATGGGCTTCTCCGACGCCGGCGCGCACCTGCGCAACATGGCGTTCTACAACATGGGCCTGCGGCTGCTGCGCCATGTGCGCGACGCCGAGCAGGCGGGCAAGCCGTTCATGACCGTCGAACAGGCCGTGCACCGGCTCACCGGTGAACTCGCCGACTGGTACCGCCTCGACGCCGGCCACCTGCGCCTCGGGGACCGCGCCGACCTCGTCGTCATCGATCCGCAGCGCCTCGACGCCTCGTTGGACGCCTACGCGGAGGAACCGGTCGCGCAGTACGGCGGACTGTCGCGGATGGTCAACCGCAACGAGGACACCGTGGCCGCGGTGCTCGTCGGCGGCCGTGCGGTGGTCCTCGGGGGCAGGCCCACCGAGATCGTCGGCACCCAACGCACCGGCAGGTTCCTGCGGGCCGCACACAAGTCACCGGCACCGTCGTCACGAGAAGCGGAGTTGTCAAGTGTCAGCTAAAGATACGGTCCTGGGCATGTGGAACGCGTTGTCGGCGCGCGACTGGGACGCGCTCAAGACGTTCCTGGCCGAGGACTGCATCTACCTCGACATGCCCGTCGGTCCCGCCGCGGCGGCGAAGGGCCCCGACAACATCGTCAAGCGACTCAAGATCGGCCTGGAATCGCTGGCGTCATACGAGAACTTCCCCGGCCTGATGCTCGACGACGGCACCGACGTGATGTACGAGCACTCCGAGGAATGGCATTGGCCCACCGGCGAACACGCCGTCCTGAAGTTCGTCTCGGTGCATCGGGTGGAGGACGGCAAGATCACGTTGTGGAAGGACTACTGGGACATGGGCGCGCTGGCCAACCACGCGCCGCCGACCTGGCTGGAGGACTTCGCGAACGCCGACATGTCGTGGATGTTCGACGCGACCGGCCTGGTCTGAGGAGGCGTCATGCTCGACCTGTTGATCACCAACGGAACCGTGGTGGACGGTACCGGCGCGCAGCGGTTTCGCGCCGACATCGGGGTCAAGGACGGGCGCATCGTCGAAGTGCGCAGGCGCGCGGGCGACGACGAGGGATCGACGGCGCAGGCGGCCGAAACCCTCGACGCCACCGACCGGATCGTCGCGCCCGGGTTCGTTGACATCCACACCCACTACGACGGCCAGGTCAGCTGGGACCCGCTGTTGGAGCCCTCCAGTCTGCACGGCGTCACCACGGTGGTCGGCGGAAACTGCGGGGTGGGGTTCGCACCGGTGTCGCCGGGACGCGAACAATGGCTGATCGAACTCATGGAGGGCGTCGAGGACATTCCCGGGTCGGCACTCGCCGAGGGCATCACCTGGGACTGGGAGAGCTTTCCCGAGTACCTGGATGCGATCGAGAAGAGGCCCCTGGCCGTCGATTTCGGCACCCAGATCGCCCACGGCGCGGTGCGCGGCTACGCGATGGGTGACCGCGGCGCCCGAAACGAGGAGGCCACCGACGATGACGTCGCGCTGATGGCCCGAATCGTGCGCGAGGCCGTCGAAGCCGGCGCGCTGGGTTTCTCCACATCGCGTACCGAGGGGCACCGCGCCATGGACGGCGAACCGGTGCCGGGCACCTACGCCGCCGAGCGTGAACTGTTCGGGTTGGGCCGGGCGATGGCCGCGGGCGGACGCGCGGTGTTCGAGGTCGCGCCGCAGGGCGCCGCCGGCGAGAGTCCCGCCGAGGCGTCGATGCGCGAACTCGACTGGATGGTCAAGCTTGCGGAGGACATCGAGCGACCGGTGTCGTTCGCGATGGTGCAGTCCGCCGGGGTGCCCGACCTGTACCGGCGGCAGTTGGACCGGGCCGGCGAGGCGCTGCAGCGGGGTGTGCAGATCTACGCGCAGTTCGCCGCGCGCCCGTTCGGCATGCTGTTCGGATTCCCCGGCTACCACGCGTTCACCCACCGGCCCACCTTCCGCCGACTCAAGGCCGAACTCGACCGCGAGGACCTGGCGCGGCGACTGGCCGACCCCGCCCTCCGCGCGGCGATCCTGGCCGAGGATGACCTTCCCCCGCAACCGCTTCCGTTGTTCGACGGCATGTACGCGCTCATCCAGCACAGCGCCGACCGCATCTATGCGATCGGTGACCCGCCGGACTACGAACCCACCGCCGAGCGCACCATCGCCGCGATTGCGGCGAGCCGTGGCCAGGATCCGCTGGCCACCATGTACGACCTGATGCTCGAATCGGATGCCTCGGCGCTGCTGATGCTGCCGTTCTACAACTACGTCGAGGGCAATCATGACGCCATCTACGAGATGATGACCCACCCCGCAGCGGTGTCGGGGCTCTCCGACGGCGGCGCGCACTGCGGGCTGATCTGTGACGCCTCCTATCCGACGTTCCTGCTGACACACTGGGCGCGCGACCGCCACCGCGGCCCGAAGTTCGCACTGGAATATGTGGTGCGCAAGCAAACGCTGGACACCGCAACACTTTTCGGGCTCTGCGACCGCGGGGTCATCGCCGTCGGCAAGAAGGCCGACCTCAACGTGATCGACATGGACGCGCTAGCCCTCGACCTGCCGCGGATGGTCTACGACCTGCCCGCGGGCGGGCGCAGGCTGATTCAGGGCGCCCGTGGCTACGACGCCACCGTGGTCAGCGGTGTGGTGACGCGGCGGCACGGCAAGGACACCGGCGCGCGGCCCGGCCGTCTGGTGCGCGGGGCGACTTCGGCGTGATTGCCTGCGCCTCTGCGCCGGTCTTTCCCACCCGAATCGCGATCAGAGGGTGATCTTGCAGGTTTGGCCGATGTCGAGGGTGCGCAACATCCGGCCCATGCCCAACCACATCGCGCAGGACAGCGCGAGGTCAGTGAGCAGCTCGTCGGTGAGGTGTTCGCGGCAACGGTCCCAGAAGTCCTCGTCGTCGCGCAGACCGGTGTGGTCGTTGGCGAAGCGTTCGGCGAACTCGGCGGCGATGCGTTCCTGCGGACTGTATCCGGGCCAGGTCCGCCACTCGGCGGCGTGATCGTAGAGATCCTCGTCCACGCCCTCGGCGACGCCCTGGGAGTCGCGGGTGTTCTGGCACACCACACACTCGTTGTCCAGGGCGATGACCATCCGGGCCAACTCGCGCACGCGCATCGGCAGGCGGTTCTTGGTGTACACGGCGTTGGTGAACCCCGCCATCGCCGTGCCGATCTCCGGGGACTTCACCACCCAGGCGGCCGGGTCGTCATCAGCGAAAGGTCCGATTCGGCTCATGGCGGCATCGTACGCCCGAACAGGCAAAGTTGGAACACGTTCTAGTTTTTCGGTTCGCCCACCGCCACCAGCGACGTCCGTTCGTCGTCCCAGTCGCGCTGGACGAGGACCCGGTGCGCGATGCGTTCCAGCGCCGCCTCCACCTGTTCGCGGTCCGGCCTGCCCGCGACGGCCGACGAGGCCGCCAGCTTGTCGACGATCCGGTTGACCAGCGCGGTCGACGCGCAGTCCACCTGCCGGGCGCCGGCCTGGGTCAGCCACAGCTGATCGCCGGTGCGCAACGCATATCCGCTGGCGACCAGGCGTTCGAAGGTCGGGCCGAGGACCTCCTGTGGCACGCGCAGTCGCTCGGCGATCGCCGGCAGTCGGGCCGTTCCGAAGACCTGGCTCTGTCGGTAGATCTGGATCAACGCCCACAGCAGGGCGACGTCCTTCTCGCAGCCGGCCTGGCCGGCGATCGTGCGCAGGCGGATCTCCGGTGAGTGGTGCAGCAGGCGCCCGATAGCGCTCTCGAGCACCTTCTCGGGCGGTTCGTCGCTGGGCATGCCGAACCCCTCACCGAGGTCGACCGCCGAGGCGGTGGCCATCTCGCGCAGCGGCACCTCCCGAAGCGCAAGGGCCACCAGCAGACCGATCGCCGCGACGGGTGCGGCGTACAGGAACACCAGGCCCAGTGAATCGGCGTATGCGTTGACGATCGGCGCGGCCACCTGGGAGGGCAGTTCGTGCAACGCCTGCGGCGACTCCGCGGCGATCGGCGGCGCGCCGCTGGCAGCGAGCGCCGCGCCGGTGCGGGCTTCTAGAAAATTGGCGAACAGCGAGCCGAAGATGGCTGCGCCAAAAGAGCTTCCGATCGTTCTGAAGAACGTCACCCCCGACGTCGCGACGCCGAGATCGTCGAAGCTGGAGGTGTTCTGCACGATGAGAACCAGTACCTGCATGCACATGCCGATGCCGGTGCCCAGGACGAAAAGGTACGCCGACTGTGTCAGCAGCGGCGTCGCCTCGTCCATCCGGGACAGCAGCACGAAGCCGGCGATCATCACGGTGGTGCCGATGATCGGGAAGATCTTGTAGCGACCGCTTCGGCTGACGATCACACCGCTGCCGATCGAGGTCAGCAGCAGACCGCCCACCATCGGCAGGGTGCGAAGTCCCGACGCGGTCGCCGAGACCCCGTCGACGAACTGCATGAAGGTCGGCAGAAACGTCAACGCGCCCAGCATCGCGAACCCGACGATGAACGAGAGCACGCAGCACACCGTGAACACCGGGTTGGCGAACAGGCGGATCGGCAGAATCGGTTCGGCGGCACGGTTTTCCACCCACACGAACACCCCGAGCGCCAGCGCGGAGGCGACGAACAGGGCGATGATCACCGGCGAGGACCAGGCAAAGGTGCTGCCGCCCCAGCTGGTCGCGAGGGTGAGCCCCGAGGCGCCCAGGCCGACGAACAGGATGCCCGCGTAGTCGATGACCGGCCGTTCGCGCCTGCCGAGCGCGGGGATGGTGGCCGCCGCGACGAGGAACACCACCACCCCCACCGGCACGTTGATCCAGAAGGCCCAGCGCCAACTCAGGTGATCGGTGAAGAATCCGCCGAGCAGCGGGCCGATCACCGTGGTGACGCCGAACACCGCGCCGAGCGCGCCCTGGTAGCGGCCGCGGTCCCGCAGTGGGATGACCTCGCCGATCAGCGCGGTGGCGGTCACCATGATCGCCCCGCCGCCGATGCCCTGCAGCGCGCGCGAGACCACCAGCATCGTCATCGAACCGGCCAGTCCACACAGCACCGAGCCGACCATGAAGATCACCACCGCCGCGCCGAACACCGCCTTGCGGCCGAACAGGTCGCCGAGCTTGCCGACAACGGCGGTGGCGATGGTGGAGGCCAGCAGGTAACTCGTGACGATCCAGGACTGGTGGCCCGCTCCCCCGAGATCGGCGACCACCGTCGGCAACGCCGTCGCGACGATGGTCTGGTCCAGCGCGGCCAACAACATGCCGAGCAGCACCGCAACGAAGATCAGATTGCGGCGCTGAAGACTCACCGGCGCGTCGTCGGACACCCGGTCCGCGGCCGGCGCTGCCGTACCCGTCATACCTACCTTTCGACGCCCACTCTCGAGACCTATCGTTAGCTAGGCTAGGAAAGTTACGTCACGGCGAGTGGATAACCCCGACGGCGGGCAAGAAAACGCCGCGCGGCGCAAAGCGTCCGCGCGGCGCAGCAGGCGGCGAGACTACAGAGACGTCGGTGGCCGCGATACGCATTGTGCGGCGTAGAGCGCGTCGCCGAGCTTGTCCATCAGCTGCAACTGGGTCTCGAGGTAGTCGATGTGGTCCTCCTCGCTGGCGAGGATCTTCTCGAACAGGGTCGCGGTGGTCGCGTCGCCCTTCTCCCGGCACATGATGATCCCGGGCTTGAGCCGTTCCATCACCTCGTATTCGATCGCGAGGTCGGCCTCGAACTGTTCGCGCAGAGTCTGACCGATTCGCAGGGAGAACAGCCGTTGGTAGTTCGGCAGGCCGTCGAGGAGGAGAATTCGATCGGTGATCTCCTCCGCGTGATTCATTTCCTCGAACGATTCTTTACGCGTGTATTCGGCCAATTCGGTGAATCCCCAATTCGCCTGCATCTTCGAATGCAGGAAATACTGGTTTATGGCCGTCAGTTCGCTCGTCAATTGCTCGTTGAGCAATTTGAGAACGTCGGGATCCCCTTGCATGGTCGCTCCTAAGCACCTAGAGGGCTGGTCTGGTGTCACTGTCTGCAGTGCGCCACCCAATCTAGTGCAGGAGTTCCCGGGAAGCTCACGTTTATTCTTGCGCCACGCGGATTTTCGGCGTTTCGGTGCTCGGCCGACGGTTTCGGCGCCCCTGTGGGGGGACCTACTCTGGACTGCCTAGGCTAAGTAAGGTTAGACTTCGCTAACCACGCACGGGCACGACGGACAGGTAGGACTGGCGATGAGTGAGTACGATTTGCACTCGCTCATTTTGGCCTGCGATTTCCGTGTCAATGATGTGGACCAGATGTGGCATTGGTTGAAAAAGCGTCGAAAGAACATGACCGCCATCGGCGCGCACCACGTCGTCGTTTACACCGGAATCTGGGATCAACGCCGGGTGCTGGTGACAATTGGCATTCGGCATGCCCGCTCCATTCGGGACGTATTGCGGTCGTCGGAGATCTTCGAGTGGTTCAACGTGGCCGGCGCCGAGGACATCCCTCCCATCTTCGGCGGAGAAGTCGTCGAGAAGATCGACCTGTATCCCCCGTCTCCCGACGACCACGTGGGCCGTGTGGTCGTCGGTGTCATGTCCTCGGTCGAGGACGTGCCCGCCCTGATGGTCAAGCTGCATGACGGGCTGGCCCGGTTCAAGCAGGGCGGGATCCGAAAGATCTGGGTCTACCGGGCGCTCGACGACGGCCAGGAGGTGATGATCCTGCAGGAGATAGAGGACGAAGAGGCGGCCCGGCAGTGGATCGAGCATCCCGACGCCGCCGCGGAGTGGATGTCAAACGCCGGACTGGGTGCCTACCCGACCCAATTCGTCGGAAGGTTCGCCCACATCATGAGCATCGACGGGCAGGGCTGAGGCGGAGATGTTTGTCTGTCTGTGTATGGGAGTGACGAGCAACGTTGTCAGCGAGGCCGTGGCCAACGGGGCCACCACCTCGAAGCAGATCGCCGAGGCATGCGGCGCCGGCGGCGACTGCGGCCGCTGCCGACGCACGCTGCGCGCGATCATCGCCGCGCACTGTGAGACCACGGACTCGCCCTGCGAGATGAAGGGCTCGCACTGCGCGGTCAACGGCTCGCAATCGCACGCGGCGAGCCGC
>NZ_JBEFST010000035.1:0-19774 GCF_053483675.1 Mycolicibacterium sp. XJ1819 | reverse complement strand
GAGACCAGGCTCGGGCCGGCGAGCGTGCAATACCAGTGGGCCAAACGAATGTCAGCGTCCGGGTTGGCCGCCTTGCAGTTCCACCGCAACCGTTGCGCCGAACGATCCAGGCGTACAACGAAAGTCATGGCACCCACGCCTTCAGCCCAGCCGCCCCCATAATCCCGACTTCGAACCGCGGCCGGAAGAGCGAGGTTGGAGCGCGACCGGGTGGGACACGGGCGTTGAGTCGCGCTCGATTACCCGCCGCATTCACGGCGGCGGAGTGGTGACGCAACGCTTGCCAGAATGACGCCTACCCGCGCCACATCGAAGCAAAGAAGTCGGCGAAGCGACTCGGGACGTAGGAAGCGGCGGAATCCACACGGCCGCAAGTTATATGCGGGCAGTACCGGCTCAGTGAAACCAAGTCGTTGAGTCGCACCGAACCGCATCGACGCAGCGCTTGCGTGTGGCCTGAAAATGACGCGTACGTAGTTAACGAGTGTCGAAGCACGATGTGTTGACAGTCACAAGCTCCTAGATATACTGACGCGACAGTATCGTGAAGAGCTATAGCTGAACGTCAGCCGGCGCGCCGACTCTGGTGCGGGGCCGACAGCGACCGAGAGTGATCCACATGCATCCGATGAGTGCGCACGAAATCGTGCATCGATGCTTAAAAGCGCGCGTCAGCGGGCGGCTGACGGTGCAGGAGAGTCGTCGGTGGCAGGCTTCAAGATTTGGGCGCACGCGTGGGCTTCTGCTCGACACTCCGAGCGAAAGGGTCCGTGCGTGACCGTTACGCAACCGCTCTTAAAACCCGTAAGCGGCATCGGCGGAATCGCCGCAATGTCGCTGGATACTTTCGTCCAGCTCTTTACTTCGCGGTTCGCCTTCCGCGAGTTCATCGAGCAAGCTTGGTTCGTCGCGCGGGTGTCTGCGGTGCCGGCGATCCTCCTGACGATTCCCTACAACGTATTCATCCAGTTCGTCTTTAGTGTCGTTCTGTCAGAGATCGGGGCCGCGGACTTTACCGGCGCCGGTGCTGCGCTCGCGATCGTGACTCAGACCGGCCCGTACATAACCGTGTTGATTGTTTCGGGTGCTGCGGCTACCGCGATGAGCGCAGACCTCGGAGCGCGAACCATCCGCGAAGAGATCGACGCGATGCGGACCATGGGGATCAATCCGATTCAGCGCTTGGTGGTTCCGAGAGTGCTCGCAATTACATTCAACGCCATATTGCTTAACGGAGTCGTTATCGTCTTCGGACTCACAGGTGCGTATCTGTTCTCCGTCTACCTCACCAATGTGACTCCCGGCGCTTTCGCGGAAAACCTTACGTTCCTCATCGGGCTTCCCGACGCCATCGTCGCCTTCATCAAGGCAACCCTGTTCGGAGCCGCGGCGGGCGTGATCGCATGCTACAAGGGGCTACACGTTGCTGGTGGACCGCAGGGAGTCGGTAACGCAGTCAACCAGACAGTCGTTTACGCCCTTCTTTGCCTCGTCGTCATCAACACCTTGGTGACGACCGTGGCCGCACCGATGACGACATCATGACCATGAATCAGGTAATCAAAACTACGCGGCCATGGATGTCACGAACCGCCCGCGGGTGGGTCGACGGATGGAACCGGGTCGGCGAGCAAGTTGCGTTCTCCGTGAACACGTTACGCGCCATTCCGGAAGCAATTTTCAGATACCGAATCGAGGTGATGCGACTCATTGCACAGATGAGTTTCGGGGTCGCTGAACTCGCGTTGTTCGGCGGCACAGTAGTCATTATCAGCCTGCTGACCAGCAATGTCGGCAGCATCGTTGGGACGATGAGTTACACCCAGTTGGGTAGTGTGGGCATCGAGGCGTTGACCGGATTCCTGTCCGCCTACATCAATCCCCGTCTGGTCGCGGGGCTGATCACCTCGGTTGGATTGGTTATCACCATCGGGGCCGGAGCAACGGCGCAGCTTGGCGCTATGCGCATCAACGAGGAAATCGACGCCCTCGACGTGATGGGTATTCGGACGATCACCTATTTGGCATCAACGCGAGTGGTCGCAGGGTTGATCATCACGGGCCCGCTGTTCTGTGCATCGCTTATCGCCGCGATCGTAGTGAACGAACTTACGGTCCGCTTCTCATTTGGGCAGTCGACAGGCGTCTACGCCCACTACTTCAACAGCTTCCTGAAACCCACCGACATCATCTGGGCATTCATTCAGGTAACGATCGCGGGAGTGATCATCATGTTGATCCACACCTACTACGGTTTCACGGCCACTGGTGGACCCGCCGGCGTCGGACAAGCGACCGGGCGTGCGGTGCGCGCGTCGCTCATCGTGGCGACAACCGTGGCGATGATGGCGGGACTGATGCTTTACGGCCGCTCCGGCGACTTCAATTTTTCGGGATGACCATGACGACCAAACGGCGCGCTGCCGGGTTGCACCCGGCGCTGTGGACTCTGATTCTGCTGGTGGTAATTGTCGCCGCCGTCGTTGTCACGCTCCTTGTATTCAACCGCGACCTTCAACCGTACGCAAAGCTGCAACTGCAGTCTGACCGCAGCGGCCTGATGATGGAACCGAACGCAAAAGTCAAGTTCCACGGCGTTCAAGTCGGCCGAGTGTCCGCAATCCAGCCCGACGGGCAAGTGGAACTACAGCTTGAGCTGTATCCAAGCCAGCTGCAATATATTCCGGCAAATGTTGAAGCAGAGATCACGGCTTCGACTGCGTTCGGCGCGAAATACGTAGAGCTGATTCCTCCGGCTGATCCGGTCCCGCAGAGCCTTGCCGCCGGAGCGGTGCTGCGGTCACGGAACGTCAGCACCGAGGTGAACACGGTGCTCGACAATCTGGTCGGCGTCCTCAATCAGATAGATACCGCGAAACTCAATGCCGTCCTATCGGCGCTGGCCGACGGATTCCGGGGTAAGGGCGAAGATATGGGTGAGGCGATCAGCAGCATGAATGAGGTTCTGCTGGCGATCAATCCACGTCACCAAACTCTCCGCGCAAACTACCATGCGCTCAAAGGTGCTGCGGATACCTACAGTGCGGCTGCCCCCGACTTGGTGAAGGTCCTCGACGCCGCGAGCACCACGAGCGTCGCCGTCACCGAGAACGCTAAGGAGTTGGATTCGCTCCTCCTCAACGTGATTGGCGTGTCGACCAGCGGCATCAATTTGATTGCTCCGAATAAGGACAACCTAATCCGGGGCATCAACGCATTCGAATCCACGACTCGGCTGCTGATGAAGTACAACCCCACGATCACGTGCACGATCGTCGGTGGAAAGGTGGTGCTCGACAGCGGACTCACCGATGTCCTCGGCGGAGATGGCAGGACCGCGATCCTGGATGCCAGCCTGCTTCTCGGTGATGAACCGTACAAGTATCCGCAGCACCTGCCCGTCAACGGGATCAAGGGCGGACCAGGGGGAGCGCCAAGTTGCGGTTCGCTGCCTGATGTTGGGAAGAACTGGCCGGTTCGCTATCTCGTAACAAATTCAGGTTGGGGCACCGGGCTCGACGTGCGACCGAACCCTGGCATCGGCTTTCCAGGATATGCCAACTACTTGCCGGTTACCCGGGCTCAGCCCGAACCCCCGAGCGTTCGTTACCACGGCGGGCCCGCGCCGGGACCAATCCCGTATCTCGGCGCGCCGCCCTACGGCGCGCAACTCTATTCACCGGATGGGACGGCGCTGTATCCCGGGCTGCCACCCGCTCCACCCCCCGGCCGGCCACGGGAGGCCGGCCCACCACCGGCTGGGTCCGAGCCGTTTGCGCCTGTGGTCCCGGGCGTGCAGCCGACACCGGTACTCGGTGAACCGCATCTAGCGGAGGCACCACACCCGGCGCCGTGACCCTGGCCCGTGGGTAGAGCTCTGGACACGATAGAGAAAGGCAGACATGCGGAAGAGATTCGCAAGCACGTTGTGGCGCTTCGTAATTTACGCTACAGCATGCCTAGCGTTGGTCGGCCTGGTCTTCGCCATCTTCGGAGAGATCCGGTTCGAAAAGGCCGAAACTTTCAAAGCCGAGTTCGCCAACGCATCCGGACTGTCTGGCGGCAACTTCGTCCGAATCGCCGGCGTAGAGGTCGGTAAAGTGAAAAACCTATCGGTTCAGCCTGATTCGACGGTTCGCGTCGAATTTTCTACTGATGAATCTGTTGTCCTGACCGAGGGGACTAAGGCGGTAATTCGCTACGACGACCTTATTGGCGGACGATATCTGGCGTTGGAAGAAGGTGTCGGAGGAGTCAGGAAGCTGAATCCTGGGGACACTATTCCACTGGGTCGGACAGAGTCGGCGCTGGACCTGGACGCATTGGTCGGCGGATTTCGTCCCCTTTTTCGAGCACTGGAACCCGATCAGATTAATGCGTTGAGTAGCGAACTGATCACCGCGTTCCAAGGGCAGGGATCGACGATAAGTTCGGTCCTGACACAGACGGCGGCGCTAACGGAGACTCTCGCTGATCGCGACCAGTTGATCGGCCAAGTAGTCACGAACTTGAACACGATGCTTGGTTCAATCGGTGACCAAGGAGACCAACTTGCCGAAACCGTGGATTCGCTCACCGGGTTGGTCGAAGGGCTCGAAGATCGTAAGGAAGACATAACGAACGGTGTCGCGTACGCCAACGCCGCTGCGGGATCGATAGCGGATCTCTTGACCGAGGCGCGCGAGCCGTTCAAGAAAGTCATCCACGAGACCGACCGCACAGCGTCACTTGTGCTCACAGAACATGAATACGTCGATGACCTGTTGAACACGTTGCCGGACGCCTATCGTCTGCTTGCCAGGCAGGGCCTTTACGGGAACTACTTCAGCTTCTATCTCTGCGACGCCGTGCTGAAGATGAACGGCAAGGGCGGCCAACCCGTCTACGTGAAGTTGGCGAGTCAGACCTCTGGGAGGTGTGCTCCGCGATGAAGCCCTTCAGTGACCGCAATCTCCTGGTAACCGGCGGTATCGCCATCGGGGTGATTCTCGCGTTGATCACACTGGCTCTGAACTTCGCCAGGTTGCCGTTCTCGCCCGGCGGCAGGAGCTATTCGGTCTACTTCGACGGAGCGGGCGGGCTGGCGCCAGGCAGTTTCGTTCAGGTTTCCGGTGCACGCGTCGGGCGGGTCACCAGCGTCGAGCTCGACGGGCCGAAGGTGCTGGTGCAGTTCAGCATTGACGGAGACGTCCATCTCGGAGACAGATCGGAGGCGGCGATCAACGCGAAGAGTCTGCTTGGGGCCAAACTCCTGGAGATAACGCCACGCGGCGAAGGCCGACTTGCCGAACCCATCCCGCTGGACCGTACAACACCGGCGTACAACCTGCCCGACGCATTGGGAGATCTGAGTAAGACGATAGGTGGGTTGGATACCCAACGGCTATCGGACTCGTTGGCTGTGCTGGCACAGGAGTTCAGCGATACCCCGCCCGATCTCAAGGCTGCGGTGAAGGGATTGGGCCGGCTTTCAGAAACGTTGAACGAACGCGACCAACAGATGAGGAACCTGCTGCAGAATGCGAACAAGGTCAGTGGTGTGCTCGGAGATCGCAGCGACGCAGTCCTCCGCCTAGTACAAAGCACGAATTCGTTTCTCGCCCAGCTCCTGACGGAAAGCCAGGCGCTCGATGAGATCGCCGGTAACATCTCCGCCGCTGCTCAGCAATTGCGCGGTCTGATCGACGACAACCGCGAAAGCTTGAAACCAGCATTGGAAAAGCTCAACGGTGTGCTGACGCTCGTCGACAACCGCAAAGAGAAACTTCAGGAGACCATTCCGCTGCTGAACGGCTATGTGCTTTCGTTGGGCGAAGCGCTAGCAGCGGGACCATTCTTCGGCGCATACATCGCCAACTTGCTGCCAGGTCAGTTCCTGCAGCCGTTCATCGATGCGGCCTTCTCCGACCTCGGTCTTGATCCGGCTGTGAAGTTGCCTTCGGAACTAACGGACCCACAGACAGGCCAGCCGGGCACGCCGCCTATGCCGGTTCCGTACCCGCGGACCGGACAAGGAGGCGAGCCACGTCTGACCATTCCAGACGCGATCACCGGCAACCCGGGGGATAGTGAGTGTGGTGTCCCCGGCCTTCCGATGCCCGGTCCAGGATGCTATCCGCATCGAGAGCCACCCCCCGCGCCGCCGCCGGGCGGCCCGCCACCGGGGCCGCCAGCACACGCACCGTCCAGCCACGGCGGATCAGCCGCCAACGATTCGGCCTCCGGCGAGCAATCGACACACGGGCCTACGTCGCGGAATCAACCACTTGAAGGTGGTGAGAACTGATGCGTACCAGAGGCGCTCGGATCGGCCTTGCGATGCTATTGGCCCTGATCGTCGTCAGTGGCGTCGTGGTGCTGCAAACAGCGACAGGCAACGGCCGTACGTACGTCGTCGGATACTTCGACAACGCCAACGGCATCTACCCCGGTGACAATGTAGTCATTCTTGGGGTACCGGTCGGCAAGATCGAAGAGATCGAACCGCAGCCCGACCGAGCCAAGGTGACCTTTTGGTACGAGGACAAATACAAGGTGCCCGCCGATGCCAAGGCGGTGATACTTTCGCCGGCGCTGGTGACGGTCCGCGTAATCGAGTTGACTCCGGCGCACACCGGTGGCCCGGCTATGGCGAA
This sequence comes from Mycolicibacterium sp. XJ1819, assembly GCF_053483675.1. Lineage (NCBI taxonomy): Bacteria > Bacillati > Actinomycetota > Actinomycetes > Mycobacteriales > Mycobacteriaceae > Mycobacterium > Mycolicibacterium sp. XJ1819. The sequence goes on along the minus strand of NZ_JBEFST010000035.1, from coordinate 13,139 downwards.
TGGTGCCGTGATTCCGCAGGAACGCACCGCGGTGCCAGTTGAGTGGGACGATCTGCGTCAACAGCTGGAAAACCTTACGGATACACTGCAACCCACCCAGCCAGGCGGGGTCAGCACCCTGGGGTCGCTGGTGAGTACGGCAGCGGACAACCTGCGGGGTCAGGGGTCAGACATTCGTGGGACCGTACTCCAGCTTTCGCAAGCTGTGTCAGCACTGGGTGACCACAGCGGCGATATCTTCGGCACGTTCGAAAACCTTGCCAAGCTGGTTTCAGCCCTACGGGACAACAGTGGGGTTCTGCGGCAACTGAACCAAAACCTGGCGACGGTTACTACGCAACTCGCCAACCGCCCTCAGGAGGTCGGAAACGCAATACGGGATCTGAACGATGTCGTCGGCGACATCACCGACTTCGTGTCGGAAAACCGCGACGCGTTGGGTACTACCACTGACAAGTTGGCATCCGTATCCCAGGCCGTGACCGATGTTCTAGGCGATCTCAAGCAGACCTTGCATATTGGGCCGACTGCTTTGCAGAACTTTGTGAACATCTACGAGCCCGCCCACGGCTCATTGAGTGGTGTGCTTGCAACTAGCAGCTTTGCGAATCCGGTGCAGTTCCTGTGCTCGGCGATACAGGCTGCGTCCAGGCTGGGTGCAGAGCAATCAGCCAAACTGTGTGTGCAGTACCTGGCGCCGATCATGAAGAACCGTCAGTACAACTTCTATCCCCTCGGTGAGAATCTGTTCGTGGGAGCTACGGCGCGCCCCAACGAGATCACCTACAGCGAAGACTGGCTGAGACCGGACTACATTGCCCCGACGCCTGAGGATGCCAAGAGGGCTGAAGGATCACGCACGGTGGCGCCACCCCCAAATGGTCCGCTTCCCCCGGCGAACTCCATATACAACTTCTTCGGCAATCACCTGGGCCCCGATCACGGGCATCCGCCTTTTGTGCCGGTCAAGCCAGCCATTCCGATACCTACAGATCCGGCCACCGGGTTGCCAGGAATGATGGTTCCGCCAAAGGGTGAAAAATGACCTGCCTGAAGTGTTTCGTGACGGGTTGGCGCCGCCGCATGGTGGCGTTGCTGCTGGCGGTTGCCGTGATGACGGTTTCCGGTTGCGGCACCCTGCGTGATTTCAGGGGTGCGAACTCCTTCCCGCTACCAGGAACGAAAGGCGGCGGTACGAACTCCTTCCCGCTACCAGGAACGAAAGGCGGCGGTACGAACTCTTACACCGTCCAGGCGCAGATGCGGGATGTCCAGAATCTCAAGCAGAATTCGCGTGTACGCGTAGACGATGTCACCGTCGGCAACGTAACGAAGATCGAGCGTCAGGGCTGGCAAGCGTTGGTGACGATGACCCTGGAGCACGACGTTCAGTTGCCGGGAAACGCCGTTGCCACCCTGGGGCAGACGAGTCTCTTGGGGTCGCTGCACATTGAGTTATCGCCGCCGAAAGATATCCCGGCAGAAGGCAAACTGCACGATGGGTCGCTAATACCGCTGGCATCGACGGGTGACTACCCCTCGACCGAGCAGACGCTGGGGGCGCTATCGCTGGTGCTCAACGGTGGGGGCGCAGCCCAACTACAGGACATCACGCAGGCTTTGAGTACCGCCTACAGCGGTCGCGGCGACGAACTGCGCAGTCTGATCTCGCAAGTCGATGAGTTCACTGGTCATCTCAACGATCAGAAAGATGACATTATCGATGCAGTAGAGAGTCTGAACGGGCTTGCGGGTCAATTCGCTGAGCAGAAGCCTGTTCTGGACAGGGCCCTGCAGACGATCCCGCATGCACTCACAGTGCTGAAAGACCAGCGACACAATCTGTCCGATGCATTGGACCAGTTGGGCAAGTTCGATGCACTCGTTGTGGACTCGGTGAACCAGACTAAAGAGAGTCTGCTCAGGGAACTGCACGACCTCGGTCCCGTGCTCCAATCAGTGGCCGACGCCGGGCCGGCGTTGATCGAATCGTTGGACTTCTTCTCGACCATGCCATTCCCGAAATCCACGCTGGCGAACTATTTCCGGGGGGACTATGCGAATGAAACGCTGGTTGTCGACCTCACGTTGAGCCGGCTCGACGCGAGTCTACTGACCGGCACGCGATTCGAGGGTTTGTTGACGGAGATGGAGTTGCAGTGGGGCCGCACGATCGGCCAATTGCCTAGCCCTTACACGGTTCGCAACCCGTTGCTTGCGCCGTACAACTTCAACCAGGGGCCGTGACATGAACCTGACGAGGCAAATGCGAATCCAACTCGCGGTCTTCGGGCTTGTTGCGCTGGTGGTGGTGGGTTACGTAGCCACCAACTACCTACGAGTGCAGTCGACCGTTCTCGGGATCGGGCGGTACACCGTCACTGTAGAGCTACCGAACGCCAGTGGTCTCTATCCAGGGGGGAACGTTACCTATCAGGGCGTGAATGTCGGGCGTGTCGACGACGTCCGGTTGGGGCGAGGTGGGGCCGAGGCGGTACTCCTGTTGAACTCCGGAATCGAGATCCCGGCGGATGGCATCACCGCTGCGGTGCACAGCATGACGGGAGTCGGCGAACAATATGTTGCGTTATCGCCGCGCGGCGGGGAAGGCCCACCGTTGAAGAACGGCGACGTGATCCGGCGAGAAAACACGTCGATCCCCCCGGACATCAATGCCTTGTTGAGCGCCACGAACCGCGGACTGAACGCCATCCCTCGAGATGACCTCAAGACCGTCGTCGACGAGTCCTACATTGCTGTCGGAGGCCTAGGCCTGGAGCTGTCTCGACTGGTGAAGGGCGTCAACAGGCTGTCGATTGATGCCCGCAACAATCTCGACTCCCTCCTCACCGTGATCGACGACTCGAAGCCGATACTGGACAGTCAGATTGATTCCGCCGACTCTGTCGACATGTGGGCGAGGAATCTCGCAAGTGTTACCGAGCAGTTGCGGGACAACGATTCCGGCGTGCGGGGAATCTTGACAGACGGCCCTCGAGCGCTCGACGAGACGCGGCAGTTAGTAGATAGGCTGCAACCAACCTTACCGATCGTGCTGGCCAATCTGGTGAGCGTTTCAGAAGTGGCGATAACTTATCGAGACAATCTCGAGGCGATACTTGTGTTGGTGCCTCAGATCACTGCGATCACCCAGGGGTCGATCCAGGCGCAGCGGGACACGAAGCAGGATTACAAGGGCCTGTTCCTGGATTTCAACCTGAACTTGAACCTTCCGCCGACATGCACCACCGGTTTCCTTCCTGCCCAGCAGCAACGATCACCCGTGTTCGAAGATGCTCCGAACCGCCCGCCGGGTCACCTCTACTGCCGGATCCCCCAAGACTCCACACTCACGGGGGTTCGCGGCGCCCGCAATTACCCATGTGTGACTCGACCGGGAAAGCGGGCCCCGACGGTGAAAATGTGTGAGTCGGATGAGCCATACATCCCGCTGAACGACGGGTTCAACTGGAAGGGCGACCCGAACGCAACATGGACCGGGCAAAGCGTCCCCCATCTCGACCCCGGTGAAACCGCCCCGGCGCAGGCTGTAACCGAATCGGCTGCTGTTGGAGATGCCGCGCCGAGCGCAGCCGGTGAGCCGATGGAGATCGCGGCTGCGGAGTACGACCCCGCGACAGGCATATACATCGGACCGGACGGCAACGTATACACACAAACCAATTTGGGGCGCACCGCAGCCAAGGACCAGACGTGGCAGGAGATGCTCACTCCCCCGACCTCAAACTGAATGTAGCGATCTGAAAAGAAGGCCCGCCGGCGGAGTGCAGCGGCTGACGGCGGCGGCGAACCCGATGATTGGCACGGTGAATACCCGTTGACCACGAGGCGAGGGTGTCCAGCGTCGACTTTCTGCCATTTATGCCGCGCTCGAATTGAACCGGTGAACGCCGTAGAGACGCCCCGCGCCATTATTTTGTATTCGGCAAGGACGCCGAAAAGAGAATTGAAAAGTGCCTCGTAATACGCGAGGAGGATTTCACGATCCGTCCCCGAATTTGAACGATGAGTCGGTGGCGCCGTCCTCCGAAAACAGAGGCTTCCTCTGTTGCCACAGTCTTAGCCGCGGCTTCTGTCTCGGCATACGCGGACCGCGCGGGCGTTCTCGTCTTCGTCAAGAAGCCGTCGCTGCTGGCGACGGTCAGCCAACCACCACCCCGTCAAGCGTTCGGGTGACGTTGGCAGGTCAACGGCAAGTGGCTGGTCGGGGATTCGGACCGGGTTAGGCCTCCTCAGCAGGAAACGGATGCATGGAAGGATCGGGTCGTACGTTCATATGATTGGTCGCCGTAGCCCACCAAAGTTCCGTTGACTTGGTAAACGGTGTCGGTAATCGCCAAGGTGGCATCACCTTCCAGGTTGCGCGTATAGGTGCCGTCAAATCCAGTGAGGCCACGCACTCTGACGAAGTCAACGATTGGTTCACCCTGATTTGAGACCATCATGGTCAATCCGGATCCATCGTCTCCGAACATAATCGTTGTCAGCGGTCCTACGGGTGCGCACTGCACGGAGTCGAAAGCGTCCAGCCGGTGGCCGTCGATGCTGAGCTCGGCCGTCCCGGGGGGCAGTGCCAATTGGCGAGCTTGCGGTTGTTCGGATGAGCATGCGGTCCCGCCACCGGTTATCAGCGCTGTTATCGCGACCGAGATGCCAAGCTGTTTCACGATCCGGCCTCCTAAGAAAATACCCCAAGAATGCTAACCGATGGTGCCTTCAACGTTATTGGCTTTCAATTACGTGGTGAATCTCGATGAAGAAGAGCGCGTGCCATCACGACACGCTGTATTTGATTGGTCCCTTCATAGATTTGCGTGATCTTCGCGTCGCGCATCATTCGTTCGACGGGGAAGTCCTGGGTGTAGCCGTAGCCGCCGAGGAGTTGAACAGCGTTGGTGGTTACCTCCATTGCGACGTCGGAGGCGAGGCACTTCGACGCGGCAGAAATAAAGCCGAGGTCCGGCTCGCCCCGTTCGGCGCGGGCAGCGGCGCTGTAAACCATCAGCCGGGCCGACTCAATCTTCATCGCCATGTCGGCGAGCATGAACTGCACCGCCTGGAAACTATTGATGGACTGGCCGAACTGCACCCGGTCCTTCGTATAGGTGATTGCGGTGTCAAGAGCCCCCTGGGCGAGGCCAACCGCCTGCGCGCCGATGGTGGGACGGGTGTGGTCGAGCGTGCGCAGCGCGGTTTTGAAGCCGGTGCCGGGCTCGCCGATTATCCGGTCACCGGGTATTCGACAATCGTCGAAGTAAAGCTCAGTCGTCGGTGAACCCTTGATACCCAATTTGCGCTCTTTGGGCCCTACAGACAATCCGTCGTCGTCACGATGCACCATGAAGGCCGAGATTCCATTGGCCCCCATGTCCGGATCCGTTACCGCCATCACCGTGTACCAAGTGGCTTCGCCGCCGTTGGAGACCCAACACTTACTGCCGTTGAGAACCCAGTCGTCACCCACTGCGTTTGCGCGGGTGCGCATTGCTGCCGCGTCGCTCCCGGCTTCCCGCTCACTCAGGGAATAAGAGGCCAGTGCCGCGCCGGAGCCCACCTCGGGCAAGACCTGTTTCTTCAGATCCGCGGAGCCCGCAAGCAGCAAACCCATGGTGCCGAGCTTGTTTACGGCAGGTATCAGTGAAGCGGAGACGTCTGCGCGCGCGACCTCTTCAATCACGATGCAGGTGGCCACCGAATCGGCGCCTTGACCGCCGTACTCCTCTGGCACGTGGACGGCCGAAAAACCACCAGCGCTCAATGCGGCAAGCGCCTCGGAAGGAAAGCGTGCGTGCTGGTCGACGTCGGCCGCATAGGGGGCGATCTCCTTATCGCACAATTCGCGCAGCACGCTACGCAACTCGACGTGCTCCTCCGGAAGCCGGAACACATCGAACGACGGATTTCCCCAAACCCACGATTGACCGTCCGCACGCGCGGGTTCACGCAACCCGGAGCCGAAATCCTTTGTCACCGCGCCCTGCTCAGCGACTCGGACGGGTCCGCGCACGATGCTGATCCTGCATCTAGGTGCGCGGATAGCAGATGTCCGAGTTTGTCCCGCTTGGTTTGGAGATATGCGATGTTCTCCCTAGTCAAGCGCGGTGGCAGCGGTATGCGTTCGGTGATTTCCAAGCCGAAGCTTTCGAGGCCCGCGTACTTGGTCGGATTGTTAGTGATGAGCCGGATCCGATAGACGCCGAGTTCGCGAAGAATCTGCGCAGCGACTGAGTAGCCACGGCTGTCGACCGGAAGGCCGAGTTCGATGTTGGCATCGACGGTATCCCGCCCTGAGTCCTGCAGGGTATAACTACGGAGCTTGTCTGCCAGACCAATCCCGCGGCCTTCATGGCCGCGGAGGTAGATGAGGGCTCCACGGCCGGCCTCCGCGATGCTGCCGAGGGAATCGTCTAACTGTGATCCGCAATCGCAGCGTTCAGAACCGAACAGATCTCCAGTAAGACACTCACTGTGAACACGAACGAGCACTGGCTGCGGAGTCGTGACATCGCCGTGCGTCAGAACGACGTGCTCGAGTCCATCGACCAACGATTCCCAGACATGGCAGGTAAATTCGCCGTGTCGGGTTGGAATTCGAGCGCTCGCGCGACGGATCACGAGGGTCTCATGGCGGAGCCGATGTTGAATCAACTCCTCAATCGAAATCATCGGGAGTCGGTACTGACGGGCGAACTCGGTCAACTCACAGCCCATGGCCATCCGGGTGCCATCCGAACTCACGATCTCACAGATCACACCGGCAGGCTCAACACCGGCCAGCCGCGTAAGGTCGACCGCGGCTTCGGTGTGGCCTGGACGTTCGAGCACACCACCGTCACGGCTGCGAAGCGGGAACACGTGGCCAGGTCTGACGAAATCTGAGAAGTCCATGCGCGGATCAGCAAGTGCGGCAATCGTGCGTGCACGGTCCGCCGCCGAAATACCTGTAGTGATTCCTTCCGCAAGGTCAACTGACACCGTGAACGCGGTACGGTGTGCCTCCCGGTTGTCGAGGACCATGGGCGGAATCTGCAGTGCGTCGACACGCTCACCAGGAAGCGCGACGCAGATGACTCCGGATGTGTGCCGTACATAAAAGGCGATGGATTCCGGCGTGGCCGCGCCGGCGGCCATAATGAGATCGCCCTCGTTCTCTCGCTTCTCGTCGTCGGTGACGATGACCACGTCGCCACGTCGGATTGCGTCGATCGCAGCAGCCATACCTGTCATGGCGGCCTCCTCGTGAGCAGTATGGTGGTCCCCGGCGTACGGGCAGCGACACCGGCGGTACACTGGAGAGCCAGTATACCGCCTGCCGGCGGAATAAAGCAACGAGTTGAATCGGGATGCCGGGTCATTGACCTAGAACCAGCTGTATTCGGCGAGCGGCCGCGACGAACCTCGCTAGGTTGAGTACCGCTTCTAGGGCGTCGAATCGCAAGGCTACTACGGCAATTGCGCTGACTCGCCGTGCACGTTGGCTAATTGTGCCCGCGAGGCGTGATCAACTATTGGCTAGCCGGTATAGTTTCTGTATACTGGCTAGCTGGTATAGCAGTTCGGTGCAGGCACCGACCACGACCTCGTCTAACGCACAGCAGGTGGTGGCCTGAGGAAACGTGAATCGGCTGGCCCGATCACTTCCCGTCCGCATCGCCTGCCCAGTCCGAAAGGGTGAGGTACGACATTGCACACAGGCCTATCTCTCATCTTCCAGAATGTCGACGACGACGTCACGGACGCCGCCGTCTACAAGCACGAACTCGAGCTCGCGGCCCGCGCGGAGGACGCAGGATTCGATTCCGTCTGGACACCAGAGCACCACTTCACTTCGTACCAACTGACACCCAACGTTCCGCAGTTCTTGGCGTGGCTGGCGGCGAAGACCTCACGAATCAGGCTCGGAACGATGGTTTCAGTTCTGCCGTGGCAGGATCCGATCCGCACTGCGGAGAGCTTCGTGCTGCTCGATCACCTCTCCGGGGGACGCGCCGTACTTGGAATCGGACGCGGTCTGGCGCCAACCGAGTTTGAGGGCTTCCGGCTCGACATGGGTGAGTCGCGGCGCCGGTTCAGCGAGTACGCCGAGGCGATCATGAATGGGCTCGACAGTGGATTCATGGAGTTCCGCGGAGAGCTCTATCAGCAACCGCGGGTAGAGCTGCGGCCGCGCCCGTACGCGCCGTATCGAGGACGTACGTTTGCGTCGGCGATCTCACCCCAATCGATCGATCTGATGGCGAAGCTGGGCGTGGGACTAATGGTCATCGCGCAAAAGCCATGGGAGACGGTTGAAGCCGAGATGGCGAACTACCGTGCTCGTTATCTCGAGATGAACGGCGAGGAAGCCCCCAAGCCAATCCTCTGCGTATTCGTCGGCGTTGCTCCGACGGAGGGTGAGGCACAGCATCTTCGGGACGTATATCTACAGCGATATGCGAAATCAACTGTGGAACATTATCAGTTCGACAACATCGGGTTCGCCGAAATCGAGGGTTACGAGTATTACGCCGGGCTGAGCCGCAACATTGAGAAGCACGGACTCGACCGGTTCTGCTCGTTTCTGGCCGACCTCCAGGTGTGGGGGACCCCGGATCAGGTGGTCGAGCGACTACTGGGCTACGTGGACCGGCTGGACGCGGGTGCTGTCGTCTTGTGCCCAGCTCACGGCAATATGCCGACCGAAGTGTCGTCAGCCAACTATGACCTGCTTACTCGGCTGGTCCTTCCTGAACTGAAGGCCTACGACGTGGGCGGTGACATCGGCGTGCGCCACGGCGTCGGCCCGCAACGTGACCGCCGTGCTCGGACACGTGACGAACAAAACGAAGATCCAGACAACATGCCATCAATCGGATTGTTGCCGTGAAGCTGCGGCCACACCGAACTGTGCCGTCTTGACCAAGGAGGTGCTGTGATGGATACCGCTGCAAAGGTTGCTCCCGCACGTTTCCGTCATGTGTTCAGTCATCTCCCGTCTGGTCTGACGGTGATCGCGGCGCACGGGGCAGACGGTCCAGTTGGGATGGCAGCGAATTCGGTAACCTCCGTATCACTGGACCCGCCGCTACTGCTTTTCTGCCCGGCGAAGTCATCATCGACGTGGCCGAAGATCAGGGAGTCGGGCACGTTCTGCGTGAATGTTATGGCAAGCCATCACGAGGAAACGGTGCGCCAATTCGCATTGAAAGATGCCGACCGCTTTGTTGGCGTGATGTATGAAGACAGGCCGAACGGTCCCGCCATCCGTGACGCAATTGCATGGGTCGAATGTCGGCTCGAGAACGAGAGCGAAGCCGGCGACCACACGATTGTCCTCGCGCGGGTGGTCGCGGCGGAAATCGGGGACGCAACTGAACCCCTGGTCTTCTTTCGAGGCGGATACGGAACATTCAACGGACCCGCCGCAACATTGGGGGCTCGACAACCGGATCCTCGGAGAGGTAACTAGCCCAACAGGTTGGCGCGCAGGTTGGCGACGTCGTCGTCGGTGACCCCCGCCGCCTCGAGGTAGCCGCGCAGCCCGCCGTAGTCGCGCTCGATCGTGCGGTGAGCCGCCGCGAGGTACTCCTCGCGAACGCCGAGCACCTCGTCGGTCAGCCGCGCCTCGGCGAACGTCAGCGTCTCCTCGGTCTCGGAGTGCTCCCGCACGGATTCGAGGATACGTTCGCGCAGCGGGTCGGTGGCGGCATTGCTGCGCAAGAAGTCGGCGAGGATCGCGTCGCGGTTCACCCCGAGCGTCTCGAGCACCGTGGCCACCGTGAACCCGGTTCGGTCTTTGCCCGCGAAGCAGTGGGTGATCACCGGGCGTTGCGCGGCGAGCAGCGAAATCACCTGTCGCACCGCTCGTTTCGCGCCACCCAGGGTGGGGAAGCGCTCGTACTCCGATGTCATGAACCGACCCGCGGCCACGGCGACGTCCTCGTCGTCGGGCTTCTCGCTCATCATCTTCTGGAACGTCGCCTCGTGCGGCGCCTCACCGTCGACGGCCGACACGTCGGGAAAGGGCAACAGGTGCACGGCGATGTCTGGGGGGACCGCGCCGGGGCCGCGGCGCTCGACTTCACGCGGCGCGCGCAGGTCGGCGACGTCGGTGATGCCGAGATCCTTGAGCCGGCGGCTGCCCTCCTGCGAGAGCCGGCTCAGCTCGCTGGACCGGAAGAAGATGCCCGGCCGCACGCCGGTCTCCTCCGCGACGTCGCGGAAGTTCCATGCGCCCGAGAGTTCCCCGACCTGGATCGCCACTAGCGCGCCATCTCCGGGTTCGACAGGCGGCACGCCGCCGCGGCCAGAGCGTCGGGCTCCCGGCCCAGTTCGGTGCGGGCGATGGTGCGCATGTGCACCTCGTCGGGGCCGTCGAACAGCCGCATGGCGCGGTGCCAGCCGTACAGCCGCGCGAGCGGGATGTCGTCGGAAACCCCGGCGCCGCCGTGCACCTGGATGGCCCGGTCGATGACATCGCAGGCGACCTGCGGTGCGACCGCCTTGATCTGGGCCACCTGCACCTGGGCCTCCTTGCTCTTGTTGCCGTGCTGGTCGATGGTCCAGGCCGCCTTGTGGCACAGCAGCCGCGCCTGGTCGATCTCGTTGCGCGACTTGGCGATCGACTCACGCACCACACCCTGCTCGGACAGTGGCTTGCCGAACGCGACCCGCTTCTGCACCCGGTCGATCATCAGCGCCAACGCCCGCTCGGCGGCGCCGAGTGCTCGCATGCAGTGGTGGATGCGGCCGGGACCCAGGCGGGCCTGCGCGATCGTGAACCCGCTGCCCTCTTCGTGCAGCAGGTTGGCCGAGGGCACCCGAACGTTGTCGAAGACGATCTCGCAGTGCCCGTGCTGGTCGTGCCAGCCGAACACCGGAAGCGAGCGCTGGATGTCGACGCCGGGAGTGTCGACGGGCACCAGGATCATCGACTGCTGCTGATGGCTGGCCGCGTCCGGGTTGGTGCGGCCCATCACGATCAGGATCTTGCAGCGCGGGTCGGCGGCCCCGGTGATCCACCACTTGCGGCCGTTGATGACGTAGTCGTCGCCGTCGCGCAGCATCGTGGTCTCGATGTTGCGGGCGTCGCTGGAGGCCACCGCCGGCTCGGTCATCGCGAACGCGCTGCGGATCTCGCCGGCCAGCAGCGGTTCGAGCCACTGCTTGCTCTGCTGCTCGCTGGCGAACAGGTGCAGCGTCTCCATGTTGCCGGTGTCGGGGGCCGCGCAGTTGATCGCCTCGGGGGCGATCTCCAGGCTCCAGCCACTGATCTCGGCCAGCGGCGCGTACTCGAGGTTGGTCAAGCCGGACACCGGCGGCAGGAACAGGTTCCACAGGCCGCGGTCGCGGGCCAGCTTCTTGAGCTCCTCGACGATCGGCGGCACGGTGTGGTCGCCAGGGCCCGCCGCGGCGCGGTAGTCGTGGTACTCCTTTTCCGCGGGGAAGACGAACTCCACCATGAACTCGGTGAGTCGCTGGTGATAGTCCTGTGCCTTGGCCGACATGCTGAAGTCCATGCCCTCACGATAAGCGACCGCCAGATGAGAGCTTTCTCATGCTGGTGTCATCGTGCTCACCGATGCCGTGGCGATCGTGGGGTTATGACGCCCGCACTGTCGTTACTGCTCGGCCCCCAGGCCGGCGACGTGTTGGCGGCGGCCCTCGGCGCGGTCGGCGCCGGCCTCGACGAGGTGCGCCCGGCCGGTGTGCACGTGCGACCGTCCGGCGCCGCTGTCGTCCGCTACGCCGCGGTCATCCGCCGCGCCGACGGCCGCGGCGCGCCGGACATGTTGGTGGCCTCGACAGGGGACCGGATTCCGCCGGGTGCGGCGCTGATCGCCGGTGAGCATCACGGCACGGCGGTCGAGGTCGGCGTGTGGCGCTGACTTCAGGACCCGGCGCTGCCCGCGCTGGCGGTGGCGACCGACCCGGCCAGGCTGGCCGGGGTGCTGCGGGAGGCCGGGCTGACGACGGCGACGACCGTGCGCATCCGGCTGCGCGCCTACCGGCCGGGGCAGCGAGCCGTGGTGGCGGTCGCAGACGGGCAGAAAACGTGGTTCGTCAAGGTGGTGCGGCCGGCCGTGGCGGCCTCGCTGCGTGCCCGCCACGACCTGATCGGTGCACTGCTGCCGGTGCCGCCGGTGCTGGCAGCCACCTCGGACGGGCTGCTGGTGCTGCCGCGGGCGACCGGAACACCGCTGCGCCAGGTACTGGCCACCGACGGGCCGGCACCCCCGCCCGCCGAACTGGACGCACTGCTCGACGCGCTGCCGCCCGAGTTGACGCGATTCCCGCGCGGCGGGGCGGCGCTGGACCGGGTGCACGACTTCGCCGCGGTGTTGCGGCACACCGTCGACCCGGTGTCGTCGGTGTGCGACGGGCTCGACGACGTGGTCGCCGAACTGTCCGACGCCCCGGCGACCACCGACCCCGTCGTGCCCGTGCACGGCGACTTCTACGAGGGCCAACTCTTCACCGCGGGCGGGCGGGTGACGGGGGTGCTCGACGTCGACACCGCCGGGCCCGGGCACCGCGCCGACGAGTGGGCGACGCTACTGGCCCACCTGCTGGCCGCGGCCATGACCGCGCGAACGCCTGCCGTGCACCGATACGCCGAGGCGGTGCTCGCGCATGCGCGGCGCCGCGTCGACCCGCACGACCTTCGTCGCCGCACCAGCGCGGCCCTGCTCGGGCTGGCGACCGGACCGTTCCGGGCGCAGCAGCCGCAGTGGGAGCGGCACACCCAGGCCCGCATCGCGCTGGCCCGCGACTGGCTGCGGGCAGATGAGAGAACGCTCATCGAGGATTTCCCGGCGTCTCATCTGGGCGTCCGATTCTGAACTCGCAAGCTCAAAGACCGCATAGAGAAGGAGCAACACCATGCAAGGTCGTCCCACGTGGAAGGTCGTCACCGCCGGCGCCGCGCTCACTGGCCTGGGACTGGCCGGGGTCGGCATCGGAAGCGGGATCGCGCAGGCCGACGCCCCCGGCGCCACCCAGCCCCAGTCCGCGACGGTCAGTGTCGCCGCGGAGTGGTTCGAGATCGACAGCCCCGACGACAGCCCCAATGACTCGGTACAGACAATGGACCACAGCTACGACGACAGCTGGGAGGACAGCTACGACGACAGCTGGGA
>NZ_JBEFST010000034.1:0-20064 GCF_053483675.1 Mycolicibacterium sp. XJ1819 | reverse complement strand
TGGCGAAGCACCAGCTCGTGATCGAAACCCTTCCCGGAGGTGTCGATTCGCGCCGTGGCGAGGAATCCCACAGGCCCGGTCAGCCGTGGGACGGCCGACGCGATCGTATTCAGGCTGGGATGATCGAGCCATTGGAGATCGTCGACGGCCAACAGCACCGGAGACAACGTCGCAAGCCGTTGGACGACGAAGATGAACGCCGCAGAGACCGCACGCTGATCGGTGATCGGCCCGCCAGCGGACACCCGCAACAGCACCCGGTCGACGGCCAGTCGCTGCGGTGGCGGCAACTCCTCGAACAGTGCGTCGTCGACGTCGCTGAGCAGTGCCGCCAACGACGAATACGCGAGAACTGATTCCGCCGACGATGCACGCGACGCGAGCACCCGGAAACCGTGCTCCCGGGCGCGATCCAATGCCGCCAGCCACACCGTGGTCTTGCCGATACCGGGCTCACCCTCCAGGACCAGCGCTGAGGGCCCGGCGGGCACGCAAGCGAGGAAAGCCTCGACAGCCCGAGACTCCCCCTCGCGGACCACCCCCGTGGCCATGTGTAGATGGTGTCAGGTGACGCAGCGCCCCGCCACATTTCAGCAAACTATCGCCGGATTACCCGGGTGAGATCTCGATGGTCCTCTCCCACTTTTTGAACCGCTGCGCTACGGTGGCAGGCGTCCACACACGGGAGCGCACACCAATGCGCTGAGAGGACGGGTAGGCCCGTCGACCGTACGAACCTGACCGGGTAATGCCGGCGTAGGGAGATGATCGAGTTGACCATTTCTGTGACCACTGGCCCCATCGCGGGCAGCACGAAGATCTACCGCGACCTCGAGTGCGGCCGAGTGCCGTTCCGGCGGGTCAACCTGTCCAACGGCGAACACCTGGACCTCTACGACACCTCGGGGCCGTACACCGATCCAGACGCGACCATCGACCTCGACGAGGGGCTGCCCCCGCGTCCCGGCGTGGTGCGCGACCGCGGTACCCAACTTCAGCGCGCACGCAACGGTGAGATCACCGCCGAGATGGCTTTCATCGCTGCGCGCGAGCGGGTGCCCGCCGAACTGGTGCGCGACGAGGTCGCCCGCGGCAGGGCGGTGATCCCGGCCAACTTCAACCACCCCGAGACCGAACCAATGATCATCGGCAAGGCGTTCGCGGTGAAAGTCAATGCGAACATCGGCAACTCGGCGGTCACCAGCTCGATAGCCGAGGAAGTCGACAAGATGGTGTGGGCGACCCGGTGGGGCGCTGACACCATCATGGACCTGTCGACCGGCCGCGACATCCACATGACCCGGGAATGGATCCTGCGCAACTCGCCGGTGCCGGTCGGCACCGTGCCCATCTACCAGGCGCTGGAGAAGGTCAACGGCGACCCGACCGAACTGACGTGGGAGCTCTACCGCGACACCGTGATCGAACAGTGCGAGCAGGGTGTGGACTACATGACCGTGCACGCCGGGGTACTGCTTCGCTACGTTCCACTGACCGCAAAGCGGGTCACCGGAATCGTCAGCCGCGGCGGCTCCATCATGGCCGCATGGTGCCTCGCTCATCACCGAGAATCGTTCCTCTACACCCACTTCGAGGAGTTGTGCGGGATCCTGGCGCGTTACGACGTGACGTTCTCACTCGGTGACGGGCTGCGGCCCGGCTCGATCGCCGACGCCAACGACGCCGCCCAGTTCGCCGAACTGCGCACCCTCGGCGAGCTGACCAAGGTCGCGAAATCCCATGGCGTGCAGGTGATGATCGAGGGACCCGGCCACGTGCCGATGCACAAGATCGTCGAGAACGTGCGACTGGAAGAGGAACTGTGCGAGGAAGCGCCGTTCTACACCCTCGGGCCGCTGGCCACCGACATCGCGCCGGCCTATGACCACATCACGTCGGCGATCGGCGCGGCCGTGATCGCCCAGGCCGGCACCGCGATGCTGTGCTACGTCACGCCCAAGGAACATCTGGGGTTGCCCGACCGCAAGGATGTCAAGGACGGGGTGATCGCCTATAAGATCGCCGCCCACTCAGCGGATCTGGCCAAGGGGCATCCGCACGCGCAGGAACGCGACGACGCACTCTCGCGTGCCCGCTTCGAGTTCCGGTGGAACGACCAGTTCGCGCTGTCGCTCGATCCCGACACCGCTCGTGAGTTCCACGACGAGACGCTGCCCGCCGAACCCGCCAAGACCGCACACTTCTGCTCGATGTGCGGCCCGAAGTTCTGCTCCATGCGGATCACCCAGGATGTCCGCGACTACGCTGCCAAGCACGGCCTGGAGACCGAAGAGGACATCGACGCCGCCTTGGCTCGCGGGATGGCCGAGAAGTCCAAAGAGTTCGCCGAACAAGGCAGCCGGGTCTACCTCCCCCTCGCATGACGTATCTGCCGCTACCCAGACCCGGCGACACCCCGGTACGGGTGATGACGATCGCCGGCTCGGATTCCGGTGGCGGTGCGGGCATCCAGGCCGACATGCGCACCTTCGCGCTGCTCGGTGTGCACGGTCTGGTCGCCGTCACCGCTGTTACTGTTCAGAATTCGTTGGGGGTCAAGGGCTTTCACGAAATTCCCTTGGACATCATCGCCGATCAGATCGAGGCGGTGGCCTCCGACATCGGTGTGCAGGCCGCCAAGACCGGCATGCTGGCCTCCTCGGCGATCATCGACACGGTGGCCCAGGTCTGGCGCCGCCAGCAACTCGTCGGGACGGCGTCGCTGGTCGTCGATCCGGTGTGTGCGTCGATGCACGGCGACCCGCTGTTGCATCCCAGCGCCATCGATTCGCTGCGCAGCCAACTGTTCCCGTTGGCGACGCTGGTAACGCCCAACCTCGACGAGGTCCGGCTGCTGGTCGGCATCGAGGTCGTCGACGAAGCGTCGCAGCGTGAGGCGGCGCGTGCGCTGCACGCGCTGGGACCGAAATGGACGCTGGTCAAGGGCGGCCACCTGCGGGACTCGCCACAGAGTCTGGACCTGCTGTTCGACGGGGTCGAGTTCTACGAGTTCGACGGTCCGCGAATCGACACCGGTCACGACCACGGGGCGGGCGACACGCTGGCCGCCGCGGTTGCCAGCGCACTGGGCCACGGCTACGAAGTCCCCGACGCGGTCGCTTTCGGAAAGCGGTGGGTGACCGAATGTCTGCGTGCGGCATACCCGTTGGGTGGTGGTCACGGTCCGGTGTCGGCGCTGTTCAGGCTCGCCGAATGACGCTCGACCAGATCGGGGGAATCGCTCACGAGCCCGCCGGCTCGCCGGCCGGCGTCGCGGTGCTCACCCACGGCGCCGGCGGGAGCCGCGAGTCCACGTTGCTGGTGCGGATCTGCGATGAATGGGCGCGGCGGGGTTGGCTCGCGGTGCGCTACAACCTGCCGTATCGCCGACGCCGGCCGAAGGGGCCGCCGTCGGGTTCGTCGACCTCCGATCAGGCCGGTGTCGTCGAGGCGATCGCGACGGCCCGCACGCTGGTCGACGGACCGCTGATCGCCGGCGGACATTCCTACGGAGGGCGGATGACGTCGATGGCGGTCGCCGAGGGGGCGGCCGAAGTCGATGTGCTGACCCTGTTCTCGTATCCGCTGCATCCACCCGGCAAGCCTGAGCGCGCGCGCACCGGGCACCTGCCCGGTATCGGGGTGCCGACGGTGTTCACCCACGGCACCGCCGACCCGTTCGGATCCATCGACGAACTGCGCGCCGCCGCATCGCTCGTCGGCGGACGCAGCCAGATCGTCGAGATCACCGGGGCACGGCATGATCTGGGCTCCAAGAAGCTCGACGTACCCCGCATGGCGGTCGACGCTGCATTACTGTTGCTCGGATGACCACGCCGCCGGGCGGTCCGCCGCCGTACGAGCCGCCCCCGCCGTACGGTCAGGCGCCCGGCCAGCAGCCGTGGCACCCGTATCCGCCCCCGCCTCCGCTGCCGTACCCGGAGCCCGCATTCGGCCACTACGGTCCGCCGCCGCAACAGAAGACGAACTGGTGGGCGGTGGTATCGCTGATCTTCGGGGTGCTGGGCGGCGTGCTGATCAGCGTGGTCTGCGGCATTGTCGGGTTGACCAAGGCCCGACAGGGTCAGGGCGGTCGCGGGATGGCCATCGCCGGCCTCGTCCTGTCCGGTCTGTGGGTGTTGTTGCTCGTAGCGGGACTGATCTTCTACCTCAGCGTCGGCCGGGACACCGTCGTCGCGATGGACATCAAGGAAGGTGACTGCCTCAAGTCGATACCGGGCGGCGCCCAGGTGCTGACCGTGCAGACGGTCGGCTGCGAGGAGGTACACGCGGGCGAGGTGTTCGCGGTGCTCGTCATGCCGGACGGCGGTTTCCCCGGCCAGGCCGCGATCGACGGGTACGCCGACCGATGCAGCCCCGAGTTGGCGAGCTATTCGCCCGCGGCGATGGTCGACGATTCCGTCCAGCTCTATGTGCTCTATCCCACCGAGGACACGTGGGCCCAGGGCGACAGGGCGGTGACCTGCATCGCGACGCTGGATCCGCCTCGAGCGGGGCCGCTTCGGGGCTGACAGGCTCGCCGAGCCTTGGCGGTACCTGAGGTACCGTCTGAACATGACTTCGCAGCAGTTCGACGCGGTCATCGTCGGTGCCGGATTCGGGGGTATCGGCGCGGGCATCCAGCTCAAACGCATGGGCTATACAAACTTCGTCATCCTCGACCGCGAGGACGACCTGGGCGGCACCTGGCACGTCAACCGCTATCCGGGTCTGGCCGTCGACGTCCCGACCACCACCTATTCCTACTTCTTCGAGCCGAACCCGAACTGGTCGCGCCTGTTTTCGACGGGCGACGAGATCAAGAAGTACGCCGACGACGTCGCCGACAAGTACGACGTGCGCAGGCACATGCGGTTCAACACGACCGTCGAGAGCGCCCGATGGGACGAAGAGGCCAAGGTCTGGCGCGTCGCGCTCCGCGGTGGCGAGACCATGACCACCCGGTACCTGATCACCGCCACCGGGTTCCTGTCGCAGCCGCACGCCCCCGAGATCCCGGGCATCACCAGCTTCGCGGGCAAAATCATCCACACCACCGCCTGGGACGACGACTACGACCTGGCCGGCCGTCGAGTCGCGATCATCGGCACCGGCGCCACCGCGGTCCAGCTCATTCCCGAACTCGCCAAGACGGCCGCCGACCTCACCGTCTACCAGCGCACCCCCATCTGGGTGGTGCCAAAGGTCGACTTCCGGTTCTCCAATCGCGCGAAACGGCTCTTTGCCCGCGTCCCCTTGGCGCAGCGCGCTATTCGTGCGATCACCGACGCGCTCTACGAGTTCTTCATCTACGTCGGACTGCATCATCGACAGTTACTGTTCCGCCGGCTCAACATCGGCGCCTCGGACCTGGCCAAGCTGCACCGGTTCCTGTCGATCAGGGATCCCGAACTGCGCAAGCAACTGACCCCCGATTACGACTTCGGTTGTAAGCGCCCGACATTCTCGAACGGCTACTACCGGGTGTTCACCAAGCCGCACGTCCATCTACAGGCCGGCGGTATCGAGCGGATCGAGCCCGACGGCATCGTCGCCAACGACGGCACCAAGACCGAGATCGACACGTTGGTGCTCGCCACCGGGTTCGACCTGTGGGAGGCCAACTTCCCGGCCATCGAGGTGATCGGGCGGAACGGCCGCAACCTTGGAAAGTGGTGGCGCGACACCAGGTTCCAGGCCTACCAGGGAGTGTCGATCCCGCATTTCCCGAACTTCCTCAGCCTGGCCAGCCCGTACGCTTTCCTGGGCCTGAACTTCTTCAACACGATGGAATACCAGATGCGCCATATGGACCGACTCTTCGGCGAGCTCAAGCGGCGCGGCGCGACGACCTTCGAGGTCACCGAGGAGGCGAACGCCCGCTACCTCGACAAGATGACCGACCTCATCGGCGATTCGGTGTTCACCGTCGGCAATTGCGCGACCTCACGCTCGTACTACTTCAACCCCAGTGGAGAAGCGTCGCTGCTTCGGCCGATGCCGACCCGCACCGCCATCAAAGAGGCGTCGAACTTTCCGTTGACCGATTACCAGATTGCGTGACCAGAGGAGACTCGCCAGCTGTGTCCAATGACAATTCGCGTGCCGCCCAGTTGGTCGGCCTGGGTGTAGCGGGCATCGGGCTCGCACACTTCGTCCGCCCGCAGATGTTCGAATCCATGACCGCCCAAGCCTTTCCGGACAACATCCGGCAGCACACCTACATCAACGGCGGCATCGAGACGGCGCTTGGCCTCGGGTTGGCCACCGTCAAGACCCGCAAGCTGGCCCTCGTCGGGACCATCGGCTATCTCGCGTACTTGGCGGGTAACGCGGTGCGCAACCGGTAACGCCCGGTCAGCGTCAGGTCGACGAACTGGCGCACCGTGGCGATGCTGTCCGCCGAGTTCGTATACGCCATCAACCGACCCAGGTCGATCACCAGCGACATCGCGGCGTGGACGGCGAACCGGGCCTGGCCCGGTGTCCACTCCGGACGCACCGCGACCACCAGACCCACCCAACTCTCCACCGTGGACCGCTGCATGTTGCGCAGGATCTTCTGGTCGGACGGCGACATGTTGAGTCGCTCGGTGTAGTAGACGTAATCGAGTTCGGGCTGCGCGAAGGACCTCACCACATACGAGTCGATGACCGCGGTGAGCGCCTCCTCGGGGTCCGGCACCGCGTTCACGATCTCCGACAGTTCCGAGGAGAGGCGGTCGGCGGCGCGGCGGAAGGCCGCGGCGAGGATGTCGGCCTTCCCGGAGAAGTAGCGGTAGATGCCCGAGGCCGGCATGCCCACCGCGGCGGCGATGTCGCCCATGCTGGTGTCGCGGTAACCCTTGTTGTTGAACAGCCGCATCGACTCGTTCAGCAGCGCTTCGTATTTCGACGGTTCCGGCGCGGGGGGCGCTGCGGGAGTGCCGATGTCGTCGACCTCCGTTGCGTCGGGGAACTCCGCCCCCAGCACGGTGTCGGCGAGATCGGCCAGCAGCGCACGCACCTGAACGGCGGGAAGCTTGGCCCGGTGATCGACGACGCTGCCGACGACCGACAGCACCGCCGCCGAGAGCGTCCACCGTTGTCGTGACGTCAGATCCGGCCGCATCCGCCTCAACGGTCGCTGGATGCGGTGGTGGACGGTGCGCATCTGCGAGAACAACGACGCCTGGTCATCGCCGCGAAGGTAGCGGCCCTCCCACCGGTACAGTCCGCCGGATTCGCGGTTGAGCATCGCGGTGTCGATCAGCGCCGCGATCACCTGACGCTGCATCAGGAGCGGGTCGTCGAACTCGACGTCGTCGACGAACGCGGTGCAGTCCACCAACTGCTGGCCGAGGTTGAGCACCGCGTCGCGAAAGAGTGTGTACTTGCTGGGATAGTGCCGGTACAACGCGGCGGCCGATATCCCCACCCGCGAGGCGATGGTTTCCATGCTCACGCCGTAGAAGCCCAGCGTGCTGAACGCCTCCGCGGCCGCGCGAGCGATCTGCTCTTTACGGTCCTTCGGCCGGCGTCGCACCGCGTCGCCGGCGCCGGATCCGGCACGCCCCATGGCGTCACCTTAACGGACCAGCGGCACACATAACAGAAGAATCTTGCTGACGATCTTGTAAAAGAGGTGCCACACGATGAAGAATTACCATTAACATAGTGACGTGCTCGAGGTGTTTCGCAGGCTGCTGAGCCACAGGGTGAGCATCGGCCAGCTGATCACGGTGGCGTTGATCGTCGGCACACCGTATCTGATCGTCGGTGTGATCTGGTCGAGCACCCACACCGCGCACCTGGAGCGCATGGCAGGTCTGGACCTGGCGGTTTCCTACCTCGGGTCGATCGTGTCGTGGCCGGTGCTGTTGTTCGCCGACGTGTGTATGACCTGAACGGGGGAATCGTGGAGATGGAGAAGCGGCACCATCGTCTTGCCTACACGGGCATCGTCGCCGCCATCGTGCTCGGCATCGGTCTGTTCGCGCTGAACTTCCCGGTCTTCCTGGACGACTACGACCAGTGGGGTTTCCAGATCAACTGTGGAAAGGGCTACAGCGCGGAGTTGACGCAGGCGGCGGCGACCGTGGGGGAGACGGACTACGTCGACGAGTGTGAGAGCGCATTGCTGCTGCGCCGCTTGTGGACCATCCCCATGGTCGTGCTCGGCGGAATGGTGCTGCTGGCGGTGGCGGTCGCCGCGGCCACCACCTCCGCCCGTGAGTCGCCGGTGTCGCGGCGCGACTCCGCCTGACGAAAACCAGTCTGACAACGTTTGTTATCACGACGGTGCGCGCGGCTTTGCCGGATGATGACGCTGTGCCAACCGCCACCCTGAGCAGGTCCAAGGAGATGGCGCAGGTCGCCAAGCTCCTGACCTCCGCCGCGACGCAACCGTCGGGCCTGGTTATCGCTGGCGAGGCGGGTATCGGTAAAACCACCATCTGGCTCAAGGCCGTGGAGCGCGCGGCCGCCGAGGGCTTTCGGGTGCTGTCGGCGCGGGCGGGGCAGGCCGAGTCGGTGCTGGCGTATGCGGCCGTGGCAGACTTGCTTGCAGGTGTCGATCCGCAGATCTTCGCGGACCTGCCTGACGTGCAACGTCTGGCCATAGAGCGGATTTTGCTGCGCGCCGGCGGCGACGGTCCCGACACCGGCCAGTGGGTCGCTGCTGCGGCCTTCATGGCCGTCGTCGACGCGCTCAGCCACCAGTCGCCGGCGCTCATCGCCATCGACGACGTGCAGTGGCTTGATTCGTCGAGTCGGGCGGTCGTGCAGTTCGCCACCCGACGCCTGCGCGGACGGATCGGCGTGCTGGTCACGGTGCGCACCGATGCCGACCAGCCGTCCGCGGGTTGGATCAGTCTGAGCCGGCCCGACGGCGTCGCACTGTTCCGAGTCGCCCCGATGAGCCTGGGGGCGCTGCACAGGATGATCTCCGACCGGCTGGGGCGGTCACTGCCGCGACCCACCATGGCGCGCATCGCCGAGGCGTCGGGCGGAAATCCCTTCTACGCGCTGGAGCTGGCGCGCGCTGTGCTGTTCGACAGCGGAAACGACCTGGTGCTCCCTCCGACGTTGGCGGAGCTGGTACGCAACAGGATTCAGCGGTTCGACGAGGACACCAGGGCGGTGCTGCTCGCGGCGGCCAGCGTGACCGAACCGACCGTCGAGCTCGTCGGCGCCACCACCGGCCGATCCGTTCCCGAGGTCGTCGAGTTGCTGGAGCACGCCGAACGCGACGGCCTGGTGACGCTCGACGGAAACCGGCTGCGCTTCGCTCATCCGCTGTTGGCGCGCGGCGTTTACACCAATGCCACTGCGCCGCAGCGTCGTCGGATGCATCGCGCATTGTCCGAGGTGGAGCCACAGCCGGAACTCAAGGCGCGACATCTTGCCCTGGGCAGCGCCAGCGCCGATTCGCAGGTGCTGCAGACACTGGACGAAGCCGCCGAGGTGGCACGCGGACGCGGGGCGCCGGCCGCAGCGGCGGAACTGACCGATCTCGCCAGACGGCTGGGTGGCGACACCGCGATGCGTCGACTCCGCGCCGCGGGCGACCATTTCCAAGCCGGCGACACCGCCCGGTCGCAGGAATTGCTCGAGTCCAGTCTGACCGAGTTGACCGCGGGCCCGGCCCGAGCCGTCGCGCAACTACTTCTTGCGGGTATCGCCATATATGCCAACAGACTTCGAGATGCCAAGGCGTGCCTGCACGATGCGATCGACCACGCATTCGGGGTGGATTCGCTGCTGATTCCGGCGTTGGTGATGCTGTCGTTCGCCGAAGGGATGTCCTACTGCTGGGACGAATCCTTGAAGCGGGCGCACGAAGCTGTCCTGCTCGCCGAGGAGTCCAGCGACGGTCGGTTTCTGAGCCAAGCGCTCGCACACCAGGTGGCGATGCGGTTCATGTTCGGGGAGCCTCTCGACGAGCACAGTCTTGCGCGCGCGCTCGAATGTGAGGACTTCGCTTTCGACCAGGCCTTCCCCGCGCGTGCCAGCGGCGTCTACGCGCTCGTGCTCGCGCTCTCCGGCCGATTGGAGGACGCCGAAGAGCAGATGCTCAAGGTCCAGCGCCACTACCTCGACCGCGGCGCCGAACGCGACCTCATGGCCGTCGCGGGATACCGCGCGATGATCGCGATGTGGCACGGACGACTTTCCGATGCCGCGACGATCGCCGACGAGGCGGTCGAGCGTTCCGAACAGCTCGGCGGCAACGACGTCAACGTCATCCCGCTGTCCGTGCGGGGGGCGGTCGCGGCGCATCGAGGGCGCGTGGATGACGCGCGTCGCGATGCGGAGACGGTGATCGAATCGGCGACCCGTCTGGAGCTACCGAGCATGGCGGCGTGGCCGATCGCGACGTTGGGCTTTCTGGAGACCTCGCGCGGCGACTATGCGGCGGCGGTGAAGACCTTCGAGCCGTTGATGTTCATCTACGAGACCCGGCCGTGCACCGATCCCATCAACGGCTGGGCGATGGCCGACGCGATCGAGGCGCTGATCGGCGTCGGGCGTCTCGATGAGGCCGAGGCCCTCATCGACAAATGGGAATCCGACGGCCGGCGTCTGGATCGGGCCTGGGTGCTGGCGGCGAGCAATCGCTGCCGCGCCATCTTGCTGGCGAGCCGAGGTGACGTCACCGCCGCCATCGACGCCGCCGAGCGCGCGATGTGCCAGTGCGATCGGGTGCCCATGCCGTTCGAAACAGCGCGCACCTTGCTGGTGGCGGGTCAGTTGAACCGCCGAAAGCGGCAGAAGCAGAAGGCCGCTGACGTACTGACCGAGGCGCTGTCGAGGTTCGAAGCGCTGGGTGCGCCACTGTGGGCAGAGCGCGCCCGCACCGAGCTGGCGCGCACACACGTCACCACCACACAGAACTTGGGATTGACTCCGTCCGAGCAGCGCGTCGCCGAACTGGCCGCATCGGGAATGACCACCCGCGACATCGCGGCGAAACTGTTCATCAGCCCGAAGACCGTCGAGCACAACATCGGCCGGATCTACCGCAAGTTGGGGGTTCGCAGCCGCGCCGAACTCGGGCAGCGAATGCACCGCCTGGGGTCAGACGACTGACGATGGCGTCCCCGGGGTGAGCGCGAGCGACGGGCCCGCGCTGCCGAGGCGGCTGGGCACCTTCGACGCTGTGACCATCGGCATGGGGTCGATGATCGGCGCCGGCATCTTCGTCGCGCTGGCGCCCGCGGCGGATGCGGCGGGTGGGGCGCTGCTGATCGCGTTGGCTCTCGCAGGCTTCGTCGCCTACTGCAACGCGACCTCCTCGGCCCGGCTGGCCGCCCGCTACCCGCGATCGGGCGGCACCTACGTCTACGGCACCGAACGTCTCGGTGACTTCTGGGGATATACGGCGGGGTGGAGTTTCGTCGTCGGCAAGACCGCGTCCTGTGCGGCGATGGCGCTGACGGTCGGGTTCTACGTGTGGCCGTCTCAGGCGCACGCGGTGGCGGTGGCCGCAGTGGTGGGGCTGACCGCGGTGAACTACCTCGGCATCAAGAAGTCGGCGATGCTCACGCGGGCCATCGTGGCCGTGGTGCTGGCTGTGCTGGCCGCGGTGGTCGTCGCCGTGTTGAGATCCGGCGAGGCACACGACGCGCTGCTGGTGTGGCGCGGCGATGTCTCCGCCGCCGGTGTCGCGCAGGCCGCCGGGATCCTGTTCTTCGCGTTCGCCGGCTACGCCCGGATCGCCACGCTGGGCGAGGAGGTGCGCGAGCCGGCGCGCACCATTCCGCGCGCGATCGGGGTCGCGCTGGCGATGACGCTGGTGATCTACGGGCTGGTCGCGTTCGCCGTCCTCGCCGAATTAGGCAGCGGCGCACTGGCTTCCTCGACGGCACCCCTTGTCGATGCGGTGCGGTCGGCAGGCGCGCCCGCCCTGGTCCCGGTGGTCGGTGCGGGGGCCGCGGTGGCGGCGCTGGGTTCGCTGCTGGCCCTGATCCTCGGGGTGTCGCGGACGACGTTGGCGATGGCACGCGACGGCCATCTGCCGCGGCCGCTGGCGGCCGTGCACCCGAAATTCGGTAGCCCGCACCGCGCCGAACTGGTGGTCGGCACGATCGTGGCCGTCGTCGCGGCCACCGTGGATGTGCGTGCGGCCATCGGCTTCTCCTCCTTTGCCGTGCTGTTGTACTACGCGATCGCCAACGCGTCGGCGTGGACACTGGGCCGACGGACGATTCCCACCCTCGGGTTGGCGGGCTGTGTACTGCTGGCGGTTCTGCTCCCGTTGGCGTCGGTGCTGACGGGATCGGGCGTGGTGCTCATCGGGGCGGTGGCGTACGCGATTCACATGCGCCTGGAGCGTTGATCGTGTGTAGTCGGTTCCCGTGATTGCATTGACCTGGAAGCCCGTCGACGCGCGACCGGGCAGCGATTTCATCGTCGCCCCCGACGAACGGTTGAGCTGGGGACGCACCGTCGGCATCGGGGCGCAGCACGTGGTCGCGATGTTCGGCGCGACGTTCTTGGTGCCCGTGCTCACCGGCTTCCCGCCGACGACCACGCTGCTGTTCTCCGGGGTCGGCACGGTGTTGTTCCTGCTGATCACGGGTAATCGTCTGCCGAGCTATCTGGGTTCGAGCTTCGCGGTGATCGCGCCCGTGACCGCTGCGGTCGCCTCGCACGGCACGGGCAGCGCGCTGGGTGGGCTGGTGGCACTCGGGGGCACGCTGATCGTCATCGGCGCCGTCGTGCACCTGGTCGGCACGCGCTGGATCGACCTGACGTTGCCGCCGGTGGTCACCGGGGCGGTGGTCGCGCTGATCGGTTTCAACCTGGCACCGGCGGCCAAGTCGAACTTCGAGCAGGGCCCACTGGTCGGCCTCGTCACGCTGGTGCTGCTGGTCGCGACGCTTGCCTTCTTCCGGGGAATCATCGGACGGCTGGCGATCTTCGCCGCGGTCGCGGTGGGCTACCTGCTTGCACTGGTCCTCGGCGAGGTCGACACGTCTGCCATCTCGTCCGCGCCCTGGTTCGGCCTGCCCGAGTTCCAACCCCGACATTCACTTTGGCGGTGCTGCCGATGTTCCTGCCGGCGGTGATCGCGCTCGTCGCCGAGAACATCGGCCACGTCAAGTCGGTTGCCCAGATGACCGACACCGACTTCGACCCGGTGATGGGCCGGGCCCTGGCCGCCGACGGCCTGGCGACGACGCTGGCGGGGTTCGGTGGTGGTTCGGCCACCACCACATACGCGGAGAACATCGGCGTGATGGCCGCGACCCGCGTCTATTCGACGGCCGCCTATTGGATCGCCGCGGGCGTGGCGATCGTGCTGTCACTGTGCCCGAAGGTGGGCGCGGTGATCTCGGCTGTTCCCGCCGGCGTGCTCGGCGGTGCCACGGTGGTGCTCTACGGGCTGGTAGGTGTGCTGGGTGTGCGGATCTGGTTGACGAATCGCGTCGACTTCTCAAAGCCGATCAACCAAATGACCGCGGCGATACCGCTGATCATCGGTATCGCCGATTTCACCTGGCAGGCAGCAGGATTGACCTTCACCGGTATCGCGCTGGGTTCGATCGCCGCACTGCTGGTGTATCACGGTATGCGACTGCTGAGCTTCCGACAGATCAGCGAGCGCTCCGGTGCCGCTCACCCCGCGGCGGAACCCCGTTGACACCGTCCACCGATTCCGCGTACGTACCGACGGCGAACGCGGCGGCCGAACCCATGAGCGAGAGGGCTTGCCGGTCTACCTTGTCGACCGTGTCCCTGGCCGTGCGATAGTTCGGGTCGAACGGTACACCGGCCTGTCCACCCCAAAGGCGCGCCTGCACTTCGGTTTTGCGTTGTGATGATCCCGTGGTCAGACCGCCGACCGGAACGCCCGCCGCCAGGAACGCAGCGTAATCGGTGTACCTGGTGAGTGGCATATCGGCGGGCCGCACACCTGCGGCATTGAGGAACCCGGCCAGCGTGCGCTCGATTCCCTCGGAACCCTCGGGTATCTCGCGGAGCGGGATGTCCGGGTTGGGCTGACCGGATTGGTCACCGTCATAGGTGAAATACCCGGCATTCGACGATCCGAGCATGTCGAGGTCGAGGTAGAGCGCGATGTCGTCGAGTTGGTCGCGGCTGAGACCACGCACGTACTGTGTCGCCCCGCGCAGCCCGTTCTCCTCCGATCCCCAGAACGCGAAGCGCACGGCATTGCTGATCTCGGGTGCAGGGCCGAGTCCCGCCGCAATCTCGAGCACCGCGGCGACCCCTGAGCCGTCGTCGTTGACACCGGGAGTCGACGGCGCACTGTCCAGGTGAGCGCCGACCATGACGACGTTGCCTGTGTTCCCGGTTTTGGTCTGCGCCAGGATGTTTCGCGCCTTTTTCATCACCGGCTTGCTGTCCAGTACAAGTTTCACCGACGCCGTGGTGCGTCGCAGCGCCGTGTTGGCGTCGGATCCGATGACACCGATTGGCATGGTCAGACGGTGGTAGTACCCGGACGGGAACAGCCCGGCCGGGGCTCCGGTGGAGCGCGGCGGACTGACGACAAGCAACCCCACCGCGCCGCGATCGGCGGCCGCGTTCTGCTTGTCGACGATCGAACAACCGGTGTCGTCGACGATCGAGATCGCCCCCCGCACCGACACCGAGCCATAATCACTGCTGCGGCATCCCGCCGGTCGCTGCGGGCGCAGCGTGACGGCGTTGAGGCCGTCGGGCGGCGTGGTGACGAGAAGGGAGGCTTGGTCGACGCGATAATCCCGCCCGCCGACCGTCAGCGACGGGTCGCCGCCCTCGAGGCGATCGAGCATCTCATACTCGGGAGTTTCGACGTCAAACCCCGTGTCCCGCAGGGTTTGCGCAACATAGTCGACGCTCTGCTCGTATCCTGGGGTTCCGCTTGCCCTACTTCCGTCGTTGGCGTCGGCGATCTCCTGCAATGTGCGCAGATGCGTCATCATGCCGTCGGCGCTGACCTTGCTCACCAGGTTCTCGGCCGGGTCGGGTGCCGACGGCCCTTGCGGCGAACACGCCGTGGCCACGGCGACGACTGCTGCGACCGCGAACCACCTCATCGGGATGAAATTTGGTGCCGGACGCGGTCGTCGCGGATCGGCAAGCCGTTACGTCCGCTCTGATCCTGCGAGTAGATGCCGACGGCATACGCCGCGCAGCCGCCGTTGATTTCCAATGCGGTGCGGTCGATGTTGTCCAGCGTATCGGAGGCCTCGTGGTAGTTGGGATCAAACGGCTCGCCGGCCTCGCCGCCCCAACGTTCGGCTTGCTCGGGTGATTTCTTGGTTTCGGCGCCGGTGAACAGGCCGCCCGCGGGGACACCGGCCAGGGTGAAGCTGCTGTAATCGGATCGGCCCTCGAAGTTCACGTCTTCGGCGGGCTTTCCGGCACTGTCGAGATAGGCCACCAACGTGCGCTCGATCCCCGCCGACCCTTCGGGCACGCGCGGCGGCACCTGATTTTCGTCGGGCGGTATCGACTGATCGCCGTCGATCGTGAAGTATCCCGCGTTGGGCGAGGCGACCATGTCGAGGTTCAGATATAGCGCGATGTTCTTGAGCTCCTCGATGTCCAGGGACGCCACGTAGTCTCGGGAACCGAGCAGTCCGACCTCTTCAGCACCCCAGAATCCGAACCGCACCGCGTAGTTCACCTCCGGCGAGCTGCCCAGCTGCAGTGCGGTTTCCAGCACCGCCGCCACCCCGGAAGCGTTGTCATTGATTCCCGGCCCTTCTGGGACGCTGTCGAGATGCGCTCCGACCATCACCACGTTGTCTGTGGCTCCGGTCGCGGTTTGGGCGATGACGTTTCGCGACCGCTCGATCCGCACGCCGGCGTTGAGTTTCAACGTCGTCGGTCCCGGCGCTGCGCGAAGCCGCTCACCGGTGGCCTTCGTAACCGAGACGACGGGGATCTGCACGTCGGTGCCCGAACCGAGGGTGGCGCCCATCTCGTCGCCTTCTTCGTTGTTGGCGACGATCAGTGCCACGGCACCGCGCTCGGCCGCGGCGGCCTGCTTCTCGGAGAATTGGCAGGTGCCGCGATCCACCAACACGATGGCGCCGTCCACGGGTAGCCCGTCGTAGTCCGATGGCGTGCAGCCCGGCGAATCCTCCACGCGGGCGGGGACGAGTGGCCCCGACACCCCGCCGGGTGGGGTGCCGATGGTGAATTCCAGCGGTCTGGCGGCGATGGTCGCCTCGCCGACTGTCAGAGACGGTTTGTCGGTGAAGGGCAGGCGAACCTCGAACTCAGGGGTCTGCACATCGAAGCCCTTGTCGCGCAGCGTGTTAGCGACATAGTCGACGCTGGCGTCATAACCCGGGCTACCGAGGGAACGGTTGCCGCCGTGCGCATCGGCGATCTCTTGGAACCTTGTCAGGTGCGCCATCAGGGCGTCGCCGGTGATCTGCTTGCGCAGCGTGTCCGCGAACTCGGTGGCCGCAGCGCTCGCGCCGGCCGGCGGTGGGGGCGCAGCAACCGGCTGCGCGCGAATCTCACGTCCGCATCCGCCCACGGCGATGGCGACCGCCATCGCCACTGCGCCCATCTTCAACAACTTTTCCTGCGCCATCGCGTCCACGTTAGCGCCGAACAGCGCGGTGGCGCCCGAACACCGCGTCCCGCGGCTCCCTAGATCATCTCCTGGCAGGTGGCGCGAGCTTCTTGTCGAACGCCACACGCTTGGTCACCTTCGGCTCGCCCTGACCCGGCAGAGGGATGGTCTCGGTGATCACGACCATCACCACTCGGGCGGGCCTTTCGTCGGGGCGAACCTGCTGACGAATCACCCAGGCCGCCAGACCGGGCTGGACCTCCTTGCGCTGACTCACCCGCTCTTTGACAGCTCGCCAGTACATCCGGGGCATCGACGACTCCTCCTCCGGTCGCCATACCCGATCCTCACCGTCGCTCATGATCACGTGGACTTCGAGGCGCGTGTTCGTCCGGAGCGGCTCCGGAGCGAACATGGCCCAGTTCTGTTCGAGCCCGACGGCTTGGGCGACGGGGGCTACCGCTGGAACGATGTTGGCTTTCACCGTCGATTTCGGGAGGGAACTGATGACGCCGATCCCCAAGATTCCGATGACCAGCACGCTGATCGCGATCTCCGAGAGGCCCGACCATTTGCGGGTCGGGGGCCTCCCGGTGCGCTGTCTACCGGTCATCATCTCGGCTGTGACGGCCGGCTGTGGACGCACGGTCGCCACCCCGGCGCTCGGATACCGCGACCCCCGTTGACACACCGGCGGCGTTCACTGCCTGGCGCTTGTTGGTGTCGATCCTCACCGTGGGGCCCGACGGAGCATGCCCGTTACGCCAACGCTTGGCCGTACGCGGAGCGATGTCGCCGTTCTGTTTGGCGGCCTCGAGCGCTGCGCTGATACGTGCTGCGGTGTCCGCCGGCGGCTTAGCCGCTTCGCTGTCGTCTTGGTACTCGTCGGAAACCAGCACGCGGTCCGTGCTGCGGTGCGAAACCGGTTGCGCGGCTGGATCCCTACGTTCATCGCTGGGCGCCGGGTCGACTTCGTCGTCGACCACTTCGGCGTCTCGCCGGAGCAGTCGTGCGGTGAGTGCGGCCAGTCGTCGCTGCGCGCCTGTGGCGATGGCTTCAGCCCGCTCTGGAGGTATGAACGCGAGATACAAGATGAACATCGCGAAGGAGAAGAACCCGACTTCCAGGGTCAAGCTGATCCCGGCGTGCAGCATGACGCCGGCGGCGAGCACCCACGGCCGCCATCGTCTGTTCCAGACGAGTACGCCGATCGCGACCTCGATGATGAGCGTCCCCCACGTGAGGGCGTTCAGGATCAGGAGGTTGTCGTACAGGAAGCTCGGAAGCGGGATGATCTGGAGGTCCCGCTGCCGAAGGGCGTAGGCCACCGCAGTGCCGTTATGCCAGGTTTCGCCGGCGGTCTTCGCGATGACGGTCGAGATGTAGATGATCGAGAGCTGGATCTGCATCAGGCGAAGAGCCCACGGCCGGATTTCGCGCGCCGACCAGAAGGAGCCATCTCGTCGCCTCTGATCAAGCGACAACGCCGCTCCGCAGGGCGCCAAGGCGAGGAACAACGCTTCAAGACGAATGACGACGTCGCCGAGATTGAAAATCAGCGGGTCTCGTCTCTGGAAGGACAGAATCAGGACGAACACGATGATCGCCGCGAGCCGGCTATGCCATCCGACGGTCAAGGCGATGGCCGCGCCCAACAGGACGATCCAACCGATCAGAAGCGCTGTGTCGCTGCTGAACTCGTTGAAAATCCCCCAGGTGTATGCCTGCGGCGGGGGCTGGGGCATGATCCCCTTTGTCCCGAACGCGATGTAGAGGTCGGACGACAGTAGAAGCGTCCAGCCAATGATGAGCGCGCCGAAGGCGATACGCACGATGCCGAGCGTGTAGGCCAGCTGCGGGCCGAACCAGAAGTTCCTCCAGCCCTGCAGTGCTTCTCGGCCCATGTTCTGTGCGCCAGATTTCAAATTCATGATGTCCTCGCTCCCGACGCAGCCGATGCAAGTTTCTGATCGAACACCACTCGTTTGGTGATCTTTGGCTCACCCTGTCCTGGAAGAGGCAAGGTTTCGGTGGTCACGATCATCACCACGCGCGCAGGACGTTCGTTGGGCTTGACCTGGTTACGGATGACCCAAGACGCCAGGCCTGGCCGAAATTCCTTGCGCTTGACTATTTCTTCCTTGACTTTTCGCCAATAGATGTCCGGCATTGATTTGTCGTCTTCTGGTCGCCAGACCCGGTCCTCACCGTCCCGCATGATCACGTGGACTTCGAGTTTCGAGAAGGTCCGCGGTGGATTCGGCGCGAACATTGCCCAGTTTTGATCCAACCCGGCGCTTCGGGCGACCGGGATAAGGACTGGCGCGACAGCCTCTTTGATGAGCGACTTCGGAAGCGTACTCAACAGACTGATCGCCAGAATCCCGATGATCAAAACGCTGATCGCGGCTTCACCGAGGCTCAACCCTTTGAGGCGGGATCGCTTTGACCGCCCTCGGCCGACGTCACTGGTGTGACGTTTGTGCGATGTGGCCACTTAGAGCTCCCACCAGCCTCCGCCACCCGCAAGCGGTGGCCCACCGAAGATGACGTCAAAGATCCCGCGGACCACGTTGACAACGAAGTCGATCGACCAACTCAGCAGATCGCCGACGAAAGCGAAGAAGCGCGCGATCGGCCCCGCCGGCGGCTCGGGCGGCCCGTCGGTCGAGTCGGTCGTGCCGTCGAGGACATCACCGAGCGTGCCGTCCAAGACATCACCAAGCGTGCCATCCAGAACATCGCCCAAGGTGCCGTCCAAGACATCGCCAAGGGTCCCGTCGAGAACATCGCCAAGCGTGCCATCCAGAACATCGCCGAGCGTGCCGTCCAGAACATCACCGAGCGTGCCATCCAGAACATCACCGACAGTTCCGTCGAGGACGTCGCCAAGCGTGCCATCCAGAACATCGCCCAAGGTGCCGTCTAATACGTCACCCAACGTCCCATCAAGGACATCACCAACGGTCCCGTCCAAGACATCACCAAGCGTGCCATCCAGAACATCGCCCAAGGTGCCGTCCAAGACATCGCCAAGGGTCCCGTCGAGAACATCACCGAGCGTGCCGTCCAGAACATCACCGAGCGTGCCATCCAGAACATCACCAACGGTCCCGTCCAACACGTCACCCAAGGTGCCGTCTAATACGTCACCCAACGTCCCATCAAGGACATCACCAACAGTCCCGTCCAAGACGTCGCCGAGCGTGCCATCCAGAACATCGCCCAAGGTGCCGTCCAAGACATCGCCAAGGGTCCCGTCGAGAACATCACCAACTGTCCCGTCGAGGACGTCGCCGAGCGTGCCATCCAGAACATCACCAACGGTCCCGTCCAACACGTCACCCAAGGTGCCGTCTAATACGTCACCCAACGTCCCATCAAGGACATCACCAACGGTCCCGTCAAGAACATCGCCAAGCGTGCCATCCAGAACATCACCGACAGTTCCGTCGAGGACGTCGCCGAGCGTGCCGTCCAGAACGTCGCCCAACGTTCCGTCAAGAACATCACCCAGCGTCCCGTCGAGAACATCACCC
>NZ_JBEFST010000033.1:0-27260 GCF_053483675.1 Mycolicibacterium sp. XJ1819 | reverse complement strand
GCTAGCCGCAGGTTTTCACGCCCAAACCGCGTCGGTCGGGTGGTCACCCGTCGGGCGGCGCCGGCAGCACGTGCAGCGCGGCCGGCCAGCGCGCCGGCGGTGAACCGAACGCGCCGCGCGCGTTGGCGACGATCCGCTTGCCGATCAGCCGATTGCCCACGCCGCCGACCACCGCCCCGATGCCGACGGGCAGCAGCTTGCCGAAGGCGATGGCGCCGCGCTTGAGGGTGTAGCGCTTGACGAAATACTTCAGCAGCCGGTTGTTCAGCTGTGACACCGCGGGCAACGGCAGGGTGGCCGCGCCGTCGGCCAACCAGGCGCCGCTGGTGCGACCGGGACCGACGAGGTCGGCGATCGCACCCTTGCTGTCCTCGCCGACCAACACGGCAAGGACCAGCGCGCGGCGACGCTCCCGATGCTCGGCGGGGATTCCGTACACCTCCGCGAGCGCCAGCACGTAGACCGCGGTCGCCTCCAGGAACACCACCGTCTCGCCGGCGACGGCCGACATCGCCGCCAGCGTCCCGATGCCCGGGAACGCCGCAGCCGAACCGACGGCGGCACCGCTGGCCATCCCCGCGGCCAGATACTGCTTCTCCAGCCGGGCGACGATGTCGGCGGGTGTCGCGTCCGGACTGCCGTTGCGCAGCCGGTCGACGTAGGCCTTCACGGCCGGCCCCTGTACGCGGGCGCCGCGCTCGAGAATCGCCGAGAGCGCCTTGGCCGCCGCACCGGGACGTTCGTCGGATCCGTCACCGACGGCCTGCAGTCGGCTGTCGGCCTTCGACCGAGCGCTCATAAGCGGGCCTTCCTGTGCGAACGGCTGTGTTTCAGGCTAACGCCTGGCCAACGAATGCGGGCCGACGGGAAGTGCCCGAGGGTGATCGTGGTCACTGTCGGCTCGGCGGGGAAGAAATTATTGAGAAGCGGCGCTAACCAATTTCATGGCAACATCACCCGCTGTGGACCTGACGACCGCGCCGACCGCGCCCACGGAACGGGATGCCGCCCCCGCCGGCCGGCCCAGCCGCGCGCGGATGATCGTGCTCCTCGGCCTGCTGGTCGCGCTGGGCCCGCTGACGATCGACATGTACCTGCCCGCGCTGCCGGGGATCGCCGACGAACTGGGGGTGTCCTCCTCGGTCGCGCAGTTGACCCTGACCGGAACGCTGGTCGGGTTGGCGCTGGGCCAGTTGGTGGTCGGTCCGCTGTCGGACTCGCTGGGCCGCCGCAGGCCGCTGATGGCGGGGATCGTGCTGCACATGCTCGCGTCGTTGATGTGCCTGTTCGCGCCGAACATCGCGGTGCTGGGGGTGGCCCGCGGACTGCAGGGCATGGGCGCCGCCGCGGCCATGGTGGTGGCGATCGCCGTCGTCGGTGATCTGTTCGCCGATTCCGTTGCCGCAACGGTTATGTCGCGGTTGATGCTGGTGCTCGGTGTGGCCCCGGTGGTCGCGCCTTCGCTGGGCGCCGCGGTGCTGCTGAAGGCCTCCTGGCACTGGGTGTTCGCCGCGCTGGTGTTGATGGCCGGCGCCCTGCTGGCGGTGGCGGTGCTGGCGCTGCCCGAGACATTGCCCGTCGCGCATCGGCGGCCGTTGAACGTACGCAGCATCGGCGCCACCTATGTCGAGGTGCTGCGCGACGTTCGCTTTGTCGTGCTCGTCCTGGTCGGTGCATTGGCGATGTCGGGTCTGTTCGCCTACATCTCGGGCGCGTCGTTCGTGCTGCAGGATCGCTACGGCCTCGACCAGCAGTCGTTCGCGCTGATGTTCGGCGCCGGTGCGATCGCGCTGATCGGCGCCACCCAGTTCAACGTCGTGCTGCTGCGTCGCTTCGCGCCGCAGCGGATCGCGCTGGGGGCGCTGGTGGCCGGCTCGATCGCGGGTGCGGTGTTCATCGCCGTGTCGTTGGCCGGGGTCGGCGGGCTGTTCGGTTTCCTGCTGCCGGTGTGGGCAATCCTGGCGGCCATGGGCCTGGTGCTGCCCAACGCGCCCGCGGTGGCGTTGTCGCGGCACCCCGACGCGGCGGGCACCGCGGCGGCGTTGCTCGGCGCCGGGCAGTTCAGCCTGGGTGCCGTCGTCGCGCCGCTGGTCGGTGCGCTCGGCAACGACCAGTTCGCACTGGCCTTGGTGATGACGGTGGGTATGGTGATCGCATTGGCCGCGCTTTCGGCGGTTGGTGCGCCGAAGGCCGAACCGACACACAGTGCAGCGGACGGCGTCATCGACGACGCCCCCACAGGCCCGGCCTGACCCGGCCACCGGGGTCGATCCCGACGAGTCGGGCTGCACCGTGATCCGTACCGTCGGTGCAAATCGTTGAGCAGTTAGTCGACCCCTGATGTATCGAAGCCTGACCACCATCGCTGCGAGCCCGTGGAGCGCGCTGTGGGCGATGCTGGTCGGCTTTTTCATGATCCTGGTCGACGCGTCGATCGTGGCGGTCGCCAACCCGTCGATCATGGTCGAACTCGGCGCCGACTACGACGCGGTGATCTGGGTGACCAGCGCCTACCTGTTGGCCTACGCGGTGCCGCTGCTGGTCGCCGGCCGGCTCGGCGACCGGTTCGGGCCGAAGAACGTCTACCTGCTGGGCCTGGCGGTGTTCACCGCCGCGTCGCTGTGGTGCGGGCTGTCCGACACCATCGGCATGCTGGTCGCCGCCCGCGTCCTGCAGGGCGTCGGGGCCGCGCTGCTGACGCCCCAGACGCTGTCGGTGATCACCCGCCTGTTCCCCGCCGACCGGCGCGGGATGGCGATGAGTCTGTGGGGGGCCACCGCAGGGGTCGCGACGCTGGTCGGTCCGCTGGCCGGCGGAGTCCTGATCGACGGTTTGGGTTGGCAGTGGATCTTCTTCGTCAACGTGCCGCTCGGGATCCTCGGCCTGGGGCTGGCGGTCTGGCTGATCCCCGACCTCGGCACCCAGATGCAGCGGTTCGACCTGCCCGGTGTGGCGCTGTCGGCGGTCGGCATGTTCATGATCGTGTTCGCGCTGCAGGAGGGACAGGCCAACGCGTGGGCGCCGTGGGTGTGGGGCCTGCTGGCGGGCGGCGTCGGCGTGATGGCGGCCTTTCTGATCTGGCAGTACGTCAACCCCGACGAGCCGCTGATACCGCTGGTGATCTTCCGCGACCGGGACTTCTCGCTGTCCAACCTCGGCGTCGCGACCATCGGCTTTGTCGTGACCGCGATGCTGGTGCCGGTGATGTTCTACGCCCAGGCGGTCTGCGGTCTGTCGCCGACGCGCTCGGCGCTTCTGCTCGCGCCGATGGCGATCATGTCGGGCGTGCTCGCACCGTTCGTCGGCAAGATCGTCGACCGGGTACATCCGCGTCCGGTGATCGGCTTCGGGTTCTCGTTGGTGGCGATCGCGATGACCTGGCTGTCGGTCGAGTTGACCCCGACCACGCCGATCTGGCGAGTGGCGGTGCCGCTGACGGTCACCGGCGTCGGCATGGCGTTCATCTGGTCGCCGTTGGCGGCCACCGCCACCCGCAACCTGCCGTCGAAGTGGGCCGGCGCCGGTTCGGGTATCTACAACACCACCCGTCAGGTCGGCTCGGTGCTGGGCAGCGCCGGGATGGCGGCCTTCATGACGTGGCGGATCGACTCGGAGATGTCGCCGTCGCCGCCGGGAGCACCACGCGCCGCGGGGGCGGTGACCCACTTTCCGCCGTCGTTGCAGGAGCCGTTCTCGGCCGCGATGTCGCAAACCCTGCTGCTGCCCGCCTTTCTCGCGCTGTTCGGGGTGTGCGCCGCGCTGTTCCTGCTGGGTTTCGGGCGGGGACGACCGGCGGTGTTCGACGACGACCCCGGTGATCTCGACCGCGATGCCGCCCTGGCCGTCGAGTACGGCGGCGACGAGTTCTTCGCCGCCGACCACGACGACTACGTCGAGTACACGATCAGCTGGGACGAACCGGCGCGGGCCGACGACGGAGCCGCTGCGGCCGAGCCCACCACCGAACCGATCGCCGTGCGCGCGCCGCACGTGCTGCCCGCACCCGGCACGGAGTGGCACTGGGAGCAGCGCCGCGACGAGCAGGCGTCCGAACCGGAAGACGACCCGGAGTCATGGCGCGACATCCTCGACATCCTGCTCGCCGACGACCCGGCGCTGGCGCGACCGACGGCAGTGGAGTCGATCGGGTTTGCCCACAACGGCTTTCATGTCGATGACGAGCAGCGTTTCCAGCCGCTTCAGCGTCCGCATCCCACCGTCGATTCGGCCTCCGGCGGTCCCGCGCGCCACCGGTCTGACGAGGCCCAACCCCCACCGCGGCATCGCCGGCCCGACGGCAGGCACTACCGCGCCGATCCCGACGAACCGCCGCGGCACGGACGTCACTCGTCGCCGCGGCACGGACGTCACTCGTCACCGTGGCACGACTGAGGAGCGCTAGCCGAACATCACCGCCGGATTGAGGTAGCCGGTCGGATCGAGGGCGGCCTTGATCGCGCGCATCGCGGCGATGTCGGCGTCGGTGCGCGACATCTGGACATAGTCGCGCTTGCGGGTGCCCACCCCGTGTTCGGAACTGACGTTGCCGCCGAGGTTTGCGATCAATTTCATCATCGCCGTGTACAGGTCGCGTTCGGCCCGCGCGTCGCACCGCAACACATTCAGGTGCAGATTGCCCTCGCCGATGTGGCCGAACAACACCGGGATCGCGTCCGAAGCGTGCGCGTCGACCAGTTCGGCGGCCGCGGCCGCGAACCTGGATATCGCCGAAAGCGGCAGCGAGACATCGAACTTCAGCGGTGGCCCGTACGCGCCGAGCACGTCGGCGACGGCTTCGCGCACCCGCCACAGCCGCTGCTGTGCG
Source organism: Mycolicibacterium sp. XJ1819 (assembly GCF_053483675.1). Lineage (NCBI taxonomy): Bacteria > Bacillati > Actinomycetota > Actinomycetes > Mycobacteriales > Mycobacteriaceae > Mycobacterium > Mycolicibacterium sp. XJ1819. The sequence goes on along the minus strand of NZ_JBEFST010000033.1, from coordinate 22,435 downwards.
CCGGCGTCGACGCCCACCGCCGGCTCACCCGACATCCCGACGTCGGCCAGCGCGCCGGCCAGCCGCTCGGTCTGGTCGGCATCGCCTGCCAATTCGATCAACAGCTGCCAGGCGCCGGCGACCGGTGCGGGCACACCGGCGTGCGCGGCGGTCAACGCGCTGGCGCGCGCGTCGACCAGTTCCAACGCGGCGATGCCGGCCATATCGCGGAAGATGCGACCGGCCGCCACCACACCGTCGAGATCGGCGAACCCGCAGATCGCGGTCACCCGATGCGACGGCACCGGATGCAGCCTCAGGTCCAGCCCGGTGATCACGCCGAGCGTGCCCTCGGCGCCGACGAACAGTGACGTGAGGTCATAGCCGGTGTTGTCCATGCGAACCCGGCTGTGCCGACGCAGCACCGTGCCGTCGGGAAGCACGACGTCCATGCCGACGACCTGTTCGCCCATGTTGCCGTAGCGCACCGTGCGCAGGCCGCCGGCATTCGTGGAGGCCATGCCCCCGACGGTGGCCGAATCACGGGCCGCCAGATCCACCCCGAACACCAGGCCCGCCTCGGCGGCAGCGTGCTGCACCTCGGCCAGCGTGACGCCCGCGCCGACCCGAATCCGCCGCTCGTCGGTGTCGACGTCGCCGAGCTCGCGCAGCCGCTCGGTCGAGAGCAGCACGTCGTCGTGTTCGGGGACGGTGCCGGCCACCAGCGACGTGCGCCCGCCCTGCACGGTGACATGCGCTCCCGCGTCGCGGCACGTTCGCAACACCGCGGCCACCTCGTCGGCGGCGCCCGGCCGCACCAGCACGGTCGCCCGCCCGTGATAGCGCCCGGTGTGGTCGACGCTGCGCCCGGCCAGCACGTCGGGATCGGTGCTCACATGTGCGGCCCCCACGATCCCGGCCAGCTGGTCGCTCAACCTCACCGGTCGGGTGTATCACACGACGTCAGCGAGAGGAACGCGCCCAACTCGACCAGCCGGTCAGGGGTGCCCGGAAGGTACTCCGTGAGCAGCGGCGACCGCACGATGTAACACACGTACTTGGCCCGGCTGACCGCCACGTTGAGCCGATTCCGGTTGAGCAGGAACGCGATTCCACGCGGTACGTCGTCGGCTGATGACGCCGTCATCGACACGAACACCACCGGTGCCTGCCTACCCTGGAACTTGTCGACGGTGCCCACCTCGACCTCGTCGTATCCGGCGGCGTCGAGTCGACGGCGCAGCGTCACCACCTGCGCGTTGTAGGGCGTCACCACCAGCACGTGCCGCTGCCCCAGCGCTACGGTGCCGGTCTCGTCGGTCCACGGGGTGCCGAGCAGTCGGCCGATTTCGGCGACGATCGCGTCGGCCTCTTCGGGGCTGTCGGTGGAGTTGCCGTCGTGGTCGACGGCGAGCACGCGCACCCCCGGTGAGTGGCCGTCGAGCACGCGCGCGGAGGTCACGTCGTCGAATGACCGCAGCCGGCCGTCGTAGGACAGCCGCGAGACCGCCGAGCACACCGTCGGATGCATCCGGTAAGAGCGGTCCAGGAAGTACCCGAGTTCGCTTGGCAGCGTGTGTCTTCCGTCGACCAGCCAACCCAGCGCGGAGCAGTCGACGGGCTCGGGGTGGGTGCCCTGGCTGACCTGCGGCAGCTGCTGGGGATCGCCGAGCAGCATCAGGTTGTGTGCCGCGGGGGCGACGGCGATGGTGTTGGCCAGGCTGTACTGGCCGGCCTCCTCGACGACCAGCAGATCCAGCGACTGGCGCGCGATCTTGTTGGCGTTGGCGAAATCCCAGCCCGTCCCACCGACGACGCAGCCGATGCCGCCGACGGCGTGCTGGTCGATGAACGTCGCGAAATCGGGGTTGGTGAGCTCGGTCCAGCCGCAGTTGACCGAGTTGAGCTTCTTGGCGACGTGCGCGCCGTCGACCCCCGCCTTGAGCACGTCGGCGAACAGGTTCTCCACCACCGCGTGCGACTGCGCCACCACACCGACCCGCCACCGGTGGGTGTTGACCAGGCGCTCGATCACCCGCGCCGAGGTGTAGGTCTTTCCGGTGCCGGGCGGGCCGTGCACCGCGAGGTAAGAGTGGTCCAGGTCGAGCAGCGCCGCGGTGATGTCGTCCTCGACCGGCCCGTCGTGCGGAAGCGGGCGCCCGCTTCGCGTGCGCGGGGCGCGGCGCAGCAGGATGTCGGTGACGGCGTCGAGCGGAAGGTCCGGGAGCCCGGCGGCCACCGCGGACGCGACGGCTTCGATCGACTCCTCCAGCGGCTTGGTGTTGATCGGCGGCCCCGGCGTCAACGCGAACGGCCGCCGGTCGAACACCTCGCCGTCCTTGGGTTGCTTCTCGACGATCACGACCTCGGTGGGCACGTCGGGGTCGTTGCACTCGACGACGGTGACGGCGCCGAACCCGCGCCGGTCCGGGTCCTCGGACAGGCCTGCCGGCGAAGGCGGATCGTAGAGCGCGTACATGTCGCGGGCCAGTTCGCCGTTGGCCAGTTCGCCGTGCAACCGCAGATGCCGCTGCGGTTTGCGGGCCCTCGGTGGTTGATGCCAGTCGTGCTCGATGTCCACCTTGTCGGCGATGAACACGTCGCCGTCGTCTGCCCATTCCTCGACGGGGTTGTTGACCCGGTCGAAATGGCTCCACCAGAACGGCTTGTGCTCGCGGCGGTGAAATCCCCTGGCCGCGGCGATCATCGCGACCGCGGTCTGTTCGGCGGTGCGCGCCGCGATGTTGTCGCCGGCGAACGTGCCCAGCGCGCGGTCGAGATCGTCGCCGGTCTCGACCTCGGTGTCGTCGTCGCGCACCTGCTGCGGTCCGCGCGGCGGCACCCCGCAGTCGATGACGCGGGCCATCAGCCAGTCGCGTAGCCGGCGCGTGGAGCGGCAGTCGTAGAGGTTGTAGTCCTCGATCTGTTTGAGCACCGCGGCGGCCTCCTCCGCGCGGCCCTCGTCGCGCAGCGCGCAGTAGCGGGCGTACTGCGTGATCGAGTCGGCGGCCGTGGTCACCTCGCCGTCGCGCAACTCGTTGCCCATGTAGAGCGGCTCGAGCGACTTGATGCTGTAGTTCTCGGTGCCCACCCGAATGCTCTTGCGCACCAGCGGATACAGGTCCACCAGGACACCGTTGCGCAGCAGCTCGTCGACGTCGTGCTCGCCGACGCCGTAGCGGCCCGCCAGCCGCAGCAGCGTGGACTTCTCGTACGGCGCGTAGTGGTAGATGTGCATGCCGGGATAGCGCCGCAGCCTCTTGCGCACCATCGCCAGGAAGTCGACCAGCGCTTGGCGCTCACCGGCCCGGTCGTGCGCCCAGTACGGGGTGAACTCACCGCTGGTGTTCAGCACGCCCCACAGGTACTCCAGGCCCCATTCGTGGCCGTCGACGGTCCACAGCGGGTCGCCCTCGAAGTCGAAGAACAGATCGCCCCTGTTCTCGTCGGGCAGCACCATCAGCGGCTGCGCGTCCACCACCTCGTAGGCGGGCTTGCCGTCGACGGGCGGGGTCAACTGCAGTCGGGCCTGCGCGGTCAGCGAGGCCAGCGTGCGCGGGGACAGTTCGGCCGCCGGCCCCTGATGCGCCGCCAGGTCGGCGACGGTGGTGATGCCCGCGTCGATCAGCCTGGCCCGCTGGCTGATCCGCATCCCCGCGACGAGTAGCAGATCGTCGTGGGCGCGCACCTGGATCTGACATTCGGGACATCGGAAGCACGCCCGCACGTCCTCGTCCTCCCACGCTACCGGCGCGCCGCCTGCGTAGTGCTCGTCGAGCAGTGACTGCAACGCCGCGCGTCTGCTCAGATACACCGGCAGCAGTTCGTCGACGCGGTAGGAGACCGTCGCACCGTCACCGAGCACCAACTCGACGTCGGGCGCCACCGGCACCCCCGCGCGGGTCAGGGTGTCGGCGTAGGCGGCCAGTTGCAGCAGCGCCTCGACCTTGACCGAGCGCGCGAGCTTGGTGTCGCGCAACCGGTACTGCCCGTCGTCCTCGAGGATCAGGAAATCGGCGAACCCGACGAACCGGCCGTCGAACATCGCGGCCTGGTAGATCACCGGCGCGCGACGCTGCACCGCGCGCATGGTGGCCTCGGCGGCGGCGGTCAGACCCTCGACCGTGTAGCCGGGCCTGCCGATGATCGCGACGTCGAGGCGGTCACGGAGCTGGTCGAGGTGCCGCTGCTCATGCTCCCCGCCGAGTTCGGCGGTGCGGGCCAGCAGTTCGTCCTCGGCCGCGACGGCGGGGCCGCGTCCGAGCCGGGCGTCGAACGAGCGCAGCAGCGCATACTCACACCGCGCGGCGGCGGCGAGATCCGACGCGCTGAAGACCACCCGGCCGTCGGCGACGAACATGGCCGCAACTGTAGGTCAGATCACCGACACCGCGGCCTCACCTCGGCGGGTCACGGCGCCAGAATGCGAGCCAGAAACGGGGTGGAATCGGGCACCGAGGCCAGGACCGTGCCGGAGTGGTCCTCGTCGGGATAGACGTGCAACTCGACGGGCTGGCCGTTGGCCTTCAGCGCGTCGGCGAACGTCAGCGTGAACTGCGCGGGCACGTCACGGTCCTGCAGGCCCTGGCCGAGGAAGATCGGTCGGTCGTAGCCGCTGGTCGGGATTCCCAGGTAGGCGTCGACGGCCGCGGGCAGGCCGGGCACCGACGCCAGCGGCGCGGTGAAGAACCCGGGAACCCGTTCGCCGGCCAGGGCCACGTCCAGGTCGGCCTTGCAGAGCGTCTCGGCCAGCGTCGCGGCCTGACGGCCCGCGTCGCTGAGGGCGGTGTCGATCTGGACGTCGAGCGCGTCGCGCAGGGCCGCCAGAATGTAGGCCGCGTAGCTGTTGGCGGCCGGGCCCAGGTCGGGCGGCAGCGTCATGTCCGGGCCCGCGCTCGTCACCACGTTCTGCACATTGGCCGGCGTGCCGGTGGCCACCACCCCGCGGTAGTCCAACCCGCGACCGGCGCTGAACTCACTGGCGTAGCGGGCGGTGCCGACCGCCGCCGCGCCGCCCTGGGACTGGCCGATCAGTGCCCACCTTCCAGCCAGCGGCAGATCCAGCTGATGGGCGGCGACGACGGCGTCGACGACAGCGTGTGCGGTCGCGACGGTGTTGAGGTAACTCATCAAACCGGGAGTGCCCAGGCCGGTGTAATCCGGTGCCACCACCGCGTAGCCCTGGTCGAGCCAATGCGTCAGATACTCGTCGTCGCGGGCGGTGCGCGGCTGCGCCGACGGGGTGCAGTCGTCACCGAGTCCGACGGTGCCGTGCGCCCACACCACCACCGGCCAGCCGCCCTCCGGCGGCGCCGTCTTCGGCGTGAACACCGCCGCGGTGGCCACGGCGGGCGAATTGTGTTGGTTGACCGTGGAGTACAGGTAGCGATCGGCCTGCCCGGCGCCGCTGACCCACAGCGGCCGGCTCAGCTGGGTGGTGTGCATCAGTGTCCCCGCCGGCGGGATCGGCCCGGCGTAGGTCCTGGCGTCCAGCCCCGACCAGGCCGGCGCGGCGACCGCCTGCGCGGTCGGCGGAAAAGAAAACAGTCCAACGATCGACAACGTCACGGCGAACACGATCGCCCTCACCAAGGTGCTCACGGGCCACATTCAACATGCCCGGTCGACGGGCTCAGCCGCCGGTGTTCGAAATCAACTCCACGCCGTTGCCGTTCCACCGGAACTTCACCACGCTCGTCAGCCCCGGCATCCCGCTGGAATAGCTCAGCGCGACGGTGTCGCCGGTGCTCGCCGAGGTGTCGATGCCGTTGAAACCGTAGGTGTCGGGCACACCGGTGGGGATGAACTTGCCGCGATGGAACATCACCGCCCTGGTGTTGGGGTTCTCGGCGTTGGTGTTGGCCTTGACGATCACCGCCGACAGCAGCGCGCACTCGTTGTAGTTGCCTGCCAGCGGTTCAGGGTTCCAGCCCTGGTTGCTGCGCGGGTCGCGGGGCAGTTCGGACACCGCCGTGACGATCTCGGGTGCGGCCAGGTTGACCTCGCAGGGGTCGGCGGCGGCCGGCGGTGCGACCGGGCCCGACGGGGGAGCGGCGGGCGGCGGCGGGCCCGCCACCGAGCTCACGTCCTGGCTCGGTGGGCCCGGCGTCTTGGAGACCGTCGAATCGCTGGCGCCGCACCCCACGACCGCCACCATCACCGCACCGATCACCGCCGCCCATTTCACGTTGCGCACCGTACCGAAACCGTCGACCGGGTCCGGACAGGCCGCGCGGCGGGTCGGCCGGTAGGGGCGCATTAGACTCGACCCGACATGACGTCTGAGCAACCGGACGCGCCCGGCGCCGATCTGACCTTTGCTGACCTGCAGATTCACCCATCGGTGCTGCGGGCCGTCGGCGACGTCGGATACGAGGTGCCCTCGGCGGTGCAGGCCGCCACCATTCCCGCCATGATGGCCGGCTCCGACGTCGTCGGCCTGGCCCAGACCGGAACCGGCAAGACCGCCGCCTTCGCGATCCCGATCCTCTCCAAGATCGACCCCGCCAGCCGCGCCACCCAGGCGTTGATCCTCGCGCCCACCCGCGAGTTGGCTCTGCAGGTGGCCGAGGCGTTCGGCCGCTACGGCGCACACCTGCCCGAGATCAACGTGCTGCCCATCTACGGCGGGTCGTCCTACGGCCCCCAACTGGCCGGGCTGCGGCGTGGCGCACAGGTCGTCGTCGGCACGCCCGGCCGGGTGATCGACCATCTGGAGAAGGGCAGGCTCGACCTGAGCCGGCTGGACTACCTGGTGCTCGACGAGGCCGACGAGATGCTGCAGATGGGCTTCGCCGAGGACGTCGAGCGGATCCTGTCCGACACCCCGGAGTACAAACAGGTGGCGCTGTTCTCGGCGACCATGCCCGCGGCGATCCGCAAGATCACCAGCAAGTACCTGCACGACCCCGTCGAGGTGACGGTCAAGGCGAAAACCGCGACCGCGGAGAACGTTTCGCAGCGCTACATCCAGGTGGCCGGGCCGCGCAAGATGGACGCGCTGACCCGAGTGCTGGAGGTCGAACCGTTCGAAGCGATGATCGTGTTCGTCCGCACCAAGCAGGCCACCGAGGAAGTCGCCGAACGACTCAAGGCCCGCGGGTTCGCGGCGGCGGCGATCAACGGCGACATCGTCCAGGCCCAGCGCGAGCGCACCATCGCCGCACTCAAGGACGGAACCGTCGACATCCTCATCGCCACCGACGTGGCGGCCCGCGGTCTGGACGTCGAGCGCATCTCACACGTGCTCAACTACGACATCCCGCACGACACCGAGTCCTACGTGCACCGGATCGGACGTACCGGCCGCGCCGGACGGTCAGGAGCGGCGCTGCTGTTCGTCACGCCGCGGGAGCGCCATCTACTCAAGGCGATCGAGAAGGCCACCCGGTCGAAGCTGGTGGAGGCCGATCTGCCCACGGTCGCAGACGTCAACGCCCAACGGGTGACGAAGTTTCGCGATTCGATCACCGACGCCCTCGACGCACCGGGGGTGGAGTTGTTCCGCAGCCTGATCGAGGACTACGAGCGCGACCACGACGTGCCGATCGTCGACATCGCCGCCGCGTTGGCCGCGCAGGCCCGCAACGGCGACGAGTTCTTCATGGTCGAACCCCCGCCGGAGAAGCGGCGCGAACGCCCCGATCGCGATGAGCGGCCCAAGCGCCGCAGCGCGCACCCGTCCCAGGACATGGCCACCTACCGCATCTCGGTGGGCAAGCGGCACAAGGTCGGTCCCGGCCACATCGTCGGCGCCATCGCCAACGAAGGCGGCCTGCACCGCAGCGATTTCGGCCACATCACCATCCGGCCCGATTTCTCGCTGGTGGAGTTACCCGCGAAACTTCCGCGCAAGACGTTGAAAGCACTTGAAAACACCCGCATTTCGGGCGTGAAGATCAATCTGCAGCCCGACCAGAAACCCGGAAGGGGTTCGGACAAGCACCGACGGAAGCGGCAATGACCCTGTCCAGCAGGCTGGACGAACAGGGCGGGCTGGAGTCCGTCAGCAAGCCCGAGCGGGTCTCCTCGCTCACCGGAATCCGAGCGGTGGCGGCGCTGCTGGTGTTGGCCACCCACGCCGCCTACACCACCGGCAAGTACCCGCAGGGCTATGTGGGGCTGGTGTACTCGCGGATGGAGATCGGGGTGCCGATCTTCTTCGTGCTGTCGGGGTTCTTGCTGTTCCGGCCGTGGGTCAAGGCCGCCGCCGCGGGCGGTCGGCCACCGTCGGTGCGCCGCTACGCGTGGCGCCGGGTGCGGCGGATCATGCCCGCCTACATCGTGACCGTGCTGGCGGCCTACGTCGTCTACCACTTCCGCACCGCCGGGCCGAACCCCGGGCACACCTGGGAAGGGCTGCTGCGCAACCTCACCCACACCCAGATCTACACCGACAACTACGTGTACTCGTATCTGCATCAGGGGCTGACCCAGATGTGGAGCCTGGCGGTGGAGGTGGCGTTCTACGCCGTGCTGCCGCTGCTGGCCTACCTGCTGTTGGTGTTGGTGTGTCGGCGACGGTGGCGGCCCGGCCTGTTGCTGGCGGCGCTGGGCGCGTTGTCTTTGCTCACCCCGGCCTGGCTGGTCCTCGTACACACCACCGACTTCTTGCCTGACGGCGCCAGGCTGTGGCTGCCGGCCTACCTGGCCTGGTTTCTCGGCGGCATGATGCTGGCCGCATTGCAACCGCTCGGGGTTCGGGCGTACGCGTTGGCCTGCGTTCCGCTGGCGCTGGTGTGCTACTTCATCGTGTCGACGCCGCTGGCGGGCGAACCCACCACCTCACCCTCGGAACTGCGGGAGGCGCTCGCCAAGTCGGCGTTCTACGCGGTGATCGCGACGCTGGCGGTGGCGCCGCTGGCGCTGGGGGATCGCGGAATCTACGCGAAGTTCCTGGCCTCGCGGCCGATGGTGTTTCTCGGCGAGATCTCTTATGAGATCTTCTTGATCCACCTCATCACGATGGAGGTGGTGATGGTCGAGATCCTGCGCCACCCGATCTACACCGGTTCGATGGCGATGCTGTTCATCGGCACGTTCGTGGTGACGGTGCCGTTGGCCTGGCTGTTGCACCGGTTCACCCGGGTCCGACCGGACTGATCCCGCCGCGGCGACCGAACTCGCGAAACTGCATTCCAGCAGGCCCCCACTCGCACTTCGCCTGCGCGGATGCAGTTTCGCGGCCCCGCCCGCCGACTTCTTAGGTTAAGCTGCCCTAATAAGCGAGCGAAGGACGAGGGGATGTCAGACAAGAAGCCAACGCGTGGTTTCCAGGGTGCGGTGCTCAAGCTGCTGCGCGCGGGCGACTACCGGCTGACCGTCACGGGCCGGCGCGAGATCAGCCCGCACTACCTGCGGCTGAACTTCGATGCCGGTGGCATGCTCGCCGACCGGCCGCTGCACCCGACCATGTGGGTCCGGATGTGGTTCGCCGACGGGGACAAGCAGCACCAGCGCGGCTATACGCTCGTCGACCCCAACCCGGAGGCCGACACCGTCGACATCGAGTTCGCACTGCACGACGGCGTGGCCTCGCACTGGGCCGAGAACGCCCAACCGGGCGACACCATCGATGTGACGGTCCTCGGCAGCAACTTCACGCTGCCCGAGCCGCCGCCCGCGGGCTATCTGATCGTGGGCGACACCGCATCGCTGCCCGCGATCAACTCGCTGCTCGTGGCCATCGGGGACACCCCCGCACGGGTGTTTCTGGAAGCCGCTCGCGACGGCGACAAGCAGTTACCGGTGACCCGCCCCAAAGACGTCACGTGGGTGGACCGCAAGAACGCCGGCCAGGCGTTGGTGGAGGCGGTCGCCTCGGCGGCGTTCGACGCCTCCGACCACTTCGGCTGGGTGGCCTGCGACAACCGCACCACCCGCGCGGTGTCCAAGCTGTTCCGCGAGGAGTTCAAGATGCCGCGCAAGTCGATCAAGGCCCAGGCGTACTGGGTGGCCTGACGCCGTTACGGGGTGGCCGGCCAGTTCGGCAGCACGATCGGTACGACGAACTCCTCGAGCATCGCGCGCTCGTCGTCCTCGTCGTGACCGGGGAACAGAAACAGTGAGGTCATCACCCGGACGAGCCAACGCGCCCGGTGCGCGACCACCTCGGGCTCGTCGGGTCCCAGCGAGATGACGAAGGCCTCGGTCAGCGCCTTGATCACCTCCGACTGCTCGGCCATCTCCGCGCCGATCGGCCGCTGCGTGGTGGCGAACCACGAGGCCAGCGCCGGACTTTCGCGGACATTGCGCAGCGAGGCGAGCATGCCCTCGATCAGGCGGTCGCTGGGATCCAGTACGGAGTTGACCTGCTCGGTCATCTCGCGATAGAGCCGGTAGCTCTCGCGGTGCACGTAGGCGGTGTAGAGGGCGTCACGATTCTCGAAGTACCTGTACAGCGTGGCACGCGAACAGCCTGCCGCCGAAGCGATTTCGTGCATCCCGACGGTCGCGGCCTCTTTCTGGGCGAACAGTTCGCCCGCGGCGTCGAGAATGCGGTCGGCGGCAACCTCGGTGCGCCTCGCGGCCAACCAGTCGCCGGCCATCAGCCCTTGACCCGGAACGGCACCGACGTCGGCCTGCGCACGTAACCTCCGCCTGCCCAGGTGATTTTGGACTCGTCGACCTCGAAATCCGGGCAACGGGCCATCAGCTCGGTCAATGCGACCCGGGACTGCATGCGGGCTGCGGCCGCACCGAGGCAGAAATGCGCGCCGTGGCTGAACGTCATGATGTTGCGCGGCCGCCGTCGGACGTCGAGTTCGCCTGCGTTCTCGCCGTATTCGCGCTCGTCGCGGTTGGCCGACCCGTAGAGCAACAGCACCCGGCGGCCCTCGGGGATCGTGGTCTGGCCGACGGTGACGTCGCGGGTGACGGTGCGGGCCAGGCCCTGCACCGGCGAGGTGAGCCGCAGGAACTCGTCGATCGCGTCGGGAATCAGCCCGGGGTCGGCGGCCAGCAGCTCGCGCTGGTCGGGCCGCTGATGCAGCAACTGCACGGTGCCGCCGAGCATGCCGGTGGTGGTGTCATTACCCCCGGTGACCATCGTGAAGGTGAACGCCAGGATCGACAGCGTGCCCTTGATGTCGCCGTCGGCGCCCACGCCGGCGGTCACCAGATGCGAGATCGTGTCGTCCTCGGGTTCGCGGCGGCGGCGCTCGATGAGCTCGGTGAAGTAGGCCATCATCGACCCGACTGCGTCGCCCACGCTGGCCATCGCGCCCGCGATGCCGGCGGTGGAGGTGTTGGCGGCGACGATGGCGTCGGTCCAGTCGTCGAACTGCTTACGGTCGGCCTCCGGCACGCCCAGGTAGTGCGCGACGACCATCGACGGCAGTGGTTTGAACAGTTCGGCGACGATGTCTCCGCCACCGTTTCGCCGGATGCGCTCGATGCGCTCGACGACGAACTCGCGGACCTTGGGCTCGACGGCTTCCACCTGCCGTGGGGTGAACCCGCGTGACACCAGTTTGCGAAACTCGGTGTGTACCGGTGGGTCGGTCATCACGAACGGCGGATTATCTTGCAGACCAATGAGTTCCAGCTCACCATAGTTGATGGTCAGGCCCTGCGCAGACGAGTAGGTGGCGTTGTCGCGGGCGGCCTCCCAGACGTCGGCGTGCCGGGACATCACGTAGTAGTCGTGGTCCGGTGCGTCCTCGGGGACGACGTGGTGCACCGGGTCGTGGTCGCGCAGCGCGCGATAGGTCGGCCACGGATCCGACCACGTGTCGGCGTCGAAGAGGTGGAAACGCACCGGTGGGCTCTGAGACAGAGTTGCCGTCATGTCTCATTCGTACGACAGAGGCCGTGATGGTGTCAATAGGTTACGGGGAATCGATCAGCGAATGTGCGGTGACGGGGCTGAGTGTGCGTCCTTGGCGGGAATTATCTGAAAATCCCGCCCTCAGCGCACACCCGATGCCGTCACACGGTCAGATGCCGGCGCCGGGGTTGAGGATGTTGTCCGGATCCAGCGCCTGCTTGATGCGGCGGTTGAGGTCCATCGCCTCCGGGCCCAGCTGGCCGGCCAGCCACGGCCGCTTCAGCCGGCCGACCCCGTGTTCTCCGGTGATCGTGCCGCCGAGGGCGACGGCGAGGTCCATGATCTCGCCGAACGCCCGCTGAGCGCGTGCGGTCATCGCGGCGTCGGCGGGGTCGTAGACGATGAGCGGGTGGGTGTTGCCGTCGCCGGCGTGGGCGATCACCGAGATCATCAGATCGTGGTTGGCCGCGATCTTGGCCACCCCCGAGACCAGGTCGGCCAGTGCGGGCAGCGGCACCCCGACGTCCTCGAGCAGCAGCGAGCCCTTGGCCTCCACCGCGGGGATCGCGAACCGGCGGGCGGCGACGAACGCCTCGCCCTCGTCGGGATCTGATGTCGAAAACACCTCGGCGGCACCGTGTTCGGTGAACACGTCGGCCATAAAGCCGGCGTCCTCGGCTCCCGAGTGGCCGCGTTCGTCGCTGGCGGCCACGATCATCGCGGCGGCGTTGCGGTCCAGTCCCATCCGCAGCTTGTCCTCGACGGCGTTGATGGCCGCGGCGTCCATGAACTCCAGCATCGACGGCCGGATCCTGCCGGTGATGGCGACGACGGCGTTCGCGGCGGCCTCCACCGAACCGAACGTCGCGACCACGGTGCAGGGCGCATTCTGGGCCGGCAGCAGCTTGAGGGTCACCTCCGTGACGATGCCGAGGGTGCCCTCGCTGCCGACGAACAGCTTGGTCAGCGGCAGCCCCGCGACGTCTTTGAGCCGCGGCCCGCCCAGCCGCACCGCGGTTCCGTCGGCCAGCACCACCTGCAGGCCCAGCACGTAGTCGGTGGTGACGCCGTACTTCACACAACACAGCCCACCGGCGTTGGTGGCGATGTTGCCACCGATGCTGCAGATCTCGAACGACGACGGATCCGGCGGATACCACAGCCCGTGCTCGGCGGCCGCGGTCTTCACCTCGGCGTTGAGCAACCCGGGCTGCGCGACGGCCGTGCGGGTGACGGGGTCGACGGTGATGTCGCGCATCCGCTCGGTGGTCAACACGATCGCGCCGTCGAGCGCGGTGGCGCCGCCGGACAGGCCGGTGCCCATGCCGCGGGGCACCACCGCGATCTTGTGCGCGGTGGCCCAGCGCATCACGGTCTGCACGTCCTCGGTGCTGCGCGGCCGGACCACCGCCAGCGCGGTGCCCGCGCTGGGGTCGAAGGCGCGGTCCTGCCGATAGGAGGCCAGGATGTCGGGGTCGGTGACGACCATGTTCTCCGAACCCTCGGACAACTCGGCGATCAAGGCGGCCACGGCGGAGTTCACCCGCCAATCGTAGGTCGGGCGCTGATCACGAGGGCTCGAGCGGGGCAGGCGTGCGGTCCAGTTCGCGAAGTGCGGGCAAGAACACCGCCGCCGCGCCCAGTAGCAGCATCGGCAACGACAACGCCAGAAAGGTGACGTGCAGGCCCGCCGAGTCGGCCAGCGGGCCCGCGACGACCAGCCCGAGTGGGCCCGCGGCATAGGCCAGCGAGCCCATCACCCCGACCACCCGGCCGCGCAGGTGCTGCGGGGCACGCGTCTGCATCACGTAGTTGTAGATCGGCTGGATCGGGCCGTACATCAGCCCGATCACCGCGCTCAGCGCCAGGATCAGCGGCAGCGGCGGCAGGAACGCGATCACCGTCATCGCCGCCCCCAGCGTCAGTACCGCCGCCACCATGGTGGCGCGACGGCTCATGTACCTCGACACCACCGCATAGCCCAGCGCGCCGACCAGACCGCCGATGCTCAACGCCATCAGCACCCAGCCCAGGTGGGCGGGTTCGTCGCGGTCGGTGAAGTACTTCGGGAACAGCACGCTTTCCATCGGCATGTAGAGCCCGGTCGCGGCCAGATCGACGAAAGCCAGCGTGCGCAGCACCGGGGTGCGCCAGACGAACTGCAGGCCCTCCACGATGCCCGCCCACACCCCGTCGGGCAGCACCGTCCGGTCGGGCGCACCCGCGCCTTCCAACCGCAGCAGCGCGATCGCGGTGATCGACAACAGGAATGCGCATGCGGTCACCCACATCGTGTTCACCCCGCCCAGCGTGGCGATCAGCAGGCCGCCGATGCCGGGGCCGACGATGTAGGCCAGGTTGAACGTCGCCTCGTAGACGCTGTTGGCGCGGTCCAGCGTCCAGCCCGCACGCGTGGCCGCCTCGGGCAGCATGGTCTCGCGGGCGGTCATGCCCGCCGGGTCGAAGAATGCGCCGAGACCGGCCAGCACGGCCAGCACCGCGACGTTGACCACGTCCATGCCGAAGGTCAAGGCCAGCACCGGCACCGCGGCCACCGACAGCGCCGAAAGGGCGTCGGAGATCATTGAGACGCGGCGGCGCCCGAGGTAGTCGACCGCGGCGCCCGCGATCAGGGTGGCGACCAGCAGCGGCAAGGTTCCGGCCATCGCCACGATCGAGGCCTCGACCGCAGAACCGTTGCGCTGCAGCACCAGCCAGGGGAAGGCGACGATCGAGATGCCGTTGCCGGCTCCCGCCATCAGCACGGCGAACAGGATCAGGTACAGGGGGCCGCGCTTGCCATTCGTCATGGGATATCGCGGCTGAATTTAACAGCGGATCGCCTGTGGGACGACGCATTTTCGGCTGCGTGCGCGCGATGGTGCACAGTGAGGCTGTGCACCTACCTCATCCGCGCACCGGGGTCGAGTTCGAATCGCCGGTGCCCCCCGGCGCCGGCTGGCCCGGTGATCCGGCGACCCCGCGCACCGCGGTGGCCCAGACGCCCGCGCAGGTGGCCGCCATGGCTGCCGCGGTGAAAACCGTCGAGGAACTGGACGCCGAGATCTCGGTGTGCCGCGCCTGCCCCCGGCTGGTCCAGTGGCGCGAGGAGGTCGCGGTGGTCAAACGCAAGTCTTTCGCGGGCGAACCATACTGGGGCCGACCGATACCGGGCTGGGGGCCCGCGCGCCCGCGGGTGATGATCGTCGGCCTCGCGCCGGCCGCGCATGGCGGCAACCGCACCGGGCGGGTGTTCACCGGCGACCGCTCCGGCGACTTCTTGTTCGCCGCGCTGCACCGCACCGGTCTGGCCAGTCAATCGGTGTGTGTGGATGCCGCTGACGGCTTGACGCTCAACGACATTCGGATCGCCGCCGCGGTGCGCTGCGCGCCGCCGGGCAATGCGCCAACGCCCGCCGAGCGGGCCACCTGTGCGCCGTGGCTGGACGCCGAGTGGCGGTTGATGGCGCCGTCGGTGCGGGTGCTCGTCGCGCTCGGCGGTTTCGCGTGGCGGGCGGCGCTGCAGATGGTGCGCACCGGCGGGGGCGTGGTTCCCTCACCGGCCCCGCGGTTCGGGCACGGGGCCACCGCCGACCTCGGCGACGTCACATTGATCGGCTGCTATCACCCCAGCCAGCAGAACACCTTCACCGGCAAGCTCACGCCGGAGATGCTCGACGACGTGTTCCGCACCGCTGTCGCGCTGGCGTCCGGCGGACAGTGGTGACCGGAGCGGGGAACGCTTTATCGCCGCGCGGCGTTGAGCAGGTGATGCAGCTATCCGTCCTCGATCTCATCCCGGTGCGCACCGACCAGTCGACGTCGGACGCCCTGTCGGCTTCGACGCAGCTCGCGAAGGTGGCCGATCGCCTCGGCTACACCCGCTACTGGATCGCCGAGCACCACAACATGCCGTCGGTCGCGGCCACCAGCCCGCCGGTGGTGATCGCCCACCTGGCCGCCCACACCACCCGGATGCGGATCGGCTCGGGCGGGGTGATGCTGCCCAACCACGCGCCGTTGGCCGTCGCCGAGCAGTTCGCCCTGCTGGAGGCGGCGCATCCGGGGCGCATCGACCTGGGTATCGGCCGTGCGCCGGGCTCGGACCCGGTCACGTCGTGGGCGCTGCGCGGCGCCGCCGGTCGCGACGAACGCGACATCGAGGCGTTTCCCGAGTACCTCGGCGACGTGGTCGCGCTGATGAGCCCGCAGGGCGCTCGGGTGGCGATCCCGAACCAGCACTACGTGCTCAAGGCCACCCCGGCCGCCGCCAGTGTGCCCAAGCTGTGGCTGCTCGGCTCGTCGATGTACTCGGCGCACCTGGCCGCGGCCAAGGGCCTGCCGTACGTGTTCGCCCACCATTTCTCGGGCAAGGGCACCGCCGAGGCGCTGCAGACCTACCGGTCGGAGTTTCGGCCGAGCATCCAGGCCTCCGAGCCGGAGACATTCCTGACCGTCAACGCCGTGGTGGCCGACAGCCGTGACGACGCAACGGCGTTGGCCTTGCCGAACCTGCAGATGATGGCCCGGTTGCGGGCCGGCCAGCCGTTGGGACCGCTGGACCTCGTCGAGGACGCCGAAGCGACGGCGCTCGGCCCCGACATGCAGCGGGCGGTGGAGGCCGCCTTCGGCCGTACCGTGGTGGGAACCCCCGCGGAGGCCGCCGACGAGATCCGTGCGCTCGCCGAGCGGTTCGGAGTCGACGAGGTGATGATCAACCCGGTCGCGTCGGCGCGCCGCGGCACCGATCCCGCCTCTGCGCCGGCACGTGAGAAGACCCTCGAACTGCTGGCCAAAGAGCTGTTCTAGGGCCTCAGCACCACCACGGGGATCGGGCGCGTGGTGCGCTTCTGATAGTTCTCATAGCGGTTCGAGTTGTTCTTGTTGACGATCTGCCACAGTCGTGGGTAGTCGGGGTCGTCGGGCAGCACCGGTTTGGCGGTCACGGCGAAACGCTGTGGGCCGACGTTGATCTCGACGCGCGGATTGGCCTTCAGGTTGTGATACCAGCCGGGCGCCTTGGGTTCGCCGCCCTTGGACGCCACGATCAGATAGTTCTCACCGTCTCTGGCGTAGGTCAACGAGTTGGTGCGGGCGATCCCGGTTTTCGCGCCGACGGTGTGCAGCAGCAGGTTCGGTGGGGTGCCCGGCAGAATTCGGTGCCCGATCCGGCCGTTGGTGTTCCGATAGACCTTGTCGTGCAGCATCAACAGCGGCAGTGCGATGTGCTTTTCCCACCACGGCATGCTCATGGTCGTCAGTCTTGCGGACTGGAGCCCAGTTGCGCCAGCGCTTCGCGTAACAGCCGGCCGGATTCCTCGCGGTCGGGGTCGCGGCGCAGCAGCATGCCCTTGGCGAATGACAGCTTGTCACCGTTGTGACGCGGCAGGACGTGCAGGTGAATGTGGAACACGGTCTGGAACGCGGCCTTGCCGTCGTTGATGACGATGTTGTTGCCGTCGGCGTGCAAGCCGGACTGCCGCGCGGCTCGCGCGATGCGTTGGCCGATCGTCACCAGGCCGGCGACTGTCTCCGGCGGGGTGTCGGTCAGGTCGACGGTGTGTCGCTTCGGGACGACGAGCGTGTGGCCGCGGGTGAACGGTCGGATGTCGAGGAAGGCCAGATATTCGTCGTCCTCGTAGATGGGGACGGCGGGTGCCTCGCCCGCCACGATGGCGCAGAACACACAGGTCATTCCGCCACGTTAGCCGGTGGTCTCATGACGGCAGGCCGGAGCGGCGCCACCCCGGACGGGGCAGCGCCGCTACGGGCGGTTCGCGTTCAGCCGACGCTGTTGCTGCTGTTGTTGCCGTTGCCGCTCGAGGAGTTGGTGCTCGAGTTGTTGTTGGACTGATTGCCACCGGCATTAGCGCTGGAACTGCTGGTGGCGCCGCCGCCGATCGCCGTGCCGCCGTTGGCGGGTCCGCTGGTGGCGGTTCCGTTGTTGAAGGCGTCCCCGGCGCGGGTGGTGCCGCCCGTGGTGGTGCCGCCGGTGGCGCCGCCGCCGATGCCGTCACCGGCGTCCTGATCGATCTCCCCGCCGTCGCCCGCGTTGGCTTCGGCGCCGACGCCCACGGACGCCGCGGGGCCGGTGGTGCCGCCGGTCGGGTTGGTGTCACCGCCGCCGATGGTCTGGTCGCCGGCTCCGGCGCCACCGGCACCGAGTCCGTCGAGGGCCCCGATACCGGCACCGCCGAGGCCGGCCTGGACGCCGAGGTCCACCGGGACGCCGATGCCGCCGGTCGCCACGGGGATCGTGGCGCCGCCGACGCCCCAGCCGCCGAGGCCCAGACCACCCAGCGAGGCGCCGAGGTTCGAGCCGCCGACGCCCAACCCGCCGATGGCGGGATTGAGGCCGAGCGTGGTCCCCAGTGCCGTGCCGCCGACGGGCACGCCGAGGGTGGTGGCGGTGCTGGCGCCCAGTCCGCCGACGGCCAGACCGCCGAGCGTCGGGGCGGCGTTGATGGCGTTGCCGCCCGCGATGACCGGGCTGAGGATCGGAATGTTGAGCTGGCCGTTGGCGATATTGCCGGTGCCCGCACCGATCTGGTTGGTGATGCCGTTGCCGTTGCTGCCGATCGGGACGTTGATGTCGGTGTCGTTACCGCTCAACAACCACCAGTCGTCGGCCTGTGCCGCCGGGGAGGCCAGTGCGGCGAGTGCGCCGAATCCGGCCGTGCATCCGGCGATGGCGCTGATCGCGAGTGCGCGATTCAGCTTGGCCGGCGTGCGCAGTTCTCGGGACTTGTTGTGCTTAGTCACTTTTCTTCAGCTCCTTAAGTATTTCGTTGCCTGTCAGTGTGTTTGGAATATTTGGCGTCGACTTCTGACGACGTCAGCTGAATGCAGTCGTATCATCCAAGCGTTGTAGCAGTGCGACATTCAGCAACACTGCCGTTAGCAGTCACCTCATCCGCACCTCCCCGATGCCTTCACATCGCCGTCTAGTCATTGGTGTTCCCCCCTTCACCACCGCCCGGGCCGCCACCGTCGACGCCACCGTCGACACCACCGCCTTCGCCACCCTCGCTACCCGTGATGCCGCCGCCGAGGTCCGGTGCGGCGTCGAGATCGGCCGTGGTGCCCGAGCCGGCGCTATCGACCGCGGCGAGACTGTCGGTGCCGTTGGCAGACAATGCATCTAGATCCGAATCGGGGCCGTCGGTGTCGATCTCGATGTCGTCCTGCCCCGAGCCGCCGGACGGCTGGTAGCCGAGCTCGTTCAAGGCATCCAGGACGGGATCGGAGCCCTGCTGCTGGGTGCTGGTGGAGTTCGAAGTGGGGCCGATGTTGACCTGGTCGTTGAAGATGTTGCCGGAGCTGCTGGCGCCCTGGTTGGTGTTGCCGTTGCCGACGGTGCCCACTGTGATCCCCGAACCGCTGCCGCCCTGGTTACTGCTGTTGTTGCCGTTGTTGCTCGACGAGTTGGTGACCGCGGTGTTTCGGCTGATGTTGCCGCCGCCGAAACTGAACTGGGGGTTCCAGATGTTGGATACGAAGAACCCGAACTGGGTGGTGTTGCCGTTGCCCTGGCCCATCACGAACGTGCCGAACCAGCCGCCGAAACCGACTGTGGCAGTGCTGTAGTTGCCGTTTCCGAACGACACGTTGGTGATCGTCGTGTTGTTGCTTTCGTTGCCGAGAAGCGACCACTGCGGGTTGAAGATGTTGCCGGAGAAGAACGAGAACTGGACGGTGTTGCCGTTGCCGGTCGGGCCGCCGAACCACGGCAGGATGCCGCCGGCGGTGGCCACCGAGGTGCTGTTGTTGTTGCCGTTGCCTGCCGAGACGTTGTTGACGCTCGTGTTGTTGCTGACGTTCCTGGCGAAGCTGATCTGCGGGTTGAAGATGTTGTACGACAGGATGTTGATCTGCGTGACGTTGCCGTTCCCGGTCGCGCCGCCGAGCCGGATCTCCTGCGACCACAGCTCGTTGACGATGTTGTTGGCCTGGCCGATCACCACGTTGCCGAACGTCGTGTTGTTACTGATGTTGTTACCGCCGAACTGCGGGTGGAAGATGTTGCCCTCGAGGATGTTGATCCGGGTCGAATTGCTGACACCGTCCACCGTCCGGCCGGGCAGCAGGATCGACAGCGCTTCGGCAGTCGGGATGCTCAATTCGTAGACCGCTCCGATGCACAGGGCCGCGCCGCCGGCAATCACGGTGCGGGTCAGCATCGACCGCCTGCGCGACCTTCTGTGACTGCCCGCCCGCTTCTTGCGTCGCCGTGTGCCAGCGTCGATGCGATCCGGAGTCATTGCGACCCTCCTCGGTGCAGACCTGACTGCGCTCCTTGCGCAGCAGACATTAGAGCTTTGCTAGCCGCTGTGTCAAGCATCACAGTCAGATCTATGCGACCAAGAAGAGGAGATTTTGGCAAACCGCTTCGGGCAACCTGATTTGCCACTTGACTCCGGGTTTTTCGCCTAACGGGTCGACTTGACCTGCATTGATCTCAATACACCTGAGTATGGTTTCAAACGGGAAAGTGCAAATAAAAATTTGCGCCCGCGTGAGGCGCAAATATTGTCGATAACGCCGTTTAAGTCAGAAATTCAGAAAATTGTCGTAAAAGTAATTAACTGTGTCGGGGTGGTGGTATGGGGGGCCGGGACGTGCAAAGCCCCCGTCCGCCGACACCCGTTCCCGGCGAGCGTGCCTGCGAGAACACGGCGATCGCTCGGGGGCGATCCCGCCCCGCCGGCAACCGCGGTGCGCGCTGCGATCGGGACGTTCATAGCGCGGCCGACAGCGGCGCGACGTTGCACCGAGCGGTCGGCGTGCCATTCGAAAGTGGCGACGTAATCCCGGCCGGATTGCGCGAAATCCACGCATCGGGCGAATACCAAAACCCGCCCGTTTTAGATTGCTCGGCGACAACGCGACCTCGGTGTGCCCGGGTTTCCTACGACGCCCCCCACCCCTGCGCGAGCGTGCGGGTCAGAGGCCGACACGCCGCAGATCTGCAGGAGTTTTCGCACGGTCGCCGGCGTGTCGGCCGACCTCGCGCGCCCTGCAGACCGTCATCGGCGTGCGCTCAGTGCATCGCGCCAGGCCTCGAGCTTGACGGCGTATCGCATGGTCTGGGCGGGACTGGTCGACGGCATCCGCCGATAACTCACCGCCGGTCGGGCCCGCACCAGCCGGCCGAAGTTCTTCTCCGCGGCCGCGCCGTTGAACAGCACGGTCGTGATGCCCTGATATTCGTCGAACAGCCAGTCGAAATCGTTGGCCACCATGCTTTCCGGCGCCACCGCGGAGTCCAGGCTGCCCACGCGGCGGCATGATCTGAGCACATCCCACACCGCGACGCCGTGTGCGCGAAGCGACGCGGCCCGCGACTCGTACGGAGCGTCGACGTCGAATCCGAGAACCTCGCTCGTGATCCGCCAGAACGCGTTGCGTGGATTGCCGTAGTACTGCCCTGCGGCAAGGGACATGGCGCTGGGCATGTTGCCCAGGATCAGCGTGCGTGCGCCCGCGCCGACGATCGGTGGCAGCCCATGCAGCAGCGGGGAGGTCATGACTGCGAATATCGCACGGCTCGACGGTACGTTTGGCCGGTGGCCGAAGAAGACTTCGACATCGAAGCCTCCGGGCTGCTCGACGACCTCGACGACAAGACACGGGCCGAGCGCGCGGAGCTGATCGCCTGGCTGCTCGAGCGCGGCATCACCGTCGAGCAGATCCGAAACGCCTTCGCGCCGATGCTGCTTGCGGCGCGGCGTGTCCTCGGCGACGACGGCACCTATGTCTCGGCGCGGCAGACCAGCGAGAAGTTCGGCATCGACCTCGAACTGCTGCAACGAATTCAGCACGCGATGGGCTTGCCGACCGTCGACGATCCGGATGCCGCTGTGCACATGCGCGCCGACGCCGAATCCGCCGCATTCGCCCAACGTTTCATCGAGTTGGGCATCGAGCCCGACCAGATAGTGCAGATCACCCGCATGCTCGCCGAGGGGCTGTCCCGCGCCGCCGAGGTGATGCGATACGCCGCACTGGCTTCGGTTCTGGACCCGGCGGCCACCGAACTCGACATCGCCAAGAACTCCGAAGCGCTGGTGCGTGAGGCCGCCCCGTTGCTCGGGCCGATGATCCAGGAGATGCTGCGCGCCCAACTGCGACATCTGATGGAGACCGAGGCCGTCAGCGCATCTGAGCGCGCCGAGGGCCAACGGCTTCCCGGCGCCCGCCTGGTGACGATCGCCTTCGCCGACCTGGTCGGGTTCACGCGCCTGGGCGAGATGGTGCCGCCCGAAGGCCTCGAACGCCTGGCCCACCGGTTGGCCGACCTCGCCCGCGAGGTGGCCGTACATCCGGTGCGGCTGGTCAAGACGATCGGCGACGAGGTGATGTTGGTCAGCCCCGATCCGGTGCCGCTGCTCGAGGCGGTGATGACATTGGTCGAGGCCACCGACGGCGACGAGGACTTCCCCCGGCTACGGGTGGGCATGGCCACCGGCATGGCGGTCAGCCGCGCCGGGGACTGGTTCGGCAGCCCGGTCAACCTCGCCAGTCGGGTCACCGGCGCCGCCCGGCCCGGATCGGTGCTGGCCTCGGAGTCGGCGCGCGACGCCATCGGCGACGACGACCGCTTCTCCTGGTCTTTCGCCGGGGCGCGTCATCTCAAGGGCATCAAAACCGACGTCAAGCTTTTCCGGGTGCGCCGCGCCGCCGACTAGC
>NZ_JBEFST010000032.1:0-30456 GCF_053483675.1 Mycolicibacterium sp. XJ1819 | reverse complement strand
GCCGGGACGCATTTAAATCACGGGTGTGAGAAACCCGCACCGACACGCGCCACAATGGCGGTATGGCCGGTAAGCGAGTCGCCCTCGCGCTCGGCAGCGGAGGGGCCCGTGGATACGCCCACATCGGCGTCATCGAGGAACTGCGGGCCCGCGGTTTCGACATCGTCGGCGTCGCGGGCTCGTCGATGGGCGCGCTGGTGGGCGGGCTGCACGCGGCAGGCAAGCTCGACGAGTTCGCCCAGTGGGCGAGGTCGCTGACCCAAGGGGCGGTGCTGCGGCTGCTGGACCCCTCGATCACCGCGGCGGGGGTGCTGCGGGCGGCCAAGATCCTCGACGCCGTGCGCGACATCCTCGGTGAAGTCCGAATCGAGGAGCTGCCGATCCCCTATACCGCGGTGACCACGGACCTGATCGCGGGCAAGTCGGTGTGGTTACAGCGCGGGCCGGTCGACGCCGCGATCCGGGCGTCGATCGCGATTCCCGGCGTGATCGCCCCGCATGTGCTCGACGGGCGCCTGCTCGCCGACGGCGGCATTCTGGATCCGCTGCCCATGGCGCCGATCGCGGCCGTCAACGCCGACGTGACGATCGCAGTGTCGTTGGCGGGCAGCGAATCCGGCGGCCGCGAACAACCCGTCGACTCCGAACCGCGCGCCGAGCGGCTGGCCAAGATGTGGCGCAGCACCGCGGCGTTGTTCGACACCAACGCCGTGCTGGGCCGGTTCGGCTCGGGTGCCGACGGCGGTGACGAGCACGGGTCCAGCGACGACGAACTGGTCGACTCTTCGAAGGAGGCGTCGGTACCCCGGCTTGGCAGTTTCGAGGTGATGAACCGCACCATCGACATCGCGCAGGCGGCGCTGGCCCGCCACGTGCTGGCCGGCTATCCGCCCGATCTGCTGATCGAGGTGCCGCGGTCGGCGTGCCGAAGCCTCGAGTTCCACCGCGCGGCAGAGGTCATCGAGATCGGCCACACGTTGGCCGCCGCGGCGCTCGACGGTCTCGACCCGCCCGACGACGGCGAAACGACCGCCACACCGGGCTGATCAGCCGGTTCGGCCCGAACGGCCGGCCAGGAATTCGGCCACCCCGGCGGCGACACGTCTGCCCTGCGCGCGGCCCGCTTGCGCCGACGGCCGCCGGCAGGCGGGGTCGAGCGGGTTGGTTCCGAAGGCGGCCAGCGAGTCCTCGTCGGCGAAGATCCCGAACGCGTTGTCCCCGAGCGCGGCGATCTCCTCGGCGGCGCTGCGAAACGGCGACGGGGTGTTGCGGCCCTGCGGAATCAGCGCGACGAGCGAGTCGCAGTCGGCGGCCAGCACGAGGTTGACCGTGCTGCCCACGCCGCCGTCGATGTAGCGGCGGCCGCCGATCGTGACCGGTGGCCACACACCCGGGACCGCGCAACTGGCGGCCACCGCGTCGACGAGGTCGACACCCGAGGACCGGTCGAAGCCGACCAGTTCACCGGTGGCGGCGTCGATCGCAGAGATCCGCAAGTCCCGATCCGGCCACCGGTGTGACGGCAGCCGCTGTGCGATCACCTCCCGGCGCACGGGCTCGGACACGGTCTCGGTCGACAGCGCGACCGCGGCGATGCGTTGCAGTTTCTGCTCTTTCGAACCGGGTCGGCTCATCGCGGTCATGAACAGTTCGGTGATGTCGTCGATGCCGGCGCCGGGGTCGAGTTCGGCGGTCGACGACGACGTCTGCCGCTCGAACAAGTCCGCCAGGCTCACCTCGCTGCCGAGTTGGGCCGCCACCGCCGAGCCCGCCGACGTCCCGACCAGCACGTCGCAATTCCGCAGCGACGCCGCGGTCGCGGGCGACTCGTCGGCGATACCCAGCAGAATGCCGGTTTCCCACGCGATTCCGGCCAGCCCGCCGCCGGCGAGCACCAGCGCTCGTTTCGTCACGGCTGCGAGTGTGCCAAACGCGTCAGGCCAGATGCGGTGCGGCCCTGCCGCTGAGCAGTGGCAGGTCGAGGTAGGTGGCAATTCCGGGCGCGGCCGCGCAGACGGCGGGCACCGAGTTCACGCAGTGCGCGGCAGTGCCGACGATGCCGTACTCCGGACCCTCGCCGCCGATCTCGGACTGAAATCCCTTGACCGCGATGGAGACGTCGGGGTTGCCGCGGATCTCCATCTCGTAGCGCTGACCTTCCGGCCCGAACGTCCAGGCGGGATCCAGGTTCTGCTCCCCCATCAACCAGTTCACCGTCACCCGCACGACCGTCTTTTCGCCGACGACCGCCTCCCAGTGAAACTTTCGGCCCGCGACCTGTCCGGGTTCGATGACGCCGATCGGCGACTCGATCGGGTCCGTCGCCACCGCGATCTCCTGCCGCGAGCGGACTTCGGGGTCGGCCTTGAAGCCGACCTTGTCGACGATCATCCGCACGGCCTGGATGAATCCTCCGTCGAGAAGCTTCTGCATCGGACCGCTGAGCGCCTTGTCCGGCACCTCGCCGAAGCCCATCACGTGGCGTACCACGTTCGGGGCCTCGTACGTGCGCAGATCCGAGAACTCCTCGGCGCGAACGAAGGTCACTCCCGTGGAGAACGCGGAGAACAGCAGCGGGAACTTCTCGCTGATCCCGCCGGGCGCGATGCCGGTGCCGTGCAGCGTAGCGTTTCCCGCGGTCGCCGCCTCCCGCAGTGGGGCCGCCTGCCGCTCGCTCGGATAGATCCAGCCGACCGGGGTCACGACGTTCTTACCGGACCTCAGCAGCGCGGCGACGTCGTCGGCATCGGGCAGCAGTGGCGAGTAGATGACCGCATCGGCGTCCAGGGCCAGGATCTCTTCCACGCTGTTGGTCGCCGTGACACCGAGCCGACCGACGCCGACGATCTCCCCGACGTCTTTGCCCGCCTTGTCCGCCGAGTGCACCCAACACCCGGCGAGTTCGAGATCGGGATGTTCCAGCACGCCCTTGATCGCCGCGACGCCGACCCCGCCGGTTGCCCACTGCACCACCCGCAGACCCATGAGTCCGGTCTACACCACTTCCCTGCGAGAACAGGCACGGAATCGCGCAAACCGGCGCACAATCGTGCGAATCCGCGACTGCTCGCGCGGGAGGGGCACACGGGCCGAGGAGCATTCGATGAGCGACACCGGCGGGGAAGGACGCGTGGGCACCCAGATCGGCCCATATCGGCTTTGGCGGCTGCTCGGCAGGGGCGGCATGGGCGAGGTGTACGAGGCCGAAGACACCGTCAAGGACCGCACCGTCGCGCTGAAACTGTTGCCGGAGTCCGCGTCGCACGACCCGGTGTTCCGCAAAAGGCTACAGCGAGAAGCGCATTCGGCTGGCCGGTTACAGGAGCCTCACGTGGTGCCGATCCACGACTACGGCGAAATCGACGGCCTGCTCTTCGTCGACATGCGGATGATCGAGGGCACCGATCTGCGCAAGATGGTCAAGCAGGACGGCCCGCTGACGCCCGCGCGGGCGGTGGCCATCGTGCGGCAGATCGCATCGGCCCTCGACGCGGCCCACCAAAGCGGCGTCACGCACCGCGACGTCAAGCCGGAGAACATCATCATCACCGGCGACGATTTCGCCTACCTGGTCGACTTCGGCATCGCCAACGCCGCCACCGACGAGAAGCTCACCGACCTCGGCACCGCCGTCGGGACCTACGCCTACATGGCTCCGGAGCGGTTCACCAAAGACGAGGTGACCTACCGCGCCGACATCTACGCGCTCGCCTGCGTGCTCTACGAATGCCTGACCGGGTCGCAGCCGTTCCCCGGCGACAGCGTCAGCGTCGTGATCACCGCGCACCTGATGCAACCGCCGCCGCGGCCCAGCGCGCAGCATCCGGGCATCCCCGCGGCATTCGACGACGTCATCGCCCGCGGCATGGCCAAGGACCCGCAGGACCGCTACACCAGCGCGGGCGACCTCGCGCTGGCCGCGCACGCCGCGCTGACACACCGCGATCAGGACCGGGCCGCGACGATCCTGGAACGCAGCGCGCCACCGGCCCCGATGTGGATGCCACCGCCGCCGCCCAAACCCCCCGGTTTTCCGTGGACCGCGCTGGTCGCCGCGGCCGCGGTGTTCGTGTTGGCGCTGGGCGCGCTCGGGGCGTTCTTCGTGGTCAAACGCGACGACGGGGTGTCCTCGAGCGGGTCGGCGACCAGCACCCGAACCGCCGCGCCGACACCGCGGCGGAGCACCCCGGACACCACCCCCGCCCGGTTCGACAGCAGGCTCATGGCGCTGCTGCCGCGCGGGTACGCCGACGGGGTGTGCAAGCCAGCGCATCCACCGGCGAGCGGGGCGCTGGCCACCGTCGACTGCGGTCCGGCCTCGCGCGGCGGCGGCCCACAGTCCGCGAGGTACTCGCTGTTCGCCGACCAGCAGGCGCTGGACGGGGCCTTCGACCAGTCGGCGGCGGCCAACTCGACGCTGACACAGTGCCCGGGCAGCGGCGTCGATTCGCCGACGACGTGGCATTACACCGATACCCCCGACAAGGTCGAGGGCCGCATCGCCTGCGGGGTCTTCAACGACCGCCAGGACGTCACCTGGACGAAGAACGCCGACCTGTTGCTCGGCGACGCGCAGGGCACCAACCTCGAAGGCCTGCACAGCTGGTGGTTGGAATTCGGCTGACGAAATCTCCAAGGGTCACCCGTTGGGCGCCACCGGCCTGGCGCAGTGCGCCGAGTTGACCTGGCAACTGCGCGGCACGGCCGACAAACGCCAGGTCAACGACGTCACCGCCGCGCTGCAGCACAACATCGGGCTTGGCGGCGCGGCCGTGGTGACGGCTTACCAGCGCGCCGAACGCCGATGAGGGATGATGGACTCATGCTGAGGAAACGGATGACCGTTGCGCTCGCTGCCGGCCTGTGCGCGGTGGCCGTGATACCCGCCGGGGCCGCGACGGCCGATGACCGGAGGTCAGCCGAGGAAGTCATCTCCAAGCTGCGCAGCGAGGGTTACAACGTCACCATCGACAAGATCGGCACCGCACCGATCTCGGAGTGCGTGGTGACCAATGTGCGTAACCCGCAACAGTTCACCCAGCTGATGCCGCTACTCGGCGGCAACGGCGACGGCGTGCTGTTCCCGGTGACGATCAGCCAACCGATTTCGGTATCGCTGGACTGCACTCGCTGAGAGCCGCACGTCATCGTGTGCAGTCGGCGGTCACACTGATGGTTCGCTGAGCGACCACCTGGACCAAATCGTCACCGCGGCGGACCAATTCGGTGCGCTCGCGCGCATTCCTGATGTCGGTGACGACGCACTCGTCCAGCGGCGCATTCCCGATCTTGCTGACCTTCACATCGAAGCCCTGCGCCTCGAGCGTGGCGATGGTCAGCGCCGCCGACTCGGCGGCCGATGCGACGGCTGCGGGCGCGACGATAGCTCCGCACGCAGCAGCGGCAATTCCAACCAGTATCAACAGCGTTGCACGCATGGCGCCCCGCCTCCCTTCCCGTCGTGAACCTTGTCGTGAAGACCACCGTGGCCTTCACGCGGTTCAACGGGTCACCCGCGAGGAGGGTTCAACGCAATTGGAGAAAATCTCAGGCGTGCACGGCCTGCAGTTCGGCGGGCTCGGGCACCACGATCGGATCGGTGGCGACGAACTGCGAGTACAGCAGCGGCATCGCCGAGGTCACCGAGAAGGCCGTGACGCCGCCGGTGTAGTCGGACATGTACAGCCGAGCGCCGTCGGGATCGACGGCGACGGCCGAGGGCCGGGTGTCGGTGGTGATGGTGTCGACGATCTCGAGGGTCAGCGTGCACAGCACGATCACGCGGTCGTAGTCGACGACGAAGGCGCGGGTCTTGTCGAGGCTCATGACGAGCTGGGTGGGAGCGCCGATGCCCAGGTCGACGGTGTTGGCGACCCGGCCCGTGGACAGGTCGACGACGTGCACCGCCCCGCCGTCGACCAGGTCGGACGTCAGGACGCATGCGGTGCCGTCACCGAGCGCGAGACCCCGGATCGGCGCGCCCATCTGCACTGCGCGCTCCACACGTGCGGTCTCGATGTTCACCGTGACCAGCGCACTGCCGCGCGCATCGGTGGTCGCGACGTAAAGCTTCTTGCCGGCGGGGTCCACCTCGAGGGCGTCGATGCCGACACCCGCGCCGGTGGCGACGTCGATGGTGCCGACGCGCTCGGCGGTGACGTCGATGACAGCGACGTCCGCGTAGCTGTCGCCGGTGCGCCCGGCGAAGACGCGCTTGCCGTCGGGGCTGGCGGCGAGCGCGGTCACGCTGTGGGCCAACGAGTACGAGCCGATGACGCTGCGGCTGATCGCGTCGACCACCGTCACCTCGTCACGGCTCCATGTCGAGGTGCTCACATAGACGCGGTCGTCGGCGACGGCGACCGCGAACGGCTCCCCGCCGACGGCGACGGTGCCGTCGACCGTCGGGCGGCCACCATCGAGGAAGGAGAGAAACGAGACGGTGTCGTCGGCGTGGTTGCTCACCACCACCTGCCCGCCGCCGACGGCGGCCAGATCGCCGATCGGGCCGCGCCCGACGGCGGCGTTTCCAAGTGCGGTGATGCCGGCGTCCGGGTCGTTCGACACAGGCGGAACGGCACCGTGATGGGCGCCATGGGGCAGCGGGAAATCAGCCATTTGTGTTTCGGTACCTCCGCCGGTTTGGCGTGCACCGGCTCTAGATTCCAAGTCTTGCGCCTCTGAATAGGGCGCGCTTCCTGTCGAGTCTAACGAGGAAAAGTGATGCTCTGTTCCGGCGCAACGCTGATATCCGGTGGCGGTGCGGCAACCTCTCAGCCATCACTTAGAAAGCTCGCGGTCACGGCCGGGCCATCGAAGCGCAGCAACGGTTTTCGGCCGGATTTCGACGTCCTGAAGTGCGTCGACGCGAGGTGCGGCGCGAGCGGCCGCGTCATCGCCGGTTGTCGGAGAGCAACCACGGATTCTTAGGCTTGCGCCGAAAGTGAGCGGTAAATCACACCGCGACACACGCCCAGGGCCGCCTCGCCATCTCGACGCGACGTGCTGCCTCGGTGACCCAGTCGCGGTCAAC
Source organism: Mycolicibacterium sp. XJ1819 (assembly GCF_053483675.1). Lineage (NCBI taxonomy): Bacteria > Bacillati > Actinomycetota > Actinomycetes > Mycobacteriales > Mycobacteriaceae > Mycobacterium > Mycolicibacterium sp. XJ1819. Next base: position 23,423 of record NZ_JBEFST010000032.1, on the reverse strand, counting down.
AGTTCATTGTTACTTCGATCACATGCGGTCGGCGGCGACGATCTCGACGGCACGGCCCACGCCGGTGGCGCCGTCGAACAGCACCCAGTCGTGGTAGTGAATGTGCGGGTTGTTGGCCAGGAACTCGCTGACCACGATCGCGGTTCTGACCGCTCTGGCGAAGTTCTGCGGCGTGCCGGCGACGTCGAGAAGCGCGAGGAATTCGTTGGTCTGGATCAGCGTGATGATCTTGAAAGCGAACGGGAGATCGAGTTCCATCGCGGTGAGGACCTGATAGGCCAGATGCAGCAGGGTGTCATCGGTGGTCGTGGCGTACATATCCCCGTCGATAACGAAATCGTATGTGCGCGACCGGAACTCATCGGGGGTATAGATTCCCGAGATGCCCGCGCCTCGCGGGTTGTTCCCGAGCAGAGTGACCCCCGGCGGACGACAAGGGCTACCGAAGGTGATCGCCTTGACGAGATCGCCCGCACGATGGACCAGCGGCTGGCCCGGCAACATCAGCCGCATAGTGCGGACCACCACTTCGGCACCCTGACTGTAGCCGCACAGATAAAACTTTCCCGCGTTCATCAGGATCAGTCGCGCGAGTTCGGCCACGCCAAGGGCCACCGACTCGTTGTAGCTGGTGAACGGGTCGGGATTGAGGAAACCCAGCGCGGGATAACCGACCGGCTGGTTGCGCACGACCCCGGTCTGCTCCAGCCGAAACCCCACATCGAAGGGTGGACCCTGAAACGGCGTGCCCCACGTTCCCGCAGCCGTGTAGAAGAACGGCAGATCCGTCGGCAGCGGAGCGGGCTGATCGAACCTCAGGCCCAGTCGGTCCAGCGTCGAGGGCCCGGCCACGCCGTCGACGGGCAGGCCGGATCGTCGCTGAAATTCTTCGACGACGGCGGTGGTGGCAGGCCCGTAGACGCCGTCGACGACGAGGTCGGAGTACAGCGGATAGTCACGGTTCAGCCGGGCCTGCAGCAGCCGGACCAGATCGTTGTCGTCGCCGGGCGCCAACACCACCGCCATCGCGAACCCCCTCGCTCGAAGCAGCCGAGTTCACGGTAGCCCGCCGCAGGCGCGCGGAAACCATTGTTGGCCAAGATTTTCAGGCAACCTCAAGCGTACGACGAGCAGCGGCTGACGCCGACGGGTGCGCAGTGGTCGAACTGCAATTGCACCCGGGTGCCCGTCGGTCGCTGCGAGATCGTGGTGCGGTCGGCGAGCGCACGCATCAGCGGAATGCCACGACCGCGGGTGTTGGACTGCGTCGTCGGGTCCACGTGCCGCCACCTGCCGTGATCGCAGACATCCACCGACAATGTGCGGTCGGCGGCGACGTGGCGGGCATACATTTCCACCGGGCCACGATGGCCCTTGTAGGCGAATTCAGCGACATTGGTCAGCGCCTCGTTGACGGCCAACAACACGTCGTTGAGCCGCACCCCGTCGAGCGCGACGTGTGTCCGCAGCCATTGCGAGAGGTCGTTGCGGAATCGAGCCACGGTATGCGCGTCGGCGGTGTCGGCGCGCGACAGATCGGAATCCGGCGCATCCGCGGGAGTCGGGTCGGTCCTCATGATGCCAAGGGGATACCCCGTTGGCCCGCCCGTCACTCCGCGAAGTTCTCCAGCGCGACGTCGAGGGTGGCGTACAGGTCGATCAGGTCGGTGATGCCGGTGATCTTCAGCGGCCTGCTGGTGGCCGCACCGTCGGCGACCACGGCGAACCGCGTCTGGCTGCCGTCGGTCTGGTTGTGGGCCTCCATCAGGATCTGCATGCCTGCGGACCCCAGGAAGTTCACCTGAGTCAGGTCGACGATCAACGCCGACGGCTCCTTGCCCAATGCGGACTGGACGGCGTCCCTGAGCTGAGGCGCTGTGAGCATGTCGAGGTCACCGGAGGCGGCGACCACCGCGACACGGCCCACCCAATTCTCGGAACAAAGTTGGTCTTCCAAGCCTCACCTCTTGTCCGGTGACCGATTGCGGTCGCTAACTTCATCATGAGGCTGCAGTCTGAACCCGGCCAACAGGGTAGCGAGTTCTGGAGGCGAGCGCACCGCCGGGCACCGGCAAGGCAGTTGGCCGGCCAGGGCGCCGACCCACGTCCGCTGAGGTCGTGGGCCATTTGCCACAAACGCTGCGCGACGCCTAGCCGCAATCCGCCGGAGCACGACACGGGCCAACTGGGCGGCAGCGGGAGCGCGACCCTTCGACACGAATGTGCGGCCGTCACCATCGGCTTCCTGCCGCCCCGGCTTGCCCGGCGACACATAGCCGAGTCATCGACCAGCTAATCCTTACGGGATTTATCAGTGTTTGTACCTGCAAAGAGACGTGGATCACAACATCCGGCGATGGTTTTGATATTTGCTGAATGTTGGCCCGCCCGCCGGCCTCCGGCAGCGGAGCCTCGAGCCGCCGCGGCGGGGAGGCCGGCGCGCCGCCTTCCGTCGACCCTCCGCCGAAGGACTGAGTGCGGGCAATACTGGCTCAGAGCAGCTCCAGCTGGAGTTTGCTGGACTGTCCCTGAATTGCCAAAGGCAGCGGGCAAATCGGCAATTACCAGGCGATAGGGAGTGGTCAGCCACGGCGCAGCGTTGCGACGTGTCCGATACTGAGTTTGCTAACGGCATTTGGCACCAAATTAACGATATGGTAAAGATAACGGTACTTATGCAACATTGGGGTTGCAGGGCACTGTGCACCCCAGGCTCGGTTCAGTTCGGCGACAGGGGACTCAAGTGCGATACGCGAAGTACATCGGACGGGTTGGCGGGTTAGCTGTCGCACTGGGCGTCGGGCTCAGCTTCGGGACGGCGCCTGGGTTGCCCGTTGCGCAGGCATCCGAGTCGACGAGCGAGTCCTCTTCTGACACATCGACAACGGATACCCAGACCAATCCGCTGACGACGACCGGCAACCTGACGGTCGAAACGGCTCCGAATGATTCAGACGTTGCCGCCGAGTCCGGCCTCGGTACGGGCACCGACATCGGCGGCGATGGCGATGGCGATGGCGATATCGACGACGCCGACATCGGCGAGATCGGAATCGACGACGACATCGACGCCACCGACGAGATCGACGACATAGGCGAGATCGGCGAGGGCCTCGACGATCAGCCCGCCGGTGAACAAGACGCGAACGCGAACGGTGCGGTCGACGAGCCGCCTCTGGTCGATGACGTCGACGACGGGGTCGCGGGCGAACCAGCCGGGGGCGAGACCAACGGCTCCGACACCGGCGATGTCGTCGACGCGCCGGTGACGTCCAACGGATCCGCGGCAGACGTCAAGGACGATCAAAAGCTCGGCGACAGCGACGGCGACCCCGACCTGGCGACCACCGAGTTCACCGCGATGACCACGTTCGCCAGCGACCTCGCGGCTGCCGGGGGCGACGGTTCGGCCGAGGTCGGCTCGCTCGACCCGGAAACGATGCCGATGACGCTCAACGCCGTGGTGGCGCCGCCCGCCAATCCGTCGCCGGTGGCGCAGGTGTTCCGGCTGTTCTCGGGCCTGCTGTCGCTGGTGGGATTGGCGCCTTCCCCCACCAGCCCGCCGGCTCAGTCCCCGCTCGCCTGGGGTCTGCTGGCCTGGGTCCGCCGGTCGTTCCAGGACGTCCTGGCCGGTCTGCTCCCGGGTACGCTGCCGCAGCCAGTTCTGACCGCCGAACCTGTGGTGGGCCCGGTGCCCGGGGAGCGTCCCGTCGCGGGCAACACCCCGCCGGTCGCCGACGACGACTCCTACACCGTGGCCGAGGACACCACGCTGAAGGTGTCCGCCGGCAACGGGCTGCTGACCGGCGATACCGACGCCAATCGCAACAAGCTGCGTGTGCACAGCTACACGGCCCCGGCGAACGGCACCGTCTCCGTCTCCGCCAACGGCGCACTGACCTACACCCCCGACGCCGACTACCACGGCACCGACACCTTCACCTACACCGTCACCGACGGGCGGGGCGGCTACGACGTCGGCACCGTCACCATCACCGTCACCCCGGTCAACGACGCCCCCGTCGCACGAAACGACTCCTACACCGTGGCCGAGGACACCACGCTCAACGTGCCCGCCGCCAGCGGCGTGCTGGCCGGCGACACCGACGTCGACGGCGACACCCTGGTCGTCACCGGACACACCCAGCCGGCCAACGGCACCGTCATCGTGTCCTCCAACGGCGCGCTGAGCTACACCCCTGATGCCGACTTCCACGGCACCGACACTTTCTCCTACACCATCTCCGACGGCAACGGCGGCACCGACAGCGCCACCGTCACCATCACCGTCACCCCGGTCAACGACGCCCCCGTCGCCAGAGACGACTCCTACACCGTCGCCGAGGACACCACGCTCAACGTGCCCGCCGCAGGCGGCGTGCTGGCCGGCGACACCGACGTCGACGGCGACACCCTGACCGTCACCGGACACACCCAGCCGGCCAACGGCACCGTCACCGTGTCCGCCAACGGTGCACTGACCTACACCCCCGACGCCGACTACCACGGCACCGACACCTTCAGCTACACCATCTCCGACGGCAACGGCGGCACCGACAGCGCCACCGTCACCATCACCGTCACCCCGGTCAACGACGCCCCGGTCGCACGAGACGACTCCTACACCGTCAGAGGGGGTACGTCGCTGCTGGTGTCCGCCTCCAACGGCGTGCTGGCCGGCGACACCGACGTCGACGGTGACACCCTGACCGTCATCAGCCATACCCAACCGGCCAACGGCACCGTCACCGTCTCCGCCAACGGCGCGCTCAGCTACACCCCCAACACCGGCTACGACGGCATCGACACCTTCACCTACACCATCTCCGACGGCAACGGCGGCACCGACAGCGCCACCGTCACCATCACCGTCACCCCGGGCGTCACCGCACCGGTGGCCGGCGGCGACAGCTTCAGCACCGACGAAGAGGTCCCCGTCACCCGCACCCTGCCCGGCAGCGGCGCCGACGGGCAGACCCTCACCTACGAGATCACCGTGCCGCCGGCCAACGGCACGATCTCCGACTTCGATCCCGCCACCGGCACCTACACCTACACTCCGGCCACCGACTACTACGGCACCGACACCATCAGGTACACCGTCACCGCCGGGGGCCTCACCAGCAACGAAGCCACCGTCACCATCACCGTCAACCCCGTCAACGACGCGCCGGTGGCCGCCGACGACAGCATCACCATCGACGAAGACACCCCGTTCACGCGCACCCTGCCCGGCACCGACGTCGACGGGCCGACGCTCACCTACGAGATCACCAAACCCCCGACCAACGGCACGATCTCCGACTTCGATCCCGCCACCGGCACCTACACCTACACCCCGGACGCCGACTACAGCGGCACCGACACCATCAAGTTCACCGTCAGCGACGGCTTCGAGACCAGCAACGAAGCCACCGTCACCATCACCGTCACCGCCGTCAACGACGCTCCGGTCATCGAATCGGTGACCTCGAGCGAGCCCGACCCGGAGACCGGGGCGATCACCTACACGGTCACCGTCACCGACGTGGACTCGCCGGCGGAGGACTTCGGCATGATCGTGGGTATGCCGGCCAACGGCACGGTGTCGGAGGCGGCGATGACCGCTCCGGGCACCTTTACCTTCACCTATACCCCGTCGGTGCTGGCCCGGCTGCTGGCCGGCTCGACACTGGCACCCGACTACGACAGCTTCACCATCGCGGTCAACGACGGCGAGTTGAACGCCACCGCCCCCGTCACGGTCGAGATCTATGCGGGCTCATTGCTCACCGACGCCTCCAACAAGTTCGTCGGGTTCGGGCCGCAGGGCATGGCCGTCCACGGCAACCGTCTGTACGTGGCCAACGCCGGAAGCAACGGCGTCGCGGTGATCGACACCGACACGGGCCAGGTGCTGGGCACGATCGCGACCCAGACCCGGCCGCAGCGGCTGGTCGTCAGCCCCGACGGCACCCGGTTGTACGTCGCGAACAACGGCAGCGGCACGGTCTCGGTCTTCGACACCGCAGAGGGCACAGCCATTTCCCAGGTTGCGGTGGCCTCCCCGTTCGGGCTGGCGCTCAACGGCGACGGCACCCGCCTCTACGTCACGAGCAACACCTCCAACAAGGTCACGGTGTTCAACACCGCAACCGGCGCGACCGTGGCGACGATCACGGTGGGCAGCGCTCCCACCGCGGTGGTCACCGACGGCGCCCAGGTGTACGTCGCGAACAAGAACAGCGGCACCGTTTCGGTGATCGATGCGGCCACCAACGACGTCGTCGCGACGTGGACCGTCGGCTCGTCGCCGCAGGGATTGGCGCTCAGCTCCGACGGAAACACGTTGTACGTCACCAACACCGGAAGCGGAACCGTGTCGGTGATCGACACCACGACCGCGGCGACGGTCGCGACCATCGCGGTAGGCCCCTCGCCCAACGGCATCGTGCTGAGCCCGGACGGCAGCGTGGCCTACGTCAACAGCGCCAACCACACGGTGGCGGTGATCGACACGACGACCAACACCAAGGTGACCGGCACGATCCAGGCCGAGACGGGCACTCTGGGCCAAGTCGCGGTCAGCGCCGACGGCCAGCACCTCTACGTCAGCAACTCGGTGGGCATCACCATCCGCACCGTGTCGTTGACCCACCTCAACCCGCCCCCGGTCACCGAGAATCCGAACACCGGGGCGATGTTCGAGGACTTCAACGGTCCCGCGGGCTCGCTGGCCAATCCGGACATGTTCAGCTTCCTGCTCAGCGGCGGTGGCGCCGGCAAGCTCCAGATGAACACGACGGATCCGCGCAACGCGTCGCTGGACGGCGAGGGCAATCTGGTGATCACGGCGTACAACGAGCCGTACACGTACATGGGGATTCCGCTCTACAACTACACCAGCGCGTACCTGACCACCCAGGACAAGTTCGAGTTCACCTATGGCACGCTGACGGCGCGGATCAAATTCCCTGTCGCTCAGGGTATTCACCCCGCCTTCTGGATGTTGGGCTCGGACGTCGACACCGTCGGCTGGCCGGACAACGGCGAGATCGACATCTTCGAGATCGTGAACAGTCCGACCTACTCCGGTTCGGGGTTGCACGGCCCGGGCAACTACGGGGTGACCGCACCGGCGGCGGTCGACATCGACGACGACGAGTTCCACGAGTTCTGGCTCAAGTGGGAGCCCGACAAGATCACCGTCGGCATCGACGACCAGATCACCGCGGTGTGGACCCCGGACGATCTGCCGCCCGGTGTGCCGTGGACGTACAACGATCGCTCGATGTACGTGATCATGAACATCGCCATCGGCGGGATGGGCGGTCCCCCTGATGAGACCACCACCTTCCCGGCGCAGATGATCGTCGACTGGCTCAAGTACGAGCCGCTGGAGTCAGATGTGGCGCTGTAGCAAAGCGCCGCTACGCTGTTCGCTGTGACAGCAGGCGCCGACGCGATACCGGACTCTGCGGTCGGCCGGGTCGTTCGGAAAGCCTCGGACGGCGTGCTGCGCCGGATCCTGCGGCTGCCGCCCGCGTCCAACGGCTACCGGGTGCTTCGTGGCGTGCGCATCCCGATGCGCGACGGGGTCGAGTTGATCGCCGACCGGTATGTGCCGACGACCCCGTCGGCCGCGCCGACCGTGCTGATCCGCAGCCCGTACGGGCGCGGATACCCCTTTCCCCAGTTCTACGCGGGACCGCTGGCCGCGCGCGGATTTCACGTCGTATTACAGAGTGTGCGCGGCACATACGGGTCCGGCGGCACCTTCATCCCAGCCGTCAACGAGGCCGCCGACGGTCTGGACACCGTCGCCTGGATGCGCGACCAGCAGTGGTTCACCGGACGTCTCGCCACGATCGGCCCGTCCTATCTGGGGCTGGCGCAGTGGGCGCTGCTGCAGGACCCGCCACCGGAGTTGGCGGCGGCGGTCATCCTGGCCGCGCCCCACGACATGAGCGCGGCGTGGGCCACCGGGTCCTTCACGCTCGACGACAATCTGCGCTTCGGCAACGGTGTCGCGCGGCTGGGCCAGCGCAGCCTGTTGGCCAGACGTCTGCAGGACCTGGTGGGAAGGGGCCGGCAGGCCTCAGAAGAGGCGGTCTCAATGCTGCCGCTCAACCCCGCCGGGCGCGCGGCGCTGGGCCCATATGCCCCGCTGTACGAGTCGTGGCTGGCGCATCCGGATCGCGACCACGAATTCTGGGATCCGCAGCGGTTCAGCGATGCGCTCGACCGGTGCCAGGCTCCGGTGTTGTTGGTGACGGGATGGCAGGATCTGTTTCTGTCGCAGACCCTCGAGCAGTACCGGCGGCTGCGCGAGCGCGGTGTCGAAGTGGCGTTGACGATCGGCCCGTGGGTGCACGACCGGATGCTCCGCAAAGGCGCCAGCACCTTCGTCGCTGAATCCGTCGACTGGCTTTCAGCCCATCTCACCGATCCGCCGGCTCCCCAGAACCGCAGTGCGGTACGGGTTTTCGTCGTCGGACACGGCTGGGTCAACCTTGCGCAGTGGCCGCCGAAGCTGCCAGAGTGGGTGCTTCATCTCCAGCCCGGCGGGGGTCTTGCGAACCAGACGCCGACACAAGGCGCTGCGCCGTCGTCGTTCGTGTTCGACCCTGCGCAGCCCACGCCGACGATCGGTGGACCGTTACTGCAGGGCGGCGGCTACTGCGACGACTCCGCGCTCGCTGACCGCTCTGATGTGGTGACGTTCACCGGCGACCCGCTCACCGACGATCTCTGCGTCCTGGGCACGCCGGTCGTCGAGTTGCTGCACTCGGCGGACAATCCCCACGTCGACGTGTTCGTTCGGTTGAGTCAGGTGACGGCCGACGGCGGATCCACCAATGTCAGCGAGGGATTTCAGCGTCTGACACACGAAAGTTCGATGACGCCAACACCACTCGTCGTTGAGTTGGATCCGGTGGCCCACCGGTTCCCCGCCGGGTCGCGCATCCGGGTCGTCGTCGCAGGAGGGTCTCACCCCCGCTTCGCGCGCAACCCCGGGACCGGGGAGCCACTGGCCACGGCGCATCGGTTGGCGCCCGCCACACACTCCGTGCACTTCGGCGCCGGGTCGCGGCTGGTGCTACCCGCCGGCGACCGACCGCCGGGCTGACCGCCTCGCCGGGGTCAGCCAGGACGTCGAACCGAGCCGCAACTCCGCTGCCGTCGCCGGACCGACGACGCCGTCCACCTTCAACCCGCCGGTCCGACGTTGAAACGTCCGGACGGCGGCCTCGGTTTTCGGCCCGAAGATGCCGTCCACCACCAGATCTGCGTGATTCTCGTTGAGCCGGCGTTGCAGTTCGGCGACCTCGTCCCCCTCCATACCGCGGAACAGCAGCACGTCCGCGTACTCCCCGATCGGCACGGGCGGCCGCGGGGTGGGTGCCGGGTTGGCGACGCGCCGGATCTTGACGTCGATGTCGTCGCGCAGGATGTCCATGTCGATGGCGCCCGGATCCCACTTACCTTGTGCGCGGCCCGCGTATTCCTTGTGTCCGATCGTGCGGGCAGAGGTCTGCGCGAGCCGTCGGTTGATGGCCGCGCAGCAACTGACCAACGCGAAGTACTGTGCGTCAGGCCAGTTGGTTCGGTGCACCGCGGTCGGGCTGGTCCCGCTGTTGGCGCACTCGATGCCGATCATGTGCCAGTTGCCCATGTTCGTTGGCAACCACGGGTACATGCCCACCCCCGCATGCCATGCGACGCCGACCGCGACAACGGTGACGGTGCCGTCGCGGGCGATGTGCAGCTGGGACAGCGGACCCGGGAGGTCGGGACGCCCATGGGCGATCGACGCCGCGGTGGCGTGGTCGGCCCCGGTGTGATGCACCATGACGCCACGGATGTCCTTGAAGTCACCGTGTCCGCGGTTGCGCCACCCGGGAAACTCGACGGGCTCGATGCCCTCTTCCTGCAGCACGTCGACGATCCAGACCGGATCCCCGGTCCACGGGCCGGCCAGCGGCATCGATGAGCATCCCCCATTCGTAATCAGTTGACGGTCAACCCTTTCTACACGAGCACCGACGCGGCCGGGTCGACAGGCGTGTCCGCGCTCTCCTCGAGTGGCGTGTACCGGAGCCAGTCGACGACCACGGATGCCGGGAACTCGGTGGTGGCGTCCGGCGGTCCGCCCGAGCCACCCAGCGCGAAGTTCATGATCACGTACATCGAGCGGTCGTTGAACGTCCACGGCGTGCCGGGCGGCAGCGAGTCCGGTGTGAACACGCCGGTGATCTGGTCGTCGATACCGGTGGTGATCCGGTCGGGCTCCCACCTGACCCAGAACTCGTGGAACTCGTCGGCGACGTCGATCGGTGCCTGCGCGGTGACCTCGTAGTAGCCGGGTCCGTGGATGCCCGAACCGGACCGCGAGAAGTCGTTGAACATCTCGAAGATGTCGATCTCGCCGCTGTTGGGCCAGCCGACCTCGTCGACGTCGGAGCCGACCATCCAGAACGCCGGGTGCAATCCCTGATCGTCGGGGAATTTGATCCGCGCCGTCAGCGTGCCGTAGGTGAACTCGAACTTGTCCTGCGTCGTCAGGTACGCGCCGGTGTAGTCGAACGTGCCGAATCCGGGCACGGTGATGGGCTCGTCACGGGCGGTGATCACCAGGTTGCCCTCGCCGTCCAGCGACGCGTTCTCCGGGAAGTTGGTGTTCACCTGCACCTGGCCGCCGCCACCCAGACCGGGAATGCCGAGCTGGTAGCTGAAGAGATCCGACGGCGGGATCGATCCCGCGGGTCCGGAGAAGTCCTCGAACATCGGGCCCGTGCCCGGGTCGGCGATGGGGGCGGGCGGATCGACATGGATCAGCGACACCGTGCGAAGCGAGATGCCCGCGGAGTTGCTGACATACAACTCGTTTCCGTCCGCGCTGACCTCGATCTCGCCGAGCGGTCCGGTTTCGGCCCGCAGCGTCCCGGTCACCTTGGTGTTGGTGGCGGTGTCGATCACCGACACGGTGTTGTCGCTGTTGGCGACGTAGGCAAGGCTGCCGTCGCGGCTCAGCGTTATCCCGTTGGGCGAGATACCAACCGGGACGGTGGCAATCGATGTCAGGGTCTCGGTGTCGACCACGGACACATCGTCGCTGCCGGTGTTGGCGACATACAGGCGGGTTCCGTCGTCGCTGAGCGCGACCTGCTGCGGCGTCGACCCCACGGTGGCGGTGCCGATCACCCGGTTGGTGGTGGCGTCGATGGCCGAGACCGTGCCGCTGCCCCGGTTCGCCACGTACACCCTGGTGCCGTCGCCGTTGACCGCCACGCCCACGGGGGTGATTCCGACCGGGATGGCGGCCACGGTCGCCCCGGTCGCGGTGTTCAGCACCGAAACCCGGTTGGTGAGAACGCTTGTGACATACAGGCGGCTACCGTCCGGACTGAGTGCCAGGCTCTGCGGCGCCGCGACCGGGATGTTGGCCGTGACCGCGCCGGTGGTGGTGTTGAGCGCCGCCACCGAATGGCTGCCGCTGTTGGCGACGTAGAGCGTGTTGCCGTCGGGGCTGACCGCCAGCGCCGACGGTCGTGCCCCGACCGGAACCGTGGCCAGCAGGCTGCCGGTGTCGGTGTCCATCACCGCAACGGTGTTGCCCGCCGTGTTGGCGACGTACATCCGGTTGCCGTAGGTGGCCATCGCGGTCGGACCCGCACCGACGGGCAGAGGTCTTGTGCCAGTGGCGAGTTGGCCGGAATAGATTTCGACGTCCACTGGCACGCTGACCGCTGTCTGCCCGTCGCTGGCGACGACGGTGAACCTGTCGAAGTCGGCGTCCAGGGTGGATCCGGCGGCCAGCCGCGAAAGCTGTGTCGGCGTGTAGGTGAAGGTCCCGTCCGGGTTGACGGTCAGCGCCCCGCCGGCCGGCGCCTCGGCCACCGCATAGGTGACGACGTCGCCGTCGGGGTCGGTCACATTCAGCGAGCCGGTGATGACGCCGGTCTCCGGGTCGGGGGCGCTTTGTGTGACGCCCGGCGTCTGCGGGGCGGCGTTGGTCACCGCGGCCGCGGCGAGCATGGTCTGGCTGGTGTCGACGGAATCCAGGGTGGCCGTGGAGGCCGTCGGGTCGAGTTGTCGCCGGGCGAAGGCCATCGCCGCCCACTCCATCGGCGAATCCGCCGGCGGCGTGGGAGCGGTCGGGTCGGTGGGGGCGGTCGGATTGAGCCCGACCAGCGGCATGATGCCCGACACCACCGTGGTCATCGGATCGGTCGGCGCATCGACAGGTTGCTCGTCGAGCTGCGCGGTGTCTTCGGTGACGGGCTCGACCGAGACGATTGGCGCGGTGTCGTCCACCGGTGCCGGGTCCGCGGCGACGATGGCATCGGAAATGTCCAGTGTGTCAACGGAGTCGATGGTCTCGATGGGCTCGATGGGCTCGATGGGCGCTGCCGGCGATCTCGGCGCCGTCGACGTGTCGACGTTCAGCGACGACGAGGCCGACGTATCGGACGAATTAGACGACCCGAACGGGATGTCGCTGTCGGTCGTCGTGTCGGCGCTTGCGCCTGCTCGGCTCGACCCTGTTGCGATGCTGGGACTTTGCTCGTCCGGATCGACAGTGGCGGTGGGCTCCGGTTGGTCGGTGTCGGTTTCGTCCGTGGTGAGGTCGTCTGTGGCGATGTCGTCGGCGGGTGCCTCGTCTTCGGAGGTGTCGGTCGCGTCCGGCTCGGCATCGGTGTCGTCGCTGGTGGTCGCCGATTGAGCACCCGAGGTGCCCGTTGTCTCCGATGCGGCGGTCGAGTCAGACGATTCCGAAGACTGATCGGAACTGGCGCTAGAGTCCGACGTCTGGGCCCACGCCGTCACCGGCACGGATGCGATGGACAGGCCCACGCCGAGTGCGACCGCCAGGCCGCCGACACGTCCGATATATGAGGCATAACGCATTTCAAACTCCCTGCTGAAGCCAACCCCGAACGCGCCCGTGGTCCTCGAGCGCAGTTCCTTAAACGACCCCCTCGTTACTGATTTGCTACCCGGTGGGTCCGCGACGAAACGCCTTGAGAAAAAGTTCACTTATGTCGCGGATCGCGCGCGGTCGGCTTCGCGGGTCGGTTGGAGTTTGCTATGACGAATGCGTCAACGCTTCGGCGATCGGCACTTCGCCGTTGTTGAACTCGATCGTGCGGCCGATCGTGGAGTCGTCGGCCAAGCATGCGGCGGCGACCAGAGCAACGTCTTCGCGGGTAACCGCGCCGTCCGCGGCGTCGGGTCCGACGGCGATGCGTCCGGTCGCGGGCTCTGACGTCAGGCGGCCCGGTCCGAGGATCGTCCAATCGAGTCCGCTTGCCCGCAGGTGCGCATCGGCGGCGGCCTTCGCTTCGGCGTACGGGAAGAAGGAACTGTCCTCGGGCACGCCGTGATCAGTGCGCGCGCCGAAGTAGGACACCATGACGAATCGGGCAACGTTCGCTTGCTCGGCGGCGTCGATGACGCGCTTGGCCGCGTCCCGGTCCACGGCATAGGTGCGCTGCGGGTTGCCGCCGCCGGCGCCCGCGGAGAACACCACCGCGTCATGGCCTGCGACGATCTGGCCAAGGGCGTCGGTGTCGAGCTGTTCGATATCGGCCACCACCGGATGCGCGCCGGTTGCCTGGACGTCACCGGTGTGATCCGGATTGCGGACGACCGACGTCACCTCGTCGCCGCGGCTGGTCAGGATCTCAGACAAGTGCAGGGCGACCTTGCCGTGGCCACCGATGATCAGAATGCGCGCCATGTGTTCAATGTATCCACCCGGCGAGTTCGAACATCGGCAATCGCGCGTCTTCGGGCGCGGCCTCCCATTCGGTGGCCAGCAGCTGACCGCCCAGCGGGCCCTTCAGCAACGAGTTCACGAATGGCGCGTCCGAAAAATACTGCGGGCGACGGTATCTCGTCGCAACCCGCTCGGCGAAGTCCAGCCATCTCCTGTCCCGGGTGCTGCGGTGCAGTGCCAGGGCGGCGTACGCCTGCCCGACGTCTCCGCAGCAGATGAAGCCCATGTCGTCGACGTGCGAACACGTATCGGCACCGGCGCGCAGCGCCAACTCCAGATAACGCCACTCGTCGAGCATCTCGGCTGCCAACGCGAACAGCAGGACCATCCCCGCGCTGCCGTTGCACCAGCCACGCATCGTGTCCGGGTGCTGCCGGGCACCGGCGATTCGAATCGGCCATTGGACACGGTCTGCGGATGGTTCGGCCAGGTCGGCGAGTTCGTCCAGCCGGTCGACCGCAACGCCTGGGATGTCCTCACCGCTGACCCGCGACCAGACGAGCAGCGCATACAGGACCCCCGCCCAGCCGTGCGCCATTCCGCCGAAGGGAAAGTCGGCTGCCGCGGACATCGCGGGCCGCGAAATGAGATCGGCCACCAACCCCGTCGCCAGGCGGCTGCCGAGGTCGATGTGCATCCCCTCCAGTGCCGGATTGCCACCCTCCTGAAGCAGCGCCCACGTGAGCAACAGGCCGGCGCGGCCGAACGCGATGTCGATGTGCTTTACATCTGCGCACGCGGTACGGGCGAAGGCGTCGGCAGCCCTCCTCTCGCTCACCACGTCTCCCCTGGCACGAGCGATCATCGCGCGCACCGCATGCAGACCAGTCGACGTGTGCTGCACCGATATCGAACCCACCACCTCGGGCCGCAGCCCCGCAGACGGGCGGAAAAACGCGTCGTCACCGCAGCGCTGTGCGTCCGCGATCGCTTTGTCGATCCACAAGGTGGCCCAGTCCAGCAGCGTCGGGCTGTCGAGGGCGGCGGCGCTGCGGTGCAGAAACAGCGCCACCCCCGCACTGCCGAACGTCACCGAACAGCTGGGCGCGGGAAACGGCTCGGTGAACAGCGGCCCGTCCGGGTCGAAACGCGCGAGGACCGCCTGAATGTCGGTGCCGGCACCGAGTTTTCGTGGCTCGGGCGAGATCTCCACCGAGGCCAACGCGGCGCAGAACGCGGTCATGTCGTCGTAGCGGTCCTCGGCATGACATGCGAGCGCACGACCGAGGACACGTTCCATGTCATCCCACGGTGACAAACCCCAATGCTCGAACGACACAGGCTTTTGCGTCGCCAGCGCGAGCATCGCCTCCTCGTCGCCGGCCGGGAAGTCGCGATAGCCGTGGCCGGTGACCAACCGGTACAGGAGGTGAGCGAGTACGTGTTGCTCGCCGCGCGCGGAGACCGGCGGAGGATGCTCGCCGGCCATCCGCGCCCGCGCGAACTCAGGTTCGAAGAAGTAACCGGCGCCCGCGCGTCGCGAATGCCGAGGCGCGTCGCTCGCGACGGCGAGCCCGAAGTCGATGACGGTCACCGTGCCGTCCGCGGTGACGAGCACGTTGCGTGGATGGACATCGCCGTGAAGCACGCCGCGACAGTGGATCTCGGCATAGGCACTCGCCACTGAGCGGCACAGGCCGAGCAGGGCCGGTCGTGCCGCGGCGGGCGCCAGGCGACGCAGGCGCGTCGCCACGGTATCGACGTCCTCACCGTCACACCACTCGATCGCCAACGCGGCGGGATTCCCGAACTGTTCGACGAGTTTGGGCGATGCGTGCCCGTCGAGCAGACGCAGAACCTCGGCTTCGTGCACCAGTGCGCTCGCGGCCTGCGCAGCACCCGACCTGGCGCGCTTGAGCGCCACCCGGGTCTGCGGCCCGTCCGCCTGGTACACGTCGACGTCGTCGAGCGCCTGGATGACCCGCACGATGTCGTATCCACGCCAGGTGGCACCGGTCGAAAGCTCCGGTTCGATCCGCCGGGCCTCGGGTGCATCTTGCGAAACCAGGAATCCGCTGTCGATGAGTTGTCCGAGAGTCGGGTACATCCGCTCGAGCATCAGTTCGGGATCAACTTCACAACAACGGCTTTCGTCGATCACGACCGACACGATGGTGCTCGGTGCGCGAAAGCGCTCGACAATGCGTGCCGTGCCGGCATCGACGAGCTTCGAGCGGGCGCGACCGGTCATCCGGGTGAGGACGACGTCCCCCGGTGCGCCGCCGAGGTGTGTCCGCTCGTCGTCGTCCATGTCGGCCAGCGGTATGAGCACCACGTCGGCCGCCAGCACGAGAACACCTGTGATCGGCGCTGTTGCTACCCCCACAATCGCTCCCGGTAGCGATCGGTCGGAGTCCATGTCGCCGTGTCGACGCCCGCGGCGCGCAGGCGCTCGAACGCGTGGCGCCACGGGTGTGTGGATCCGCGCGCGTCGAAAAGGCCCGCGGCCAGACGCAGCGCGATCCAGCTGCGCCAACTCGCGCGCTCGGCGAAATCTCCGTCGGGGACGTCGGGCGGGTCAAGGCCCCAGCTCAACATGCCGTCCTCGGTCAAGGCCCCGGTGAACGGCACACCGTGTACCGGGTGATCACGCACACGAACACCCAGTTGCCGGGCGGCCTGTTCGAGGGGCGGGTAGGCAGGGAAATAGGCGACGAACTTGTCGGGCCTCGCGAGACCGGCGGCGTTCGCGCCGACCTTGAAGTGACGCACCCCGTTGTCGGCGAACACGGCCAGCGCTTCGGCCATCACCGCGGGCATCGCGGCCACGGTGGGACTGACGTAGAGCTTGTAGGGCAACGGCCGGACCGGCTGCTGCTCGGTCCGGGCCGCCCAGTGCAGCCACGAGTCACCGGTCGACGACTTCGCCGAGCACCTCCATGCCGCCGTCGCCGTTCCCCTCAAGCCGAGGAAGCTCTGTACGGCATCGCGATTCGACAATCGCCGATACCAGCGGGGCGTGACGGGAGCACGCCCGAAGAAGTAGAGCGCAGCGGCCAGCGGCAGCAGTTCGTCGATGTCCAGGCGGGCGGCGTGCCGCACGGCGTCAAACGACAACCGTCCCAACGGTCCTCGTGGTTCGTCGTCGACGTGATCGAGGCCGAGCATTCCGCGCGCGGCGGACCCGGAGACGAAAGAGCCATGTCCGATCTGCAGCACGTCGGACAGGACGAGTTCGACGAGGTGCTCGCGGACATCCTCGCCGAGTCGGCACCGCGCCACATCCGTTATGCGAGAGGGTTTCGCGAAGGTGTCCAACAGCTCGGCGGTGCGCCGGTCGATGGCCTTGATCCGCAGCGTGTCACCGGCGCGAGGACACAGAACGCCGGCATAAGCGGGGTCGTCGATCAACGCGCCGAGACCGCGTCGCTCGTGGTCAGTCAAGTCCTCGAAGGCGACGAAACGGTAGGCCGGATGGGTCCGGAATTCGTAGTCGAGCAGGTCGCGACCTGCCGCGCCGGCCTGCCCGGGCGAGGCCAGCTCAGTCGCCCATCAGCCCTGCGCGCCGCTCCTCGACGTCGCTGAGCGCGGAATAGATCTTGGCCCTGAATGCGGCGACACCGGTTGCCACCGGCCCACCTTCGGCCAACTGTGCTTCTTGCTCGCCGCGATCCAGTGCGGCAAGTTGACTCTTCAGCTGGACACGCAGTTCCTCGAGCGCGGCCGCGCTTTGCGGAAGCGTTTTCTCCGGACAGAGGACGGTCAGCGACGGCGCAGTGCAGAACGTGCACCCGCCGCAGGTGTCCATCGTGGTGCAGAACCCGCACCACCCGATGACGCCTTCCTCTTCTGTCGCCGATCCCGGTGTGACCTTGATCCACAGGTCCTTGACTCGGTATTCGCCGGCCTCGCCATGCCCCGATTGCGCCATCGATCCCCCCTCGATGCTGAATCCGGCGACCCCGATTCGGTCCGAATCGATCGCCGGATTTGACGCAACCATTATTTTCCTCCCACGGTTCTGCTGTCAACGATCGCGCGGCGGCGAAAAGAAGGCGGAGATGTGCGCGGTTTGCTGGCTCGGCAGCTACCTGATCTCGAAACCGGACATCACCAGCATCGGTGGTCAATATTTGCTGGAGGCTGGTCGTCATCCGGACTTGCCCCTGGTCCCCTTCGGCCCGCAACGGTGGCTTCGGCACACCGGCGGGCAGACGTGTCGCAAACTGGATAGGCCGCACGGTTGAACCCGCGATCCGGCACCGCTGGTTCTCGGTTCGAGACCAGCGCAGGCGACGGCGTGAGGCTCCGGGTGTCGGCTTGCACATCCGAGCCGTTGAGTTTGCGGCTTGCGCCCTCGCATCGGCTCCGGAGGCATCATGCGGTGATACACGCAGCCACACCCTCCTGGGTGTTGACCGCCCATAGCAACGAGTAATAGCTCGCTGACGTCTCCCGGAGGCTTCGCCTTGCGATGCCGTTGAACTGGTGTGACTGTCTCTGATCCGCATTACCGCACGGAGTCAGAGCTGACTGATGGCTATTTCTTCGAAGTCGGCAACCTTTTCATTCGGAGAAAGTTGAGAAAAGCACTATCTCTCGGTCTGACGAGGGAGTAAATTGCTGGATACCTTAATCGCTCGGACCACGGGGAGGACACAATGCAAGCCAGCGCCAAGACATTCATGACCGCGGGGGTCGCTCTCGTCGGAGCTGGAGTCATCGCGGCGAGTCCGATCGCGCCGCCAGCGAGCAACTCCACGGACGAGGCTCCCGTGCGCGAGGTCAGCTTGCTGGCCGCGACGGAGCAGTCGACCACCGCCCAGGACATCACCGACACATTGGATTTGCTGCAGGGCGGCGATCCGATCGCACTGCTGCAGGCGTTCATCGACGGCACTCTCGAAGCGTTCGCCCGGCCGGCGCCGGTGCCCTACACGCCGGTCCCTGGGCTCCTCGAGGGGCTGTCACACATTGGCCAGGGCCTGGCCGCGACCGGCTTGCGGTTCGGTGACGCGACGATTCGGAGCCCGTTCGGCCTCCTCGCGCTCGGCACCGCGATCGCGTCGGGTGACACCGCTACGGCTCTTGCGGTGGCGGAGAACTTCGTCGACGGGCCCCTGTGGGTCGTCGATCCCGCGCTGTACAACCTGCGGGATGCACTGCCCGCACCGTTGGGCGGCCCGGATGGGCTGGTCGAGAACTTCCGTGACCAGCTTTGGATGATCACGCAGCTGATCAACGGCGCCTTGGCGGGCCCGCAGACCCCGATGCTCGCCGCCACCACGATGGCAGACCCCACTAATCTGCTCGACGGTTTCATCGAGGGCGTGCTGACGGCCTTCGCGCGTCCGGGGCCGGTTCCCTTCACACCGGTCGACGGACCGCTCGACGGAGCGTCGCGCATCGCCCAGGGTGTTGTCGCGACCGGCCTGCGCCTTCTCGCCGCGAGCGTTCTCACCCCGGTCGGTGTGGTGGAGTTGGCCACCGCGGTAGCCCAGGGTGACACCGAAAAGGCGCTCGCGGCAGTGGAGAACATCGTCGACGGACCGCTGTGGGTGGCCGATCCATCGCTGTACGGTCTGCGCGATGCCCTACCGGGACCGCTCGGCGGGGAGAACGCGCTCGTCGAAGAACTGCGCGACGGCATCTGGGCCGTCACCCAGCAGATCAACACCGCCATCCGTTCCTTCGTCGAACCAGTCGCCGACCAGGTCTCCGATGTCAACCCGTTCGTCGCGACCGAGGAATTCGATGCGCCGCAGGTTGATTCGATGCCGAATAGTCAACCGCGCCTGATGAATCTGTCACTGAATGATGACGAGGGGCCGACGACTCCGTCCGAGGACGAGCCACTCACACACAATGTGGTGCGGCAGTCGCCGAACTTCTCACCGTCCGGCAACGTGCCGGCTGACAAGGCGCCGACCGGCGACGGTACCGGGGGCGAGGTCACCTCGACCGCGCCGACGACTGTGGACGATCCCGGCCCGGTGTCCGGCGGCGACGACGAGGGCACGACCCCCGGCGGTTCGGAGCAGACGGGCTCCGGGTCGCAGGGCGACGACAAGTAGTCCATCGCGGAGTCGTCGCAACAAAGTGGCCTGCTCCTGGCGTCCCAGGGTCGCGTCTCGCAGACCCTTTGAGGGAGGTGACGGAACCTAGCCCACTGCCGTCAGGAGCAGGGCTGCCTCGTTGTAGGGAAACGCTCGGTAGAGCAGCCGAGGACCCGGTATGACGAGGGCCGCGGCCTCGGCCTTGCTCACCACCCGTGGGTTGACGAGCGCGACAGACCGTCCACGCTTGCGCAGCACCGCCGGCCCGCCGGCCAGCACGTTCTTCAACCAGTCCGTCTGTGGGCCGTAGCCGATGAGGATGGCGTAGCCATCATGGGTCCTGAACACCAGAAGGGGCGTTCGATATCGCTTACCCGACTTCCGCCCGACGTGCTCGAGCGTCCCGAGGTTCGGAAGCCAAGGTGTGATGGCGCGAGCCGCCGGATTGGTAACTCGCTTGTTGAACTCTGCGATTCGGCGAGGCACGCGCATTCTCGGAGTCTAGGTATTGACACGATCTTGACCAGTGCCCCCAGTGGGACTCGAACCCACACTGTGCGGATTTTAAGAGCGTTCTTCCCGGCGAATGGCAGTTAGCGGCAGTCGATGGCTCGAGACGAAACTGCTGGCTTGACCTGGCAAGGCGCCATCGGATCGATATTGGTGTTGTTGGCTGCCGTCGAGTGTTCTGCGGACTGTCTGCGGACCGGGACATCCGTCACCACCGGCCTGGTGGCGCTTGATGACGAGACATGCCGTATGTGATCGCTAGCGCCGGCGTGTCAGCGTTTGCCT
This sequence comes from Mycolicibacterium sp. XJ1819, assembly GCF_053483675.1. Taxonomy (NCBI): domain Bacteria; kingdom Bacillati; phylum Actinomycetota; class Actinomycetes; order Mycobacteriales; family Mycobacteriaceae; genus Mycobacterium; species Mycolicibacterium sp. XJ1819. Next base: position 2,870 of record NZ_JBEFST010000032.1, on the reverse strand, counting down.
GGGCTCCATCTGGAGTAGCGTGACCATCTCAACAGGCTTATTGACTGTTGCGCCCCGGCTGAAATTCCGTCATGTGCCAGGAAGTGATCGCATTACAGACGTCCAGCCGCCCTCCATTCGCAGCAGTTACCTTGCGAAGGTCGCTGCTGTTGACGAGAGCAGACAAAACTTCTATCTAGAGTTCCCGAACGGCACATTCACTATTTTCACCACACATCAGCCTCAAGAATTGGCGCCTGAAGACGTGGTGTTGATCAACGACACCGCGATTCTTGCCGTTCCACGAGAGCTTTGGTTTGAGAGAGATACTGTCGGTGTAGTCCGACGAGTATTACCAACGGGAGAAGTTCTAGTCGAGCGCAGCCTTGGTTTAGAGGCTGTCTCAGGGTCAAGCGATTGCCATCCCGAAATAGGAAATACGGTGGCTTATCGCGGCCTCGCAGGGATTCAGAAGATCCTTGCGGAGAGCCCTATTGGGATACGGGATTTCGATCCCAATGAGCAGGACCCGGTAGCGCCTTACAGGGTCGACACCCGCGATGCGGATTTAACATTCGAGGACTTCGGCGGATACCATGACGTGGTCGCTCGTGCTAATGAGCTAATCGAAACGCAGTTAAGTCGCAAGGAGCAGCTTGACGCCATCCGGGCTCGACCCATCAAAGGCGTCTTGTTCACGGGACCACCTGGGACCGGCAAAACTTTATTAGCACGCATAATTGCGGCGGAATCCGGTGCCGAATTCTTCCTTGTTAGCGGTCCCTCAATTGTCAGCAAGTGGGTCGGCGACAGCGAGGAAACATTGAGGCAAATTTTTGAGGCCGCCGAGTTGAGTCCTCGAGCAATAATCTTCTTTGATGAAATCGATAGCCTCGCCGAGAAACGCAGCGGCGACACTCACGAGGCGTCCAAACGCCTCGTAGCGCAGCTCTTGACACTCATGGACGGATTTGACAAAGCGCCAGGTAATGTGGTCGTTATCGCAGCGACCAATAGAATCGACGATATTGACGTTGCGCTTCGTAGGCCGGGGAGATTCGACTGGGAGATAGAGTTCGGAATGCCGAACGCAGACGACAGACTGGAGATACTTGCGGCGTCGATGCGAAATCTTTCGGTAGAAGGCGAGATGCCTCTCGAAGAGATAGCCGCATTGACTCCCGACTGGTCCGCAGCGAAGCTATCCTCTTTATGGACGGAAGCAGCGCTCTTGGCTGCGGCGGACGAGCGATATTCGATATGTGAAGAAGACCTCGTTTGGGCCTTCCAAAGGGTAAGTCATCGTGCAGTTATCGCGGATCGGGGCGGTCGGTGACGTCCCTCAAGAAACTTTGGGACCGGATCTGGTCGCCATTCAAGATAAGTTCCGCTTCGCGTAGGCAGTCGCCGTCGCTCCGAGAGTTTGTATACTTGGATGAAGTGAGTCTGACCAGCTTACTTTCGGCGCAAACCGGTGAGTTGAAAGCTGAAGTTGTTAGCGCCATGTCCCTAGCAGAAGAGGCGCAACTCTCAAGCGCAGTGTCAGGAAACGCGGGCCTACTAAAGGGTCAGATCAACTCTAAATACCAAACGACGAATAGTCAGTCGACACAGACAACACGAAAAGCGAACGTCCAGTCTCTTTTCCGAGATTTCAGAGACAATGCCGAATCTGATCTGGTGTTGAAAGTGCGCTCGCCGACGGAGCGAGACCTCGGACGAAAACGCCACGAGGTTTTGAGCGATCCGAATCTATGCTTTGAAGTTGATCACCTGGAGCGAGGCCGCTTGGTAGAAGTGACGGTCGAGTTGGAAGCCGATCCGGTTTTTCGCGTAAGTACAATGCTTTCTGAAATTTTTGATCTTAGCGTTGAACACCCGGAACTTCTCGGTACATCAAGCTTGCCGCCTGAAATGGCACAAATGGTCAGAGTGTTTGAGCGGCTGCTTACTGGCCTCATTCCTGTTAGAGGTAGAAGCGTAGATCTATGCGTGTTCACGGACCAGAACAAGCAATTCGTGGCGAAGAAGCCAACGCTCGATTGGCTTGGTCTTGAAGGCGTTCCGCTCACGATTGTGGGCGTAACAGAACATCTCTCGTTCTGGAGGGACATACGCCGGGTGCTATTCTCACGGTCACGTTTCACCCTGCTATGCCGCATCGACCGCGATGGCCTTCATCAGGAGTGGACCCCCGTCAAGCTTTCCGATGTCTTCGCCGACGTTGTACCGGAATTAGGCAATCTCTCGGGGCTTATGAATTCCATGAGTGAGACCTTGCTGACGGCGACCCCTGTCAAAGAACGACAGGATCCGAAGCTCGCCGACGCCCTGCGGTGTTATGCCACTGACTTGGTCAACGGGTCCGGTGCGGTGCTATCGGATCAGGATGTGACAGAGATGGAGCGCCTCATCGGTCACCTATCACGTCAAGAGGCAGGCGATGTCGCAACTCAACGGTCAGCCTTCGACGCAATGTCGTCGCTCTTAGGAGTAGACCTGACGCCGCAGGAAGCTGTCCGGCATAGACGGGAGGCTCGGAGGGCGTCAGGTTTGAGCCTACTTCCCGAGCAGTCTTCGCATATCTCCTACCGCGATCCACCTACCTCTCATAGTCAGCAGGCCTTGTTAGACACTGAAGTTATTGCGATCTACTGGTAGTGGACGTTCGGGTGGACCAGAGTCGAGAGCGAAAACGACGGGATACAAATGGCGTTCTACACTGCACAAGAGGTACGTGGGAGCGGCTTCGGGCGAGTTGCCGCCTCTGGCGCTCTTAGCGCCGACCAAGCGCTGCGTGAGTTATCTAGACCACGTCCCGGCGTGCGTTTCGACATTTTCCTAAGCCATAGTTTCCGGGATGCGGTGATCATCCTCGGCATTGTCCAGCT
>NZ_JBEFST010000031.1:0-47059 GCF_053483675.1 Mycolicibacterium sp. XJ1819 | reverse complement strand
GAGCAATAGAAGAAGCAAATATAGGCTATCGATGTCGTCCAGACGATCTGGAGCCAAGGTCGTCGGATCGCGTAGCCAGCCAATGACGTTCGATCCGCAAAACTCGCCGGTGTTCGATCACCAGCCAGACAATGCCCCCTGTGATCGCGAGCAGTCCGACGATTCCTGCTGTCGGTATCCATTCGTGGCGACCATACGCAGCGGCTGCTACACAGCTGATCAGCGAAATGGTACCCAGTACGATCGACACCACGCCAGGCCAGCTGTAGACGTCGATGAACTGTTCACCGGCGTACTGATTGGTAGTGCGGAAATGGTCGATCGGGTCACGGGTATTTCCCATTGCTCCGCCTCCTAGGTCTTCGATATCCCAAGAGTCGGCTGCCGACCATGCCGTCGTCATCCCCCTTCTGGGTGGCGAGCAGGGTGTCTGAACCGATAGCGCGGCTTGGGTCGCACCGGCACGTGCACGCGAAGCTCTACACGCGTTGATTGAGACGAGCTACGTGCCTTCCGAATGCCACAACAACGTAGGCCCCACCGATGAGAGCTTTTCATGGACTCTAATGCGGTGACAGAACAGATCAGCCGCCCAGCCGCGGCCCTTTATACCTGCCGGCCACGTTTCCCACGTGGTCGTCCGCCGACGGTCATGCGGTCGGACAGTTCAGCCGACAGCGCTCTGGCTGTCGACACCACCGTCGTCGAGGAACGTGGGCAGTGGGCTGTCGACATTATCGTGGTGTTCGCCGACGGTATCGTTCGCGAACGAGTCAATATTCACCGCACGCGGGAGCGAGCCGAGCGAGCGGCCAGCGTGATCAAGCGAGCGGCCGACCGTAGCCGCTGTACTCCAGTCCCGGGCCCTATTCGCTAAGAAACCGGCGCACCCAGCCGTACCAGGCTTCCATCCCCGCGCCGGTACGAGCACTCACCGGTAACACCTCGGCCGCCGGGTTGACCTCGCGGACAGGGGCGGTGTACGCGTCGATGTCGGTATCCAGGTACGGCAGGAGATCGATCTTGTTGAGCAGTACCACGTCCACCGACCGAAACATCACCGGATATTTCAGCGGTTTGTCCTCGCCCTCGGTCACCGAATACACCATCGCCTTGGCATGCTCGCCAACGTCGAACTCCGCTGGGCAGACCAGATTGCCGACGTTTTCGATAACCACGAGATCCAAGTCGGTGAGGTCGAGCCCCGCCAGGGCACGGTTCACCATTGGGGCGTCCAAGTGACATTCACCCCCGAAACCGTTGTTGGTATTCAACAGCGACACTTGAGCTCCGCGTCCACTGAGCTTGGCGGCGTCGAGGTCGGTGGCGATGTCACCTTCGATGACGCCGACCGCGATCTCGCCCGCGAGTTCGTCGAGCGTGGCTGCCAGCACTGTCGTTTTTCCGGATCCTGGTGAACTCATCAGGTTGAGAGCACTAACTCCGTTGCTTTCGAATGCCTTTCGGTTTATGTCGGCACGCGCATCGTTCTCGGCAAAGATCGACTCCAGCACGTCGATCCGTTGCGCACCTGTCTGATAGCCGCTGTGGTCGCCATGGTCATGCGAATGCCCATGGTCACCGTGGTCGTGGCTGTGCGCGGTACCGTCTTCGTGGCGGTGGAATCTACCCATCGTGTTGACCTTTCATGTCACGTCGAGCGAAGTGACCAGGAATTCGTTGCCGCGTACTACCTCGACGTCGGCGTTTGCGCAATGTGGGCAAAGTACCGACCAGCGTGACTCGATCTGTGAGTGTTGCTGGCAAGAGCGGCATTTCACCTCGGCGGGCACCAATTCAAGCTCCAGCTCAGCGCCGCCTAGATCTTCGTAGTCACGGACCAACGACCAGCAAAACTCCAGCGATTCAGGTACGACTTGACGAAGCGCGCCAACCTGAACACGCACAACGTCGATTCGTCGCCCGTGTGCGTGCGGTTTCACGACTCCGGCGATGGCTTGACACAATGACAGCTCATGCACACCTCTATGCTGCCCGCGCGGTCCGGATTGTGTGGCCGATTGAAAAACCCGGAATTGGCCGAGATTGTGCGTGAGATTGCGATTGTCCAAAAACGTGAAGTTCACCGTGACCACCCGAACTCCAGCTGACGTCAAGACCCTGAACCTCGAAGGCGTGGTCAGACACCAGTCGGCGGCGGTCACGTTCGGCTCCTGCCCACGCGCCGTCGACATCGAAGGTCATCACATCAAGCACGACGACCCATCGCGGCGTCGGCTACGGCGGTCGGCGTCAGCCCGAGGTGTGCGGCGACCTCGGCGCCCGGCCCGCTGGCGCCGAACCGCTGGATGCCGATGACCGTATCGCGCGCGCCCGCCAGCGCTCGCCAACCTGTGCTCACTCCGGCTTCGATCCACACGATCGGCGCATCCGGGAACGAGTAAGTTGCCTCGACCATGACGCTGTCGAGCTTCTCGCGCCACATCACCGATGCGACGGTGGCCTTCACGCCACGACCGGCAAGGATGTCGGCGGCATCGAGGGCGAGTGCGACCTCAGAACCGCTCGCCGCAAGGATGACATCGGGACGCGTGCCCGCGTACTTCACGGTACGGCTGCCGTACCGCCGGATGTCGTCCAGACCGGCGCCGCCGAGGATCGGTAAGTCCTGGCGGCTCAGGACCAGAGCTGTCGGGCCAGCCGTGTTCGCGGCGGCTAGCTGCCATGCCAACGTGGTCTCAGCCGCATCAGCCGGACGCAGCACGGTCAGGCCGGGGATCAGGCGCAGCGATTCGATCTGTTCGATGGGCTGATGGGTTGGTCCATCCTCGCCGACGTACACCGAATCATGGGTGAACACATAGATGACAGGCAGCTTCATCAGTGCCGAGAGTCGCAGCGCCGGTCGTAGATAGTCCGCAAACACCAGGAACGTGCTGCCGAAGGGGCGTAGGCCGCCATGCAGCGCGATACCGTTCATCACCGCGGCCATCGCATGTTCGCGGACACCGAAATGAATTGTCCGTCCGACATAGTCGTCGGGACCCACGAAGCCGCCGGGGATGACGGTGTTCGTCGATCCGGCCAGATCGGCCGAACCGCCCACTAGCCCCGGGTACGTTGCCGAAAGTGCGTTCAATGCGGCGCCCGAGGCCTTACGGGTTGCTGTTTTGCCACCGGGCATCGCCTCGTCGGCCAGTGCTGTCAGGACGCCTATGTCTGCGGGTTCCGGCACAGCGTCGAGCGGGAAGTCCGCTGCCAGCGCAGGGTGGCTGGCCTGCCATCTTTCGTGTTCGGTGGACCAATCCGCGTATGCCACAGCACCGTTTGCGGCTGTGGCGGCGGCGATGGCACCGACAGCGAGGGGCACGTGGAATGGCACGTCCGGCCAGTCGAGCCGATTCCGCATGGTCGCAATCGTGTCGGCGCCCAGGGGGCTGCCATGCGCCTTCGGTGTGCCCTCGATGCCGGGGGCACCGTAGCCGATCGTTGTCTTGACCCGGATGAAGGTAGGTCGGTCTTGGTCGCGCGCTGCGGTGAAGGCTTCATCGAGCGCACGCACGTCGTTACCGTCCTCGACAGCCAATACCTGCCACCCGCATGCCACGAAACGACCCTCGACGTCGTCAGCGCAGCTCTGCGTGGCCGGGCCGTCGATGGTGATGTCGTTGTCGTCGAAGATCACCGTCAGCTTGCTCAGTCTTAGCCTGCCGGCCAACGACACGGCCTCATGCGAGATACCTTCCATCAGGTCGCCGTCCCCGGCCAACACCCAGGTGCGGTGGTCGACGACCGTATGGTCGGCAGTGTTGCAGCGGGCAGCCAGCATTCGCTCGGCCAGCGCCATGCCCACCGCGTTGGCCAGTCCTTGGCCAAGCGGGCCGGTTGTGGTTTCGACGCCCGGTGTGTGGCCATACTCCGGATGCCCGGGAGTCTGTGACCCGAGCTGGCGAAACCGGCGCAGTTGGTCGATCGGTAGGTCATATCCGAACACGTTCAACAACGCATACAGCAACATCGAGCCGTGACCCGCTGACAACACAAACCTGTCCCGGTCGGGCCAGAGAGGATTGGCCGGGTCGTGGCGGAGATGGCGTGCCCACAATGTCCACGCGATCGGAGCAGCGCCTAATGGCAGACCCGGATGCCCGCTGTTGGCGGCCTGCACACCGTCGGCGGCCAGAAAACGCAGCGTGTTGATCGCGAGCTGGTCGAGTTCTTCTGACTGCGAACGTGTTTCGTCTGGTGTGCTGGGTGCCGTGGTCACTGCATCACCAGCCGATCGGTTGCGGCCGCACGCAGCGCCGCGGTGCGCTCCGCCATGGTTTCGGCTCCGGTGAACAATGCCGAGCCAGCACAGAACACCGTCGCTCCTGCCGCTGCGGCACCTGCGATGGTCGCTGCACCGATTCCGCCATCCACCTCGAGCTCGATATCCAGTCCGCGCCTGTCGATTTCGTCCCGCGCTTCGGCGATCTTCGTTTCCATGCTGGACAGATAACGTTGACCGCCGAAGCCCGGATTGACCGTCATCACCAACAAGAGATCGGTAACGTCGAGCACGTTGACGACCGCGTCCAGGGGAGTGGCCGGGTTCAGTGCGACGCCTGCGCGCGCGCCAAGGTTGCGGATCAGCGAAAGGGTGCGGTGCAGATGACGGCAGGCCTCGGCGTGCACAATGACAATCTGGCAACCCGCTTCCACCCAACGTGGCAGCATCGGGTCGGGGTCCTCCACCATCAGGTGTGCCTCGAAGCCGATACCGACGCGCTTGCGGTTGGCGGCGATGACATCGGGGCCGAACGTGATGTTCGGGACGAAACGGCCATCCATGACGTCCCACTGGATCCGGTCGATTCCCGCCTCCTCGATTTCCTCGACGTCGCGGCCCAGATACGCAAAGTTTGCGGGTAGGACGGATGCGACGAGCTTGGGTTCTCCCATCACCATCGGCGGCATCGGCCACTCCTTTCCTGTTGGCGCCGATGGTAGGAATGCGAAGCGGGTCATTAATCCCCCAAAATGGGGGATAGGTGGGGTTAAACCCGGTGACCTCAGAAATTTCCGTGGACGGTTAAACAAATCGCAATTAGTGTGAGTGCATGACGGCGCCAGCATCAGCGGGCCCATTGCGGGTCGTACTTGTCGATGATCATGAGATCGTAATTGAGGGTCTCAAGGCAATGCTCGCGGCATTCAAAAATCGGGTACGTATTGTCGGTCAAGCGGTCGGCGTGGAATATGCCCTGACGGTAATTGATAGCTTGCAGCCCGATATTGTGTTGTGTGACGTGCGAATGCGCGGGGGAAGTGGACTCGATCTGTGCCGGGCGGTCCACGAACACCAGCCCGAGCGCAAGGTTGTCCTGCTGTCGGTGTACGACGACGAGCAGTACCTGTTCCAGGCGCTCCGGGCCGGGGCCTCGGGGTACCTGCTGAAGGGCGTCAGCAGTGACGAACTTGTGCAGCAGCTCGAGTACGTGCACAGCGGCTCGACGGCGATCGACGCGAGTCTCGCCGCCCGAGCGGCCGACACCGCGGCCCGCCTGCAACGTAAGGAGTTCTGGCCTGGCGCTAGCCACGGACTCACCCAACGTGAGAGTGAGATTCTCTCCCTCGTGGTGTCTGGGCTGTCCAACCGAGGCCTGGCCAGCAAACTCTTTATCGGCGACGAGACGGTTAAGAGTCACTTGCGTTCCATCTACCGCAAGCTGGACGTCAGCGACCGGACCGCTGCGGTGGCCGTCGCGCTGCGCGAGGGCATCTTCCAGTGATTGCGGCCGAGTACTGCGCTCAGGCTGACTGAAGCTCGCTGCGCAATCGCACCGCGGCGGCATTGGCTGCGACGTGCATCGCGAGTGCGGCTTGCCCGTCGGTGACTCGTGCCTCCTCACCGCGCCATGCAGCCAGCGCGGGTGAGACCAGAGCCCGGCCGAAGGAGAAGGTCAGGGGCCAGGGGGTCTGCTGCGTTTGGAGCGCCTCGAGATTTGCGGTGGCCCGCTCCGGCGATTGACCGCCGGAGAGGAAGGCCACGCCGGCCAAACTGGCCGGCCAAGCCCGCAACACGCGCACGGTGGCGTCGGCCACCTGCTGCGGTGTCGCGTGCTCGGGATGATCTGCACCCTCGGTGATCATGTTGGGCTTGAGCACGATCCCACCCAGGTCGACATTGAGCACCCCGAGTTGTTGGCGCACCGCGGCATGCACGGACGCGGTGACATCGGCACAACGTTCGATGGGGTGGTCGCCTGCGGTGAGCACCTCAGGCTCCACGATGGGCACCAGGCCCGCTTCCTGACATGCAGCGGCATACCGTGCGAGCGCATTTGCATTGCTGGTGATGGCGCCCCAGCTGGGTCCGTTCTGGGTGATCGTGTACACCGCGCGCCACTTCGCGAAGGCGGCACCCATCTGGGCGTAGCGGGCCAACCGGTCGCTGAGCCCGTCGAGGCCCTCGGTGATGGTTTCGCCGGGCAGCCCCGGACATGGTTTGGCGCCTGTGTCGACCTTGATCCCGGGCAATATGTCGAGCTCGCGAACGGCCTGCGCGAAGGGGCGGCCGTCGGAGAACACCTGATTGAGCGTCTCGTCACAGAAGATGATCCCCGAAACGCCGTCGGACAGGCCGGGCGTGCTGACCAATAGTTCGCGGTAGTCGCGGCGGCTCGTTGCGCTCGGCGTGACGCCTGCGTTCTCCAATCGGGACGACATGGTGGAAATACTCTCGTCGGCCGCCAGGATCCCCTTCCCGGGGCTGACCAGTTGGGCTGCGATCTGGGTGCAGGTGCTCATCGATACTCCTCGTCGTAGGAACCCCGTGAGGTTTGTGTCCGTAAGGCTATGAGCTGGCGGAACAGAATTACCTCACCCAGGAGGTGGATCCGACAGGGGATGGTGATACTTAAGTATTTACTTCTGAATTAGCGTCGAATTACCGATGGACAGCTTTATGATCGGGTGGAAACATTCGCGTCATGACAGACAGATGGAACGCGGGAGTCATCCCCTACGCAGAGATGGGCTACTGGCAACCGGACTACGTCCCCAGGGACTCCGATGTGTTGTGCGCCTTCAGGATCACCCCTCAAGACGGGGTGCCGCCCGAGGAAGCCGGCGCGGCGGTGGCCGGTGAATCCAGTACCGCGACATGGACGGTGGTGTGGACCGACCGGCTCACGACCTTTGAGCACTATCAGGCCAAGTGTTACAGCGTCGAGGCTGTCCCCAACGCCCCCGGGCAGTGGATCGCCCTCATCGCCTACGACATCGACCTGTTCGAGGAGGCCTCGATCGCCAACCTCACCAGCTCGATCATCGGCAACGTGTTCGGGTTCAAGCCGCTCAAGGCTCTGCGCCTGGAGGATATGCGGATCCCCACGCACTACGTCAAGACGTTCCAGGGCCCCGCGCACGGGATCGTGATGGAACGCGAGTACCTGGGTAAGTTCGGCCGGCCGCTGCTTGGCGCGACCACCAAACCCAAGCTCGGCCTATCAGCGCGCAACTACGGTCGCGTCGTCTACGAGGCGCTGCGCGGGGGCCTGGACTTCACCAAGGACGACGAAAACATCAACTCGCAGCCGTTCATGCGGTGGCGGGACCGCTTCCTGTTCTGCATGGAAGCGGTCAACCGGGCACAGGCGGCGACGGGCGAGATCAAGGGGCACTACCTCAACATCACCGCAGGCACCATGGAGGAGATGTATGAGCGGGCCGATTTCGCGGCCGAACTCGGCTCGGTGGTGGTGATGATCGACCTGACGATTGGCTACACGGCCATCCAGTCGATGGCCAAATGGGCCCGCGACCACAGCGTGCTGCTGCATCTGCACCGCGCCGGCCACGGCACCTACACCCGGCAGAAGACCCACGGTGTGAGCTTCCGGGTGATCGCCAAATGGATGCGGCTGGCCGGTGTCGACCACATCCATGCGGGCACCGTCGTGGGCAAGCTTGAGGGTGACCCGAACACCACCGCAGGCTTCTACGACACCCTGCGCCTGGACAGCATCCCGGCCGACCCGGTCAAGGGTCTGTACTTCGACCAAAAGTGGGCATCGATGCCCGGTGTCATGCCGGTGGCCTCCGGCGGTATCCACGCCGGCCAGATGCACCAGCTGATCCACTACCTGGGTGAGGACGTGATCTTGCAGTTCGGTGGCGGCACCATCGGGCATCCGATGGGTATCGCCTCGGGCGCCGAGGCCAACCGTGTGGCGCTGGAAGCCATGATCAAGGCTCGAAACGAGGGCCGCGATTACTACAAGGAAGGGCCAGACATCCTCAAGAAGGCGGCGTCGCAGAACCGGGCGCTGGACACCGCGCTGGCCACCTGGGGCGACATCACTTTCAACTACGAGTCCACCGATACACCCGACGTCGTCGCGACACCGACGACGGTCTGACCCGAGGCGAGTTGACATATGCGAATCACCCAGGGCACCTTCTCTTACCTTCCCGACTTCACCGACGAGGAGATCACCGCTCAGATCGACTACGCACTGTCCAATGGCTGGCCCTTGTCGGTCGAGTTCACCGACGACCCGCATCCGCGCAACACCTACTGGGAGATGTGGGGGCTGCCAATGTTCGACCTCAAGGATCCGGCTGGGGTGCTGCTCGAGGTCAACGCGTGCCGGACGGCCAACCCGAACAGCTACATTCGGCTCAACGCCTACGATGCGGGCTTGGGCCGGCAGACGACCGCCCTGTCGTTCATCGTCAATCGGCCCGCCGAGGAACCCGGTTTCCGCCTCGACCGCGCCGAGAGGGCCAACCGCCAGATCGGCTACACCACCTATTCGTATGCGACCGAGCGTCCCGAAGGGGACAGGTACCAACCGGGGTGAATCGATGACGCTCCAATCCGCCGAGAACCCGCGCAGCCCGTTCGGGTACCGGCCGCGTCCGGCTCCCGGTCCTCAACGGGACGGGGAGTCGGACGTGCCGGAGCGGGAGACCCTGCCCGCCGATGCTGTGGTCGACCTTTCTGTCGCGCGCCGCGAGTCGGGCGTGGAGGAGGTACTGGCCAAACTCGACGGTGAGCTCGTCGGGCTGGTGCCGGTGAAGACACGCATTGCCGAAATCGCCGCGTTGCTGCTGGTGGACAGGGTGCGGGCACGTTTTGGTGTGAGTGCGCCGCAGCCCACCCTGCACATGTGTTTCACCGGGAACCCAGGCACCGGTAAGACCACCGTCGCGATACGGATGGCCGATCTCTTGCATCGGCTCGGCTACCTCCGCCGCGGGCACCTGGTCAGTGTCACCCGCGACGATCTGGTCGGTGAGTATGTCGGGCACACTGCCCCGAAGACCAAGGACGTCATCAAACGGGCGATGGGCGGTGTGCTGTTCATCGATGAGGCGTACTACCTCTACAAAGTGGAGAACGATCGCGATTACGGCTCGGAGGCAATCGAGATTCTGCTGCAGGTGATGGAGAACAACCGCGATGATCTGGTGGTGATCCTGGCCGGTTACGCCGACAAGATGGATCAGTTCTTCTCGGCAAACCCGGGCATGCAGAGCCGGATCGCCCACCACATCACCTTCCCCGACTACACCGTCGATGAATTGAAGGACATCGCAATGTTGATGACCGAGGGAATGGGCTACCGGTTCTCAGACGAGGCCCACGAGGTGTTGCACCGATACCTGAAGCTGCGGATCGATCAGCCGTGGTTCGCCAATGCGCGCAGTGTGCGCAATGCGTTGGAGCGGGCCCGGCTGCGCCATGCTCGCCGGCTACTCGGCGGCGACGACCAGATGGTGGACTTGGCGGCGCTGTCCACCATCGAACCGGCCGATTTGCTGTCCAGCCGGGTGTTTCGAGCGGCCGAGAATAACCGATGACCACCAATGCGCGGCTCCGAGCGTTGGTCGAGCTGGCCGACACCGGCTCGGTGCGCGGTGCCGCCGAACGTCTTGTGGTCACCGAATCATCGATCTCCTCGGCGTTGCGGGCGCTGAGCCACGACATCGGCATCAATCTCGTCGACCGGTACGGCCGCGGAGTCCGGTTGACGCCCGCCGGACAACGTTACGTCGAATACGCGCGGCGGATTCTTGGCCTGCACGACGAGGCGATCCTTGCTGCGCGTGGCGAGGCCGATCCGGAAAATGGCTCGGTTCGACTCGCCGCGGTCACCTCGGCCGGTGAACTACTGATTCCGGTCGCCCTGGCATCGTTTCGCACGCAATACCCCGGCGTCGTTCTGCATCTCGAGGTGGCACCTCGCAGCTCCGTCTGGCCTATGCTCGCCCGGCACGAGGTCGACATGGTGGTGGCCGGCCGTCCTCCGGCTGAGTTGAGCAAGACGGTGCGGGTGCGTGCGGTCAGCCCAAACGAGCTCGTCGTGGTGGGGGCACCCGCGGTGGCCGAGCGGTTTGAACCAGCCACCGCGACGTGGCTTCTGCGCGAGCCGGGATCGGGTACGCGGTCGACTTTGACCACACTGCTCGACGACCTCGACGTCACGCCGCCTCAGCTGGTGTTGGGATCGCACGGCGCGGTGGTGGCCGCTGCGGTCGCCGGCCTGGGGGTGACGCTGGTGTCGCGGCAGGCCGTGCGACGCGAATTGGAGTTGGGCACTTTGGTCGAGCTGTCGGTGCCCGGCACTCCGGTGAATCGGCCGTGGCACGTGGTCAGCCAAGATGCACCGACGATGTCCACGGAGTTGCTGATCACCCACCTACTGTCTCAGCGGGCACTGGGCTGGCGAAAATTCAGCGCGGTTCGGCGCGACACCGCTATCGCCTGAGAGTCTCCGACGGTGTTTCACCCCAGCGTTTGCGGTATTCCACCGCGAAGCTGCCCAGGTGATGAAACCCCCAGCGCTCAGCGACAGAAGTCACGGTGACACCGTCGGTCGGCATTGCATCGGTGAGCTCCTCGTGCACCCGCTGCATTCGTCGCTCGCGCACGAACATCATCGGTGTCATCGCCAGTTCCTCCCGGAAGCCTTGCTGAATTGATCTGACGCTCATGTGGACCGCCTTGGCCAACGACCCCATCGTGATGCGTTCGGCGAGGTGGTCCTCGATGTAGTTCATCGCCTCCCGGACCACGGCGCGCCGCTGGTCGGGCTGGGGCGGCCGGACGAACTCCTCGTGGTAGCTCGATGGCTGCAGTTGCAGCAGGCTGCTCATGACCAGTTCTTCCAGGGCGCCGATGCCCTGCCCTCGCTGCACCAGCGAGCCCGGATGGAAGACCTCGCTATGGATCAGCCCCACAGCCGCGTGCCAACGCATGGCGGCCTCGGTCGCCAGGTCGAACTCGGGGTTGAACTCCAGCGGCCGCCGCAGGGTGCGGCCGAGCAGCCGGGTCAGGTGCGCGACCATGGCAGGCGCCTCGACGCGGATTATCAGGTGTGGTGAATCGTGCTCGAAAGCGACGCGCAGAGATCCCTGCGGGCTGGTCACCAGCGAGCGGATGGTGTTGGCCTCGAACACCTGCCCGCGGTGACGCACTAGTGCGGTTCCGTTGGTTGGCATGTGCACAGCAAAGTACGGACCGTGGTCCGGGATCTCCAATGTGCATGCCACGTGCAGGTCGAGGTAGAGCATGCTGACATTGCGAAGGCGTACTCCATGCATCGTCGCAGCAAATCCGTCGCCGGCATGGGTGTCAACGTCGAGGGTGAGCGGTGCGAGCGCCTTGCCGATCAGGCGCGACGCCTCAGCGACGTCCTCGGTGTAGAAGATCTCCTTGTCGGCCAGAGCCGGCGGGACGCCGCGAGATCTGACCTTGCGCCGTACCGGGTTGCTGGTGCGGCGAACATCGATATAGCCCAGACGGGTCAGTCGGGACATTTCCGGACCGCGATGTCGAGCCGAACCGATGATGAAGCGCTGGTTAAAGTATTTGCGGTAAACACGCAAGTCTCCCGTCCTCTTGGCGCGCGCCACCGTGTTCAAGTCTGCGTAATTCTGACAGCCTCTGCGTGAAAGCGATAGGCAGGTGGGTCACATGCCGTTAGGTTTGTGATCGTCGGCACATCGCATCGTGGCGCTTGGGCTCGGAAAGCAGGAGGTCTTGTATGACGGCAAACGGTCAAGTGATCGCCATCTCGCCGGCTGACGCCCTGCGCCAGCGGCTGGACGATCCTGCGGTCGCGGCTTCGCTGAACGATCTACTCGACCATGCCGATCTGTTGGCAATCCTGGTAGAGGGACTCGACGGGATGGTTCGGCGCGGTGACGAGATCGGCGCGTCGGTTGTCGCCGCCGTCGATGAGCTCAGAGAATCCACGGCCCCCGGCGCGATCCCCGGTGTCGAGTCATTCAGGGCTGTCGACCTGCGAGGTCTTGCCAGCAGCCTGGCCGCTCTGTCTGGGGCGCTGGTGGATGCAACTCCGGCGCTGAACACGCTGTTGACCTCGCGCCTCACCGATCCGCAAGCCGCTGACGTGCTCGCTCAGCTCGGGCAGGCATTGGTCGAGGGCAAGGCGGCGGCCGCGGCCGATCCCGGGGGGCCGAAAGGCATCTTCGGTCTGTGGCGCGTGAGCAAGGACAAGGACATCGTTCGAGGCCTGGGCTTCATGATCCAGGTGGCGCGTGCTTTCGGCCGCCGGCTCGCCCAGGAATAGCGAAAACCAGCCCAAACAACAGTCAGACAAAATCATCAGCCCGCACCAATCCGCAACCCAATTGCGGCCTCGCCCTGGGTCGCTGTCGAGAGGAGTTCAAATGGCGTCAGTTCTGTGGTTCCAAGGAGGTGCATGTAGTGGGAATACGATGTCCTTCCTCAATGCGGATGAACCCAATGTCGTCGATTTGATTGTTGATTTTGGTCTCGATTTATTGTGGCATCCGTCATTGGGATTGGAATTAGGTGACAATGCCCAGAAAGTATTCTGGGATTGCGCAAAAGGGGAACGCCCACTTGACATCTTTGTATTCGAGGGCACCGTCATCGAAGCGCCCAACGGAAGCGGCCGAATGGACATGTTCGCCGACCGCGCGATGAAGGACTGGGTCATCGACCTCGCGGGCGCGGCGCAGATCGTGGTCGCCATCGGGGACTGCGCGTGCTGGGGCGGCATACCGGCGATGGAACCGAACCCGTCGGGCTCGACCGGGCTGCAGTTCCACAAGCGCGACAAGGGCGGGTTTCTGGGGCCGGACTTCCGATCGAAGATGGGTCTGCCGGTCATAAACATTCCGGGCTGTCCCGCGCATCCGGACTGGATCACCCAGATCCTTGTCGCACTCGCGTCGGGGCGCGCCGGCGATATCGCGCTCGACGAACTGCATCGGCCGGAGACCTTCTTCAAAACCTTCACCCAAACCGGGTGCACGCGTGTGCAATTCTTCGAGTACAAGCAGTCGACCCTGTCGTTTGGTGAGGGCACCCGCACTGGCTGCCTGTTCTACGAGTTCGGCTGCCGCGGGCCCATGACGCATTCGCCGTGCAACCGCATCCTGTGGAACCGCCAGTCGTCGAAGACCAGGGCCGGGATGCCGTGCCTTGGCTGCACCGAGCCTGAGTTCCCGCACTTCGACCTCGCACCGGGAACGTTGTTCAAGACCCAGAAGGTCAGCGGGATGATTCCGAAGGAAGTTCCGGAAGGTTCCGATCACCTCACCTACATGGCCCATGCGGCGGCCGCGCGAATCGCTGCCCCGCAGTGGTCCAAAGAAGACATGTTCGTGGTCTAGACGGTGGCGAAACATCGCGCGGCCAAACCATCAGCCAAGGTTTATCGGAAGGACCAAACCAACATGACCGAGCTTGATCTGTTCGTCAGCCCATTGGGCCGGGTCGAGGGCGACCTCGACGTCCGCGTCACCGTTGAGGATGGAGTCGTCACCTCCGCCTGGACGGAGGCCGCGATGTTTCGCGGCTTCGAAATCATCTTGCAGGGTAAGGACCCGCAGGCCGGCCTGGTGGTCTGCCCGCGCATCTGTGGGATCTGCGGCGGCAGCCACCTTTACAAATCTGCCTACGCGCTCGACACCGCGTGGCGGACCCATCTGCCGCCGAATGCGACCCTGGTCCGCAATATCTGCCAGGCCTGCGAAACCTTGCAGTCGATACCGCGCTACTTCTATGCGTTGTTCGCAATCGACCTGACCAATAAGAACTACGCGAAGTCACCGCTGTACGCAGAATCGGTGCGCCGGTTCGCACCGTATGTGGGCACCAGCTACCAGCCGGGTGTGGTGTTGTCGGCCAAACCGGTCGAGGTGTATGCCATTTTCGGGGGGCAGTGGCCGCACTCCAGCTTCATGGTGCCTGGCGGCGTGATGTGTGCGCCGACGCTGGCCGATGTCACCCGGTCGATCGCGATCCTCGAGCACTGGAAGGACAACTGGCTGGAGAAGCAGTGGTTGGGCTGCTCGGTCGACCGATGGCTGGAGAACGAGACCTGGGAGGACGTGCTGGCCTGGGTCGACGAAAACGAAGCCCAGTACAACAGTGACTGCGGCTTTTTCATCCGGTTCTGCCTGGACGTCGGCCTGGACAAATATGGCCAGGGCGTCGGCAACTACCTCGCTACCGGCACCTATTTCGATCCGTCGCAGTATGAGAACCCGACGATCGACGGGCGAAACGATGCGCTGATCGGCCGGTCCGGCGTTTATGCGAACGGACAGTGGCACACCTTCGACCAGGCGCGCGTCACCGAAGATGTCACGCACGCTTTCTACGAGGGCGACCGTCCGCTGCATCCATTCGAGGGTGAGACCATTCCGATCGACCCCGAAGTCGGTCGTACACAAGGGAAATACAGTTGGGCCAAGTCACCTCGGTACGACATTCCCAGTCTCGGGCACATCCCGCTGGAAGCCGGACCGCTGGCGCGTCGGATTGCGGCCGGCGGCCCGAACCCGCTGCCGCACCAGGACAACGATCCGCTGTTCCTGGACATCTACAACAAGATCGGCCCCAGTGTGCTGGTGCGCCAGCTCGCCCGTATGCACGAAGCGCCCAAGTACTATAAGTGGACACGAGCCTGGCTTGATGCGATCGATCTCAAGGAGAGTTTCTACACCAAACCGGTCGAACACGCCGAAGGTAAGGGGTTCGGCGCCACCGAGGCCGCTCGTGGGGCTCTGGCAGACTGGATTGTCATCGAAGACAACAAGATCAAGAACTACCAAGTGATCACACCCACGGCGTGGAACATCGGCCCACGCGATGCCGCACAATCGTTGGGGCCGATTGAGAAGGCTCTGGTCGGGTCGCCGATCGTCGATGTGGAGGATCCGGTCGAGCTTGGCCACGTTGCCCGCAGTTTCGACTCCTGCCTAGTCTGCACGGTGCACGCCTACGACGGGAAATCGGGTCGTGAGCTGTCTCGGTTCGTGATCAACGGAATGGTGTGATTCCGACGTCTACCGAATCCCATTCCTACCCTGCTGATTCCGGCGCTCAAGACAACGCTGTCGATATCGAAACGTCCGGCTGCGAGGTCCTGGTCGTCGGGTGCGGCAACCTGTTGCGTGGTGACGACGGGGTCGGACCGATCCTGGTCCGCCACCTGTGGGAACGCGGTGTCCCCGACGGTGCCCGTCTGGTCGATGGTGGGACGGCAGGCATGGACGTGGCGTTCCAGATGAAGGGAGCGAAGCGGGTCGTCATCGTCGACGCCGCAGCCACCGGTGCGGCGCCGGGGACCGTCTACAAGGTGCCCGGCGCCGAACTAGCCGAACTGCCACCCCTGCAAGGGCTGCACACCCACTCGTTTCGCTGGGACCACGCAATCGCCTTCGCGCGCTGGGCGCTCGGTGAAGCTTGCCCGGACGACATCACGGTGTTCCTCATCGAGGCCGGCGGAGTGGAGCTCGGTGCGGACCTGAGCGAACACGTTGCGGCCGGGATGGAGAAGGTGATCGGCATCGTCGAGGCCGAATACCTTTCCGTGCTACGCCCGGTGGGAGACACCAGGCTGCAAGTCGAGTTCACCGCCGACGGCTATGTGCGGCTGGATGCCAGGCTGGCGGCCAGCCGGTTTCCATCGGATGCCGTCGCCGCGGTGCGGCGGGATGCCGACCTGTGGCTGATCCCGCTGCGCGGCCCCCGCAGTGGGGGTCTACTGCTCAAGCAGCGCAACCCGGCAGGCGACCGCAGCACGCTGGTGCGTGAAGTGTTGGATGACGATGTCCCGGTCGGCATTCGTGATGCATTCTGGGATGATGACCAGGGAGCACTGCGCGTTCCGATGGGGCCAGAAACGTGACCGCGATGTGTGAGGAACGTCCGGTCCGTCCCGAGGCCGCACACCCGAAGACTGTTGTCCGAGCCGGTGATTCCAGTGATGATGCGCGCGATGTCGAGGCTGTCGTGGTGGAGGAGCATGGCCGATGGGCGGTCGAGCTTGTCGTGGTATTCACCGACGGCGTGGTGCGGACCCGAATCTGTACTTACGCCACCAAGGCCAGGGCCGAGCTGGCGGCCAGTTTGATCAAGCGTGTTGCCGAGCGGGATTTGCGAGGACCTCTCAATGGCTGAGGCGATGACAACATTCTCGACAACTACGCAGGCCGCCGGGGTGCCGGTTACCCGGCCGCAGGCGCTGGGTGCATTTCCGCTTCCGCTGGGCTACATGCTGATTCCCGCGGGTCAGGATTGCGATCAGGTACGCGCCGAGTTGCTGGCCGGGCGTACCCCGCAATCCTGGCCAGCCCGGCTGCGAGCCCACGAACTGGTACTGGCCGGAGAGCGTGATGCCGCACTTGCAGCGCTGGCCGCTGACGACCCCGACGACGTCGTGGCACGATACAACCGTTTCGTCCTTGATCCCGACAGCGTCGACCCGGATACCTTACGCACGGCGCTCGGCGAATTCGGGGTGCTGGTCGACCTGGTCCTGTACGTCGTCGGACGCGCCGACGCCGCACCGGACAGCGGCTCCCTTGGCGCCGAACTGACGGCGGTGGTGTTGTCCGCGCAGGCCAGCGCGGCTTTGGCCGACGGTGACCCGGCCACGGCAATCGTGCTTATGGACAAGGCGATCGAGGCCGCAGCCGTGGTCTCCGCGCCACTGCAGGGAGTAATGCTGTCGGCCTCGGGTTCGATCTGCCGCGAAACCGGCGATCCGAGTGCACAACAGCGTTTGGAACGGGCACTGCGCTGCCTGGACAAGGCCGACAGCCTGCGGATTGCCCGCGCTGAGGTGCACATGAGCCTGGCCGGCCTGCTGCACGAGCAGTCGCAGGACCGTCCGGAGCTACTGCCGCAGTTGATACCGCATTACCACTCGGCGCTGCAGTTGGTGCTACGCGATGAGGCACCGCTGCTGTGGGCCGCCGCGCACGCCAATCTCGCGACCGCCTACCTGACCATGCCGATGGTCGAAGCATCCGGGCAGCTTCGGCTCGGTGTGGCAGCCCAGTCGTTGCGCTCGGCGCTGACCGTGTACACCAAGGAGGAACATCCCGAACAGTGGGCGAGTGTGCAACTCAACCTTGCAAACTCGTTGGTGTACACCCCATCAAGACACCAGGCCGACAACCTGGTCGAGGCAGTGGAGCTGTACGAGGCGGTGCTGGAGGCACGCGACCGCGACTCCGATCCACTCGGGCGGGCCAGGGTACTGGCCAATCAGGGCAATGTGTTGGCTCATCTCGGTGTCTTCGACCAGGCCCGCGCCAAGCTCTACGACGCCCGGTTCCTGTTCGAAGAGGCCGGGGACCACGACTCGGTGCGCGCGGTGCGCGGCGTGCTCGACGAGATATCCCGACAACGCACGCTGATCCGTACCGAAGTCGAAAACGGGTAGTAGAGAGGAGCGGCGCATGACGACCACCACCACGGCGGCCGCACCGTCGACGAATGCCGCGCAGGTAGCCGCATCGGAACCGGATTTCGAGACCCTGGCCAAACGGGTGGACGACGCGATTAGCGCGTTGAACCAACTCGATGACGGGTCACGCGCCGTCGCTGAGGAGGTCAAGGCCGCGATCGAGGCGGTGCACCGGGCTGGCCTGATCACGATGGTTCGGCGGATGCGCGCGGATGACGCCGCGCGTCCGGTGCTGTTCGAACTGGCCGATGACCCGGTGGTGCATCTGCTGCTTTCGCTGCACGGCATCGTCCGGCCAGATCCGATGACCCACGCCAACCGGGTGCTGGTCGAGGTTCGGCCGCAATTGCAGAGCCATGGCGGCGATGTCACGCTGGTGCGGATCGAGGACGGCACCGCGTTCGTGCGACTCGAAGGTGCTTGCAACGGCTGCTCGATGTCGTCGGTGACCCTGCGGAACCTGGTGGAAAGCGCGCTCACAGAGAACGTTCCGTCGGTGACCGGCGTCGAGGTGTTGGCGAACGAGCCCTCGCCCACGTTGATCCCCTTGGAATCCTTGCGCATCGGGCCGGATCCAGCCAGTGAAGGCTGGGTGAGCGCGGGGCCCTCCGCCGATGTGCATGACGGAGATCTGGTGGTGCGGAGATTGACGGCCACCTCAGGCGAGCAAGCCGAGGTGATCGTCGTCAACGTGGGGCAGCGTTTGTCGGCCTACCGCAACGAGTGCGCCCACGAAGGTCTGCCGTTGGACAACGCCGTGCTCGACGTCGTCGGTGGCACGCTCACCTGCCCGTGGCACGGCTTTTGCTACGACGCAAGTTCGGGTGAATGCCTCACCGCCCCCGGCGCACAGCTGGAACAGCTGCCGCTGCGCGTTGACCGAGGCGAACTCTGGGTCAGAGTCGGGACATGACCCGCTACACCGTCCGTCACAACGTCGGCGGTCGGTCGGCCCTGGTGGATACGGCGCCAGCGACCGACCTCAGCGACGGGTGGTCACCGGAAGTCTGGTTGGGCGCCCCGGCACCCGGCGGCCTGGCGTTACCGCCCGCGCATCCGTCGATGTCGTGGATGTACTCGCCGAGAGGAGTGTTCCTCGGATCGGACCACTTGGTAGTCGCCGATTCCGGCAACCACCGGGTGCTGGTGTGGCATGGCTACCCTGGTCACGACGAGCAACCGGCTGACATCGTGCTGGGACAGCCTGACGGCCATACCGAGGGTAAGGCCGCCGGCGGGCGCGGGCCCGAACGCGGCATGAACCTACCCACCGGGGTGCTGGTGCACCAGGGCAGGTTGATTGTTGCGGATGCGTGGCACCATCGCATCCTGATCTGGAACTCGGTGCCAGAGCGCAGCGATGTGGCACCGGATCTGATTCTGGGACAGCCGGATGCTTCTTCGGTCGCTCCCAACCAGGGGAAGACATGCTCGGCGTCGACGATGTACTGGCCGTTCGGGATCGCGGTGATCGGTTCACGATTCTGGGTTGCCGACACTGGAAATCGGCGGGTGCTGGGTTGGAAGGGCGGCATCCCCGAACCCGGGCAGCCCGCCGATATCGTCGTCGGCCAGCCCGACGCGGCCCATCGCTCGGAGAACCGTGGTGGCGCAGTGGGTCCGGCGAGTTTCCGCTGGCCCCACGATCTTGCCGGCCGTGACGATCTGCTGTTGGTGGCCGACGCCGGAGATCACCGGATACTGGGCTGGTCACCGCTGCCCTCGACCGACCGACCAGCCGATATTCTGGTGGGACAACCCGATTTCTCGGCATCCGAGGAGTGGCCGTATGGTCCGCATACCGGGGACCGCTTCCGCTTCCCGTATGCGATTGGACTCGATAGGGTCGGCGGAGAAGGGACTGAGCGGCTGGCGGTCGCGGACACGGCCAACAACCGAATTCTGTTGTGGGACAACCTTCCGGCCGATGGGCGCGCCGCTGATCATGTACTGGCCCAGCCGGGTTTCGGGTCCAACGGCGAGAACCGCTGGACATCGGTTCAGCGGGACACCCTGTGCTGGCCATACGGGATTTCGCTGCGGGCAGACAGATTGGCGGTAGCGGACTCGGGAAACAACCGCGTCGTCATCTGGCGGCGAGCATGACGGACGCTACGGTGTTGACGCAGCCCACTGACGTCCGGCGACTCCGATTCACCGTCGCCGGGGTGGTGCAGGGTGTCGGGTTTCGCCCGTTCGTGCATCGAGTCGCCACAGAACTCGGGTTGACCGGTTTCGTCGGCAACGATTCATCCTCGGTGTTCGTCGAGGTGCAGGGGCCCGCCCGGGCGCTCGAGGAATTCGCGTGCCGACTGCGCACCGATGCGCCACCATTGGCCACGATCGCCGCGGTGGCCCGGGCCGAGATGCCACTCGAGGCACACACCTTGGCACCGTTCCGGATCGTGACCAGTCGCCCGGCGGATGGCGCACCGACCCCCATCCCTCCCGATATCGCGATTTGCGACAACTGTGTCGCCGAACTGTTCGACCACGCCGATCGGCGCTACCGTCATCCCTTCGTGACATGCACCGACTGCGGTCCCCGGTTCACCATCATCCGCGAACTCCCATATGACCGTCCCGCCACCACGATGGCCGACTTCCCGATGTGTGCGCGCTGCGCCGCTGAATACCACGACGTGACCGATCGCCGGTTTCACGCCCAACCCATCGCCTGCCCGGATTGTGGTCCGACACTGTGGTTTCGGATGCACACCGCGGCCACCAACGCCCGGATCGACGGCACTGATGCCGCCATTGCTGCGGCGCAGCGGGCACTTCGTGCCGGGATGGTTGTCGCGATCAAGGGCATCGGCGGCTACCACCTCGCCTGCGCTGCCGACAACGACACCGCCGTGGGCAAGCTGCGCCAACGCAAGGCAAGGGCAGGTAAGCCGTTCGCTGTGATGGTGCGTGACCTAGCCGTGGCGCGGCGCTATGGCCAGATCGATGACGACGAAGCGGCGGTGCTGTCGACGTCAGCGCGGCCGATCGTGCTGGTCCGTCGTTTCCACGAGGCGCCGGTTGCCGCAGGCGTCGCGCCGGGCAGCCCCTGGATCGGATTGCTGCTTCCGTACTCGCCGATCCATCACCTACTGCTGTCAGAGGTTCCCGGCGCGGTCGAGCATGCCCCGGATGCAGTGGTGCTGACCAGTGCGAACCTATCCGATCAACCCATCTGTTACACCGATGAGGATGCAGCCGAACGTCTCCCGGCGCTGAGCGATGCGGTGATCGATCACAACCGGCCGATCTATGTGCCGTGTGACGACTCCGTGGTCCGGGTCCTCGACGGCAGGGAACTGCCGATCCGGCGTTCGCGTGGCTACGCCCCGTTGCCGATCGATTTCGGCGACAGCGCGGCCGCCGGGCCGACGGTGCTGGCGGTCGGCGGTGAACTCAAGAACACTTTCTGTCTGACGGATGGGCGTCGTGCTTATTGCTCAGCGCACATCGGCGATATGGGCGGTTGGGAGACATTGCGCGCGTTCGAACATTCGGTAGCCCAGATCAGCCGGATGCGACGGCATCCGATCCGGCTGGCGGCCGACATGCACCCCGGGTATCTGACCCGTAGCTGGGCTGAGCGCAACGCAGGGGGCCGGCCACTGGACCTGGTGCAGCATCACCACGCACATGTTGTGTCGCTGCTGGCTGAGCACGGCAGACTGGGTGAGCCGATCATCGGAATTGCTTTCGACGGCACCGGGTTCGGCGTGGATGGTGCGGTCTGGGGCGGTGAGGTCCTCGCGCTGGGCACTGATAGTCACCGGTTCACCCGGGTCGGCCATCTACGCCCGGTGCCGTTGGCCGGTGGCGATGCCGCGGTGCGCAATCCGTGCCGGATGGCGCTGTCCTATCTGTGGGCCGCAGGAATCAAGTGGGCGGCCGATCTGGCCCCGGTGACCGCGTTGACCGACGCGGAGCTGCGGCTGCTGCGGTCGCAGCTCGTCAGCGGCACTGGTTGCGTGCCATGCACCAGTATGGGCCGCCTGTTCGACGCGGTCGCCTCACTGCTGGGGGTTCGGCACCGCATCGAGTACGAGGGTCAGGCCGCCATCGAGCTCGAAGTGATGGCGACGGACGGGGCGGCGTCGTCAACCCCGGACCTTCGATTGTCCGTCGGATTCGGACCGGACGCCGGGGTACTGATGGACCCCTCGCCGATGTTGCGCTCGATGGTGTCGGCGCTGCGTGACGGTGCGGAGCCCGCGGCGCTGGCCGCGGCCTTCCACCACGCGGTGGCAGGCGCCGTCACCGAGACGGTCGGCCGGGTTGCCGGACCCGTTCGTCTGGTGGGGCTGACCGGCGGCGTCTTCCAGAATGTGCTGCTGATGCAAGCATGCCGACAGCAGCTCGTCGAGCGGGGCTTCGAGGTACTCGTTCACCGCGCAGTTCCCCCGAACGATGGAGGTATCGCATTGGGACAAGCAGCAGTATCGGTGTTGACGGCGCAGGAGGGCTGACGCATGTGTTTGGGGATTCCGGGACGCATCACGCAAATCTGGGATGCGGCCAACGGCGCGCGGATGGCGCGGATCGCCTTTCCCGGTGAAGAGAAGACTGCCTGCTTGGCGTATCTGCCAGAGCTGCAGATCGGCGACTACACGATCGTGCACGCCGGGTTTGCCTTGACCCGCATTGACGAAGAATCGGCGCGAATCACCCTGGCGACGATGACCGAATACGGCGTGTTCGGCGATCCGGCGGTGTCGTGATGTCTACCACCACCACCGACCACGGACTGGGCGCTGACCTCGCCGCAGATCTCGCTGCGACATCGCTGACGCTGGCCCGGCGATTTTCTGCCGGAGGCACCATGTGGTGTCTGGCACCGTCTTGGCAGCCGCATGCCCAACACATCGCGGTCGAGTTCGTGCACCCGGTCATCGTTGGCAAGCGGGCGCTGCCCGCGGTTGCGCTGACCGATCCCGACCTCGTCGATGTCGTGCGAGTGTCTGTGCGTTCCGGGGACATCGTGATCGCCGTCGCGGACGCCGACGACGCCGATGTGCGGTCGGTCATGCGCAGAGCGCCGGCGTGGGGCGCCACCACCATTTGGATAGGCAGCGGCACACGTCCCTTCGACGGCGCGGCCGACCATGTGCTCTGGCTCGACGATCCAGATCCGGGATTGCCAGCGACCGGGGGGTTCGTCCTGCTGTACCACCTACTGTGGGAACTGACCCACGTCTGTTTCGAACACCCCGGCCTGCTGAATGTCGACGAGTGCACCGACGAGGTGTGCATCACCTGCAGCGACGAGGGGCGCCTCGCCGAGGTACTCGCTCCGTCGGACGGCAGTTCGGCGATGGTGCGGACCGCCAAAGGCGCCGAGAGTGTGGAGACGGTCCTCATCGGTCCGGTGTCGACCGGTGACTTGCTGCTGGTGCATGCGGGTATGGCAATCAGCCGGGTCGGGCAGGAGGTTGACGGATGAACACAACGGAATCCGGTGCCGGGACGCCCCAGGAGGCTACCAATTTCCTCTACCCGTTCATCGACTCGCAGGAAACCGATTCGGGATCGTTGCTCACGGACCTCGCCGCATCGGCGCAGGCGAAAGCGGCCGAGAGCGCCGCGTTGCGCCGGTCCTCACTGGAAGCCAATGCTGCGCTGGTGGACAGTGCGGGTGCCGAGATGGCACGGCGGTTCACCGCCGGCGGTCGGCTGTTCACATTCGGAAATGGCGGTAGCTCAACAGATTCTGCGACGTTGGCGGCGTTGTTCGCGCGGCCGCCGCTGGGCCGGCCGCTGCCGGCCTGGTGCCTGACCGCCGATCAGGCCATCCTGACTGCGTTGGGTAACGATGTCGGGTTCGAGTTGGTGTTCGCACGCCAACTGATCGCTCGTGCCGGGGCGGGCGACATCGCGATCGCCATGTCTACCAGTGGCAATTCAGCGGACCTCACGCACGCACTGCGCGAAGCCAGGCGCCGAGGCCTTTACACCATCGGCTTTGCCGGATACGACGGCGGGGCCTTCGCCAGCAGTGCCGACGTCGACGCGTGTTTCGTCGTCAGGTCGCAGAGCGTACATCGCATCCAAGAGGCGCAGGCCCTGCTCGGCTACCAACTCTGGTCCACCGTGCATAAGAAGGGGAACGTCGGCTCATGAGTAAACCAGTCAGCGACTACCGCTCGACCGGCCCGAGTTGGGCCGAGGGCGAGGTCATTGAGCGCATCGAAACGTTCCGTCGCCGCAGACCGCGGCTCCGGGACGAAATCATCACGCTGGCACATGGTGCGGGAGGAAAGTCCTCGGCGGCGCTGGTGGATGCCGTCTTCGTCGAGGCATTCCGCAACCCAGTGTTGGAGTCTCTCGATGACGGCGCAGTGATCTCGCTGCCGGAGGGGCCGCGCATGGTACTTTCCACCGACTCGTTTGTGGTGCAGCCCTTGCGCTTTCCCGGCGGATCTATCGGCCACCTCGCGGTTCACGGCACGGTCAACGACCTCGCCATGGCCGGTGCGATCCCCTCCTGGATCACGGCGGCGTTCGTGCTCGAGGAGGGTTTCCCGGTATCCGAGTTGGAAGCCATCGTCGCGGACATGGCCACCGCGGCGGCCGCAGCGGGTGTGCAGATCGTCACCGGCGATACCAAGGTGGTGCCGAGGGGCGCGGCCGACGGGCTGTTCATCACTACGAGCGGTGCCGGGATTATCCCGGCGGAGCGCGAGTTTTCTGCCACCCGGGTCTGCCCGGGGGACAAGGTGCTGCTATCCGGGTCGATGGGTGACCACGGTATGGCGGTGATGTTGGCCAGGGGCGACTTGGCGATCGATGCCGACATCCACTCCGACACCGCATCGGTCAGCGAGCTGGTGGAAGTGATGCTCGCGGCAGCACCATCCACTCGCTGGCTGCGTGACCCGACCCGCGGCGGTGTTGGCACTGTGTGCAACGAGCTGGCCCAAGCAGCCAACGTCGGGGTGGTCCTTGATGAACAGCGTCTGGTGGTGCGGCCAGACGTGGGTGGTGCCTGCGAAATGCTCGGTATAGACCCGCTTTACGTCGCCAACGAAGGAAAATTCATTGCTGTGGTCGCGCCGGATGAGGCCGATGTCGCGCTGAGTGCGTTGCGGTCGCATCCCTTGGGTACCGACGCGGCCGAGATCGGTGAGATCACCGCCGAACCGACGGCCGCTGTGCTATTGCGCACGGTGTTCGGCGGTACCAGAGTCGTCGACATGCTGGTCGGTGACCCGTTGCCGAGGATTTGTTGACAAGGTCTGCAGCGAAGAAAGGAGCGTGGCGCCATGTGCCTCGGTATTCCTGGGCGGATCGTCGAGATCACCGACGCCGCAAACTATATGGCAAAGGTAGACGTCAGTGGCGTACGTCGGATCATCAGCGTGCGATTGCTGGAGAAAGACATGCCGGAGCCCGACGACTGGGTGCTGGTTCACGTTGGCTTCGCGATGGCAAAGATCGATGAAACCGAGGCGCTGCTTACTCTCGCCGCTGTGCAGAAGCTCGGCGAAGCATACGACAGCGAGATCGAAGCCTTCGACACATCATCGATCGTCTGAAAAGGAGAGCACACATGCGATTCGTCGACGAGTTCCGTGACCCTGCGGCAGCCAGGAAACTCCTGGGAACCATAGAGTTCCTGGCCAAGGAGGGACACGATGGCGAGCCGTTCAAGTTCATGGAAGTCTGCGGTGGGCACACCCATACCATTTACCGACACGGTATCGAGCACCTGCTTCCTGAGAGTGTCGAACTGGTCCACGGCCCTGGTTGCCCGGTGTGTGTGATCCCGATGGGGCGGATCGACGATGCCATGTGGTTGGCCGCTCAGCCCGATGTGATCTTCACCTGCT
The DNA here is from genome assembly GCF_053483675.1 of Mycolicibacterium sp. XJ1819. Lineage (NCBI taxonomy): Bacteria > Bacillati > Actinomycetota > Actinomycetes > Mycobacteriales > Mycobacteriaceae > Mycobacterium > Mycolicibacterium sp. XJ1819. The sequence continues at coordinate 21,519 of NZ_JBEFST010000031.1, read as the reverse complement.
TCGGTGACATGATGCGGGTGCCTGGCTCGCACGGCAGTCTGCTCGACGCAAAGGCGCGCGGAGCTGACGTCCGGTTCGTCTACTCTCCGCTGGACGCGCTCAAGATCGCTGTCGACAGCCCGGACAAACACGTGGTGTTCTTTGCCATCGGCTTCGAAACCACCGCTCCGTCCACAGCGGTAACCCTCTTGCGGGCCAGTGAACTCGGAATCACCAATTTCAGTGTGTTCTGCAATCACGTCACGATCGTTCCGCCGATCAAAGCCATTCTGGAGTCGCCCGACCTTCGGCTGTCCGGTTTCCTCGGACCTGGCCACGTTTCGACGGTGGTCGGCAACCGGCCGTACCGATTCGTTCCCGAGGTATACCGAAAGCCTCTGGTGGTAGCCGGATTCGAGCCCTTGGACATCATGTCAGCGGTGGCGATGCTGCTCCGGCAGATTCGCGAGGGGCGCTGCGAGGTGGAGAACCAGTACTCCCGTATCGTGCATCCAGAGGGCAATCCGGCCGCTCTGGCACTGCTGGGCAAGGTTTTCGCGCTACGGCCGCATTTCGAGTGGCGTGGACTCGGGTTCATCTCACAGAGTGCGCTCAAACTGCGTGACGAGTACGCAGAATTCGATTCGGAGCTTCGATTCGACATGCCCGGAGTGCGGGTCGCCGACCCCAAGGCATGTCAGTGCGGCGAGGTACTCAAAGGTGTGCTCAAGCCATGGGAGTGCAAGGTGTTCGGCACCGCCTGCACACCGGAGACACCGATCGGGACCTGCATGGTCTCGGCTGAAGGTGCTTGCGCCGCCTATTACAACTTCGGCCGGATGCACCGTGATGCGGCCCAGCTCGTAGGGCAGGCCGGGCAGGTGTGACGCAGATGGTGCAGCAGGTGAGCATCAGCGGACCGCAGATGTTCGCCCGGTATGCGTACGCGCCCAATCAGCTGGGCTATTGCGGACCGTCGGAGAGTACCGCCCTGCGCGAAGGTTCAGACAAAGCGGTCCGCGCAGTGGCGCAACGCTTCTCGGGGGCATGGCCGTATTTGCAGGTACTGTCCCGGATGACCGGAATCGCTGACCCGCTTGATCTACGTCTGGTCGAATCATATTGGTTGGGTGGAGGAGTCGCGGCATCGATCGACCCCGCTGAGTTCTATGCCGAATTGCTCGCCGTTATCGGACCGCAAGCCGGGCACTACTGGATGCACTTGACGCCGGAACTGGCCGAGGAGGCCGCTGGAAATCACTGCTTCCACGTTTTCGGTGTCTATCCTTGGTCGCGGTTGTTGGGTAAGGGGATGGACGAGCATCCGATCCACATCCTGGACAGCTGCCGCATCACGCCGGCCAAGGTGCTCAGCCGAGACGGTGATCAGGTTACTGTTCGCAGTCGGAACCTGGCGTGGGACGGCCAGGCCCTGAGTATGTCCGCTCCGGCCAACCGCATTGTCGATGTCTTCGTCGATGGGTATAGCGCGGTACCCCAGGTGGCTCCTGGCGACCGAATTGCGCTGCACTGGGGTGGCATATGCGGACGGGTGGGGACAGCGCAGGTGCGAGCCCTCGATGAGTCCACTGCGCGGCAGTTGTCGCTCACAAACCGCAGACTCGCCATGGAGATTCGGTGAGACCGCGAATTGTTCAGGCCGACGGCCAGATCGGCTTCTACTGGGTCACGCCGACGGGCACCCAGACCACCTTGCAGAGCCTTGTCGCCGAGGACGAGGAGCCCGACCGGCTCATCGCAACCCATCTCGAAGCTCTTGATGACGCGCTGATCATTGCCGCTGAACGATTCGGGGAGTATCTGGGCGGTGGAAAGACGCCTATCGAACCGACCGAACGTGAGAGCTTGCTCGACCTGCACCGTGCCCTGGACCGGTTGTGTTTCGACTACGCGACCGCACTTGAATCGGTCGCCATCACCGCGGATGTCCGCGCCGGCAAGATCATCGGCACGGCCGCCCTGTTTTCGATTCGGGCCCGGCAGCCGCTGGGTTTGCTTGGGCCGGCGCCGCTCGACGATGAACTCGACGATCCGACGCTCGGCGTCGTCAGCGGATTCGGCCAGATGCAACAGGTCGATGAGGACAGGCCGTGGAAGGGTGGACGCTGGGTCCTACGCGCCGAATCAGGACAGCGCTTCCCGTTGACGTTGTCGATGCTTCTGTTCGATAGCTCCGGGGTGAACAAGGACGCGGCCCGCACCGAACATCGTCAGGCGATCGAAGCGGTGGTCTCCTCGGCGTGCAGTGCCGAGGCTGATCCGTTTGCCGTCACATGTGCACTGGACTGGCTGCTATACGACTGGTTGATGGCGCACCGCGACGGGCCGGACAGCGCCGAGATCGTATTTCCGAAAGGCCATGACTCCGATGCGCGAATGATCGTTGCCGCCTCGGCCGCTTCGGTGGCCGCCAGGGCCACGTTTGATCCCGGCCTGGTCGGCCTGTCGCAGACACCGCACTGAATCTATCCCTCCTCGAATCACCTGGCGTATCCCCCATCTTGGGGTCAACCCTTCGTCGTCCGGCCGGTAGACAGTTCAGAACGAGGTAATCCCGCCGCCGGCGGTCCAGGTTGCATCACTTCGGCACAACGTCAGTGCATCGTCTGTCGCGCAGGAGGGCTGCAGGTATGGGAATGGGAATCTATGTGCCGATCCTGGTTCTCGGCGCGATTGCCGCCGCATTCGCGGTGGGCTCAGTGGGTATTGCGTTACTGATCGGTCCGCGCAGATTCAACCGGGCCAAACTGCAGGCGTACGAGTGTGGCATCGAACCGGCCCAACACGCGCTGGGGATGGGCCGATTTCCCATCAAGTTTTACGTGACCGCAATGCTGTTCATCGTCTTCGATATCGAGATCGTATTTCTGTACCCGTGGGCTGTGGCGTTTGACCAGCTGGGGATCTTTGCCCTGGTCGAGATGGCGTTGTTCATGGCAGTGGTCTTCGTGGCGTACGGCTATGTGTGGCGGCGGGGTGGGCTGGAATGGGATTAGAGGAGCAGCTGCCTGGCGGGATCATATTGTCGACCGTGGAAAAGATGGCTGGATACGTTCGGAAAAATTCGTTGTGGCCGGCAACGTTCGGCTTGGCGTGCTGCGCGATCGAGATGATGTCAACGGCCTCACCGCGATTCGATATTGCCAGGTTCGGCATGGAGCGGTTCTCGGCGACCCCTCGCCAGGCCGATCTGATGATCGTTGCGGGCCGTGTCAGCCAGAAAATGGCTCCGGTGTTGCGGCAGGTGTACGACCAGATGGCGGAACCGAAATGGGTTTTGGCAATGGGTGTTTGCGCATCTTCTGGTGGAATGTTCAACAACTACGCGATAGTCCAGGGCGTCGACCATCTAGTGCCGGTGGATATCTACCTGCCTGGATGTCCACCGCGTCCAGAAATGTTACTGCATGCAATTATCAAGCTGCACAGCAAGATTCAACAAATGCCATTGGGCGTGCACCGCGAAGAGGTGGTCGCCGCGGTTGAGCAGGCGTCACTGGCGTCCACGTCGAGCCCAAAGACTGACCGAGGTGCACGATGAGCAACCGAAGCGGAGTTGGCCGCGGAATGTTCGGCGTCGCCGGCAGCGGTGACACGTCGGGTTACGGCCGCTTGGTGCCCCCGGTGAACCGGCCGAGCAGCTCGCCACGTCCCTACGGTGGCTATTTCGACGACATCGTCGACCGGTTGGTCGAAATCCTGGGCGGCCGGGGATCGTTCGAGACCAGTGTCGAGCGCGTCATGGTGCACCGCGACCAACTTACTCTGTGCGTGCACCGATGGCAGCTGCCCCGGCTCGCAGTACACCTGCGCGATGACGAGGCATTGCGATTCGAACTGTGCGCCGGTGTGTCCGGCGTCCACTATCCGGACGAGGCCGGTAGTGAGCTTCGTGCCGTCTACCCATTGATGTCGATCACCCACAATCGGCGTATTCAGTTAGAAGTCTCTGCACCGCAGAACGACCCGCGCATTCCATCATTGTTCGCGCTCTATCCCACCACCGACTGGCACGAGCGGGAGACCTATGACTTTTTCGGGATCATCTTCGATGGACATCCGGCGCTGACCCGGATCGAGATGCCTGACGACTGGGTCGGCCATCCCCAACGCAAGGACTACCCGCTCGGCGGTGTTCCCGTCCAGTATCACGGTGCCCAGATCCTGCCCCCCGATCAGCGGAGGTCATACCACTGATGACCGAAATACCCGAAATGACGGTCACCGTGGCCGGGCAGGATTGGGACGAGATCGTGGCGGCAGTCCGCGACGCAGGCCCGAGCGCAGCCTCGGCCGAGCGAATCGTGGTCAATATGGGTCCACAGCACCCGTCCACTCACGGTGTGCTTCGGTTGATCCTGGAGATCGAAGGTGAGACGGTCACCGAGGCTCGCTGCGGCATTGGCTATCTGCACACCGGAATCGAGAAGAACCTCGAGTATCGCACCTGGGCACAGGGCGTCACGTTCGTCACCCGGATGGATTATCTGTCACCGTTCTTCAACGAAACTGCCTATTGCCTCGGTGTCGAGAAGCTACTCGGCATCAGCGACGATATCCCTGAACGCGCCAGCGTGATCCGGGTGATGCTGATGGAGCTCAACCGCATCTCATCGCATCTGGTGTCACTGGCCACCGGTGGGATGGAGTTGGGCGCGATGAGCGCGATGTTCTACGGCTTTCTCGCCCGGGAGGACATCCTCAAGGTATACGAGGCAATCACCGGTCTGCGGATGAATCACGCCTACATCCGGCCCGGGGGACTGGTCGCCGACCTGCCAGACAACGGTCTCGACCAGGTTCGCGAGCTGCTGAGGACGTTACCGGGTCAACTCAGAAAGCTGGAGGATCTGCTGCGGCGGAACTCGATCTGGAAATCGCGCAACCAAGGCGTCGGCCATCTGGACCTCACCGCCTGTATGGCGTTGGGGGTCACCGGACCGGTACTGCGCGCCACCGGCTTGCCCCATGATCTGCGCCGGTCACAACCCTACTGCGGCTACGAGACATACGAATTCAATGTGATCACCGGTGAGAACTCCGACTGCTACGACCGTTTCGTGATCCGCGTCGACGAAATGAAGGAATCGCTGAAGATCGTGCAACAGTGTGTAGATCGGTTGGAGGCCGGGCCGGTGATGATCTCGGACAGAAAGCTGGCCTGGCCGGCCGATCTCACGCTCGGTCCAGACGGATTAGGTAACTCACCCGAGCACATCGCCCGGATCATGGGGCGCTCGATGGAGGGGCTGATCCACCATTTCAAGCTCGTGACCGAGGGGATCCAGGTCCCGCCGGGCCAGGTGTACGTGGCGGTGGAATCGCCGCGGGGTGAGCTCGGCGTGCACATGGTGTCAGACGGCGGGACTCGTCCCTACCGGGTGCACTACCGAGATCCATCGTTCACGAATTTGCAAGCGGTAGCCGCGATGTGCGAGGGCGGTATGGTCGCCGACGTGATCGCCGCGGTGGCGTCGATCGACCCGGTGATGGGAGGTGTGGACCGATGAGTGAAGTGTTTCTGAAGTTAGTCCCGCGGCCGCAAGAGCCGGCCCATCCCATCGGCGGACCGAGACACTACCCCGGGGATGTAACGGCACGGTTGGCTGCTGACGCGGCCACGATCATCGCAAAGTATCCACAGCCGCGGTCCGCGCTGCTACCGCTGCTGCATCTGGTACAGAGCCACGACGGGTATCTGGCCGCGGCCGGTGTCGACTTCTGCGCCCGACAACTCGATCTCACCGATGCCGAGGTGGCCGCGGTCGCCACGTTCTACTCGATGTACCGGCGTTTTCCGACCGGTAAGTACTTGGTGGGCGTATGCACCAACACGTTGTGCGCGATCATGGGCGGCGACGCGATCATCGAAGCGCTGCAGGACCATCTGGGAATCAGTGTCGGGCAGACCACCAATGACGGCCAGGTGACGCTGGAACACGTCGAATGCAATGCCGCCTGCGATTACGCGCCGGTCGTAATGGTCAATTGGCACTTCTTCGACAACCAGACGCCTTGCCAGGCAAGGGAACTCGTCGACCAACTGTGTCGTGGCGATGTCGTCACGTCCAGCCGGGGTGGCCCGGTGTGTGACTTCAGCACTACTGCCCGGTGTCTCGCGGGTCTGCCGGAGCGCCAGCACGAAAGGAGTGGTGGTGAGCCGGGCGCGGCGACACTGGCCGGACTCAAGGTCGCGCGAGAGCTTGGCATGACCGCCAGATACCCGCACACACGACAGAACCGGAAGGGCCGATGACGCTCGCAAGCACGCCGCAAACATCTCTCACACCGGTGTTGAGTGGATTCTGGGACGAACCGCAGCCATGGTCGCTGGACACCTACCGTCGACACGACGGCTATCTTGCCATGGCTAAGGCGCTGGCCATGAATCCCGACGATGTCATTGCGTTGGTCAAGGATTCGGGCCTGCGTGGGCGCGGTGGCGCCGGCTTCTCGACGGGGACCAAATGGTCGTTCATCCCACAGGGGCGCAATGGCCCAGGGGCCGACCATGACACACCGCATTACCTGGTGGTGAACGCCGATGAGTCTGAACCGGGTACCTGCAAAGATATCCCGCTGCTGATGACTACACCGCACTTTCTCATCGAGGGCATCATCATTGCCGCGTACGCGATCCGTGCGCATCACGCATTCATCTACCTGCGCGGCGAGGTGCTGCCGGCATTACGCCGGTTGCGGACCGCCGTCGAAGAGGCTTATGACGCTGGGCTTTTGGGTCATGATATCGACGGATCCGGATTCGATCTGGATGTGATCGTGCATGCCGGCGCGGGCGCCTACATCTGCGGTGAGGAGACGGCGCTGCTGGACTCCCTGGAAGGCCGCCGCGGCCAACCCCGGCTGCGTCCACCATTCCCCGCGCAGGCTGGCTTGTACGGCTGCCCCACGGTGGTCAACAATGTCGAGTCCATCGCGAGCGTCCCGCCGATCCTGCTCCATGGGGATGGATGGTTCGCCTCGATGGGATCGGAGGGGTCGCCGGGTTTCACGCTGTATTCGTTGTCCGGCCATGTAACCCGTCCCGGCCAGTACGAGGCACCGCTCGGTATCACCCTGCGCGAGCTGCTGAACTACGCCGGCGGGGTCCGCGCCGGTCACACCTTGAAGTTCTGGACCCCGGGCGGGTCATCGACACCATTGTTGACCGCTGAACATTTGGATGTGCCATTGGACTACGAAGGTATGGCCTCGGTCGGCTCCATGCTGGGTACCAAGGCGCTGCAGATTTTCGATGAAACCACGTGTGTGGTGCGAGCGGTGCGGCGCTGGACCCAGTTCTATGCCCACGAGTCATGCGGCAAGTGCACCCCTTGCCGTGAGGGCACATACTGGTTGTCACAGATCTATGAGCAGTTGGAGACGGGCTCTGGAACAACGACGGACCTCGCCAAGCTCCTCGACGTCTCCGACACCATGATCGGAAAATCCTTTTGCGCCTTGGGAGATGGTGCGGCAATGCCGATCATTTCATCGATCAAGTACTTCCGTGCCGAGTACGAGGCCCATATCGGCCGTGGGTGTCCGTTTGATCCCCACGCCGCGACATTGATGGCGACCGAAGACGCAACCGTGTCGGGCAGTGGAAGGGGCGGTTGTGACGTCAGCTGAATCCACCAGGGGCAACTCCGCGCTGGAGATGGTGTCGCTGACCATCGACGACCACCAGATCGTCGTGCCTACAGGTACATTGGTAATCCGCGCCGCAGAGCTCATGGGAATCCAGATTCCTCGATTCTGCGATCATCCGCTACTGGATCCGGTAGGGGCATGCCGGCAATGCCTGGTCGAGGTCGAAGGACAACGCAAGCCACTGGCGTCGTGCACCACAGCGGTGACCGAGGACATGGTGGTGCGTACCCAATTCAGTTCCGCGACCGTCGATGATGCCCAGCGCGGGGTGATGGAACTGTTACTGATCAACCATCCGCTGGACTGCCCGGTGTGCGACAAGGGTGGGGAATGCCCCCTTCAAAATCAGGCCATGTCCAGCGGCGGTCCAGAGACTCGATTCGATGGTGCCAAGCGGACGTACCCGAAGCCGATCAACTTGTCCACACAGGTGTTGCTGGACCGGGAACGCTGTGTGCTGTGTGCCCGATGCACCCGGTTCTCCGAGCAGATCGCCGGAGACCCTTTCATCGAGATGCTCGAACGCGGTGCACAGCAGCAGGTGGGAACCGCGTCGGGTCAGCCGTTCGAGTCGTATTTCTCGGGTAACACCGTACAGATTTGCCCGGTCGGGGCGCTGACCGGCACCGCATACCGGTTCCGGGCTCGACCGTTCGACCTGGTGTCCAGCCCCAGCGTGTGCGAACACTGTGCGTCCGGATGCGTTCAGCGCACCGACCACCGGCACGGAAGAGTGCTGCGGCGACTGGCCGGTGACGACCCCGACGTCAATGAGGAATGGAACTGCGACAAGGGGCGGTGGGCGTTCAGCTATCCGACCGTCGGTGATCGGATCACCACACCGTTGCTGCGCGATACCGAGGGCGTTTTGCGTCCGGCCGCGTGGTCGGAGGCGATCGGGTTCGCTGCCGAGGGGTTGGCCGCCGCCAAGGGTCGAGCGGGAGTTCTGGTCGGGGGAAGGCTCACCGTCGAAGACGCTTATATGTACAGCAAATTTGCCAGAATCGTGCTGGGCACAAACGATATCGATTTCCGCGCACGTCCGCACTCGGCGGAGGAAGCCGAGTTCTTGGCAGCCCGCGTCGCGGGTACCCCGATGACGGTGACCTATGCGGACCTCGAGAGGGCGCCGACCGTCCTGTTGGTCGGCTTCGAGCCAGAAGAAGAAGCGCCGATCGTGTTCCTGCGGCTGCGCAAGGCCGTGCGAAAGAACGGCCTTGCCGTAATAGCTGTCGCACCTTTCGCCACAACAGGACTCACCAAATGCAATGGCCGGTTGGTCATGACAGCACCGGGCAACGAGGCCTCCGCACTTGAGGCGTTGTCCACAGAACTTCCTGACGGAACCATCATCTTGGCCGGTGAGCGGTTGGCGACCAGTACGGGTGCCTACTCGGCGGTGGCCCGACTTGCCGATAGCGTCGGGGCATCGGTGGCCTGGATCCCGCGGCGGGCCGGCGACCGGGGAGCTCTGGAGGCCGGTTGTCTGCCGAACTTGCTGCCGGGTGGCCGGCCGGTGTCGGACAGCCGAGCCCGCGAGCAGACCGCCAGTGCATGGCGTACCGACGGCCTGCCCACCACCCCGGGGCGGGATACTGGTGGGATCCTGATGGCGGCCGCGCAAAGGGAGATCACCGCCCTGCTGGTCGCGGGCGTAGAGCCCGGCGACCTACCGGACCCTGCGGGCGCGGTCGGCGCGTTGTCTGACGGTCCGTTCGTGGTGAGCCTGGAAATGCGCGAAAGCGCTGTCACCGAACGGGCTGACGTCGTTCTGCCCGTCTCCCCGGTGGTGGAGAAAACGGGCTCCTTCCGCAACTGGGAGGGCCGTGTCCGACAGTTCAGGGCCGCGACACCTAGCAACGCAAACTCGGATCTGCGTGTCCTCCATATTCTGGCGGAACGGATCGGGGTGGACCTTGCGTGCCCGACACCAGTTGCAGCCGCAGCCGAACTGTCCGCTCTCGGCAGTTGGTCGGGAAGGCGTCCCGCCACCCCCGATGTCGCTGCGAATCCACCCATCTCACCAGTGCCAGGCCAGGCACTCCTCGCAGGATGGCGGATGTTGTTGGACTCCGGCCGATTACAGGATGGTGAACCGCATCTGGCTGGTACTGCACGGACCACTGTGGTGCGGCTGTCGCCCCGCACCGCAGCTGAGATCGGTGCGAGCGACGGCGACCCGGTGACGGTGCGAACCGACCACGGATCGATCACCCTGCCGCTGGTTCGAACCGATATGCCGGACCGCGTGGTCTGGCTCCCGGTGAACTCATCGGGTTGCGCCGTACGCGCCCAACTCGGGGCGGGTTCTGGCGAGGTCGTCGATATCGAGCGGGGGGCCATATGATGACCCCGACCGACCTCAGCGTATTCGGGCTCGATCCGTGGTGGCTCATCCTTGCCAAAGCGCTGGCCATTTTCGTCTTCCTGCTTGTGACGGTGTTGGTCGCAATCCTGTTGGAACGCAAAGTATTGGGCCGGATGCAGATGCGCTTCGGCCCAAACCGGGTCGGGCCGAACGGGATGCTGCAGTCTTTGGTCGACGGGATCAAGCTTGCCCTCAAGGAAGGTCTGATCCCGTCCGGCGCAGATAAGCCGGTCTATCTATTGGCCCCGATCGTCGCGGTCATCCCGGCGTTCATGGCGTTCGCAGTCATACCGATGGGTCCAGTGGTTTCGGTGTTCGGCCACAACACACCGTTGCAGCTGACCGACCTTCCGGTGGCGGTGCTCTATATCCTTGCCGTCACATCGATCGGCGTGTACGGAATCGTGTTGGCGGGCTGGTCATCGGGCTCCACCTACCCACTGCTGGGCGGGTTACGTTCAGCCGCACAGGTGGTGTCTTACGAAATCGCCATGGCGCTGTCTTTTGCGAGTGTGTTCCTGCTCGCCGGCACCATGTCTACCTCCGGTATCGTTGCCGCCCAGGACGGTACCTGGTATGCCGTGCTGTTATTACCTTCCTTCGTCGTGTATCTGATCGCGATGGTCGGTGAGACCAACCGGGCTCCTTTTGATCTGCCGGAGGCAGAGGGGGAGCTGGTCGGCGGATTCCACACCGAGTACTCATCGCTCAAGTTCGCAATGTTCATGCTTGCGGAGTACGTCAACATGACCACGGTTTCGGCACTGGCCGCCACGATGTTCCTCGGCGGCTGGCGTGCGCCGTGGCCGGTCAGCATCTGGGATGGTGCGGTCGGCGGTTGGTGGCCGCTGGTCTGGTTCGTCATCAAGGTGTGGACGTTCCTGTTCGTGTTCATCTGGCTGCGCGCCACGCTTCCGCGGATGCGTTACGACCAGTTCATGGCGATCGGCTGGAAACTACTCATCCCGGTGTCGCTGGCCTGGATAATGATGGTCGCCGTACTGAAATCCGTTGGCCGCAACGGTGTCATCCCGATGCTTATCTCGAGCACACTGTTATTGGTGTCGATCTGGCTGATGCTCCGTTTCCGGCGGGGCCAACAAGACCACCAGCAGGCGCTGGCACGAACCTCGGTGGTCGGCCATACCGGACTGTTTCCGGTCCCTCTTTTACCGAGGCCGAACGCAGCCGTCACGATGCCGCCCTACGTCGCCAACGGCACACCGATCCACAACGGTAAGCCGATTCGAAACGGCGCCGTTCTGACCAAGGGAGAAGACCGCCATGTCTAAGTTCACCAGTGCGGTCGCCGGATTCGGAGTGACATTCCTATCGTTGTTCAAAAGGCCGGTGACGGAAAGTTATCCGGAAGACCCCGAGCCGACCGCTCCGCGTTATCACGGTCGCCATCAATTGAACCGCTACGCCGACGGTCTGGAGAAATGCATTGGATGCGAACTATGCGCGTGGGCCTGCCCGGCGGATGCCATCTATGTGGAGGGCGCGGACAACACCGATGGCCGCCGGTTCTCACCGGGGGAACGTTTCGCGCAGGTGTACCAGATCAATTATTTGCGATGCATCGGTTGTGGATTGTGCATCGAAGCTTGCCCTACGCGTGCGCTCACCATGACGAATGAGTATGAAATGGCCGATGACAATCGATCCGACCTCATATACGGCAAGGACGACCTGTTGGCTCCACTTCTGGAGGGAATGCTGACTCCTCCCCATGCCATGGTCGCGGACGCAACGGACGAGGACTACTACCGCGGAAACATCACCGGCGCCGCGGCGGACCACCGGGAAGCGAGGTCGAGCTCATGAGTATCGAGGCATCGGCGGCAGTGTTGGCCGCAGCGCCAGTCGTGCGGACCTCGACCGGGGAGGCCGTCGTGTTCTGGATCGTCGGTGCTTTGGCGTTGACCGGAGCTCTCGGTGTGGTGTGCGCGCGGAAGGCGGTGTACTCGGCCACCTTCCTGGCAGCCACGATGATCAGTCTCGCCGTGTTGTACATCGCTGCGGGAGCGCCGTTCTTGGGTGTGGTTCAGGTAGTCGTCTACACCGGCGCCGTCATGATGCTGTTCCTGTTCGTCGTCATGCTGGTCGGTGTCGAATCGGCGGAGTCATTGGTTGAAACCATTCGGGGGCAACGGGTTGCGGTCATGACCGTGGGTGCGGGGTTCGGAGTCCTGTTGATCGCAGGTATCGGTCGAGCGTCAACCGCGGTTACCGCGGGACCGGCAACGGTCACGCCGACGGTCGGGAGCGACCATCTCGCCGGCCAGGAGAACGTTCAAGGCCTTGCCGCGCTCATCTTCGTCAGGTACCTGTGGACGTTCGAGCTCACCAGTGCACTGCTCATCACCGCGGCACTGGGGGCGATGGTGATGGCTCACCGGGAGCGCTTCTCCCGTCGCAAAACTCAACGTGAACTCGCTGCGGAGCGTTTCCGATCCGGTGGATATCCGACCCCGTTGCCGGCCCCCGGCGTCTACGCACAGCACAACGCGGTCGACATCCCGGCCCTGCTGCCCGACGGTAGGCCGGCTGAGCTGTCGGTCAGCAGGACTCTGCAACGTCGCGGCGTGGTGTTGCGACTGCTGGTCGCTGAACCTGAGAGATGCCGGAGCACATTCACCGAAGAGGGTGTGCGATGAACCCGGTCAACTACCTATATCTGTCGGCATTGCTGTTCACGATCGGTGCGGCCGGAGTTTTGTTGCGGCGCAATGTCCTTGTGATGTTCATGTGTGTGGAGTTGATGTTGAACGCCGCAAACCTGGCCTTCGTGGGGTTCTCCCGGATCAACGGCTACCTCGATGGTCAGGTGGTGGCCTTCTTCACCATGGTGGTCGCCGCCTGCGAGGTGGTGGTGGGCTTGGCGATCATCATGGCGGTGTTCCGTACCAGGCGTTCGACCAGCGTGGACGATGCGAATCTGCTGAAGCATTGAGGGGGCGGCGATGACGATGGTGTGGATGTTGATCATGTTGCCGCTGGCCGGGTCGGTGGTCCTGCTTCTGGGTGGCAAGAAGGCGAACAACTGGGGTGACTGGCTGGGGTGCACCGCCGCGTTGGCATCGTTTGCCGTTGCTACCGTGTTGTTTGCCGACCTTCTGCGGCGCGATGCCCATGATCGGGTGATCCACGAAACACTTTTCTCCTGGGTGCCGGTGGCACGACTGCAGGTCGACTTCGGGCTGCAACTGGACGCATTGTCCGTGTGTTTCGTGCTGCTGATCACCGGTGTGGGTTCGCTGATCCACATTTACTCCATCGGATATATGGCCGCGGATCCCGGCCGCAGATTGTTCTTTGCCTATCTCAACCTCTTCCTTGCCGCCATGCTTCTGCTGGTACTGGCCGACAACTATCTCGGGCTCTACTTCGGTTGGGAGGGCGTCGGTCTGGCGTCCTACCTGTTGATCGGGTTTTGGTCGCACAAGTCTTCGGCGGCTACTGCGGCCAAGAAGGCGTTCATCGTCAACCGGGTCGGCGATGTCGGTTTGGTGATCGCGATCATGGCCATGTTCGCCGCGGTCGGGTCCATCTCATATACGGGGGTTTTCGCCGCAGCTCCAGCCTTATCGGAGACCACCCTCACCGTCGTGGGGTTATTGCTGTTGTTGGCAGCCTGCGGCAAGAGCGCGCAAGTTCCGCTGCAGTCCTGGCTTGGCGATGCGATGGAGGGCCCCACCCCAGTGTCGGCGCTTATTCACGCGGCCACGATGGTGACAGCGGGTGTATACCTGATCGTTCGTTCCGGTCCGCTGTTCAACCTGGCTCCCGCGGCTCAACTGGCGGTGGCGATCGTGGGCGCAGTCACGCTGTTGTTCGGAGCGATCATCGGCTGCGCCAAGGACGACATCAAAAAGGCCTTGGCCGCGTCCACCATGAGTCAGATCGGCTACATGGTGCTGGCGGCTGGACTCGGACCGGCGGGTTACGCGGTGGCGATCATGCATCTACTGGCGCACGGCTTGTTCAAAGCCGGCCTTTTCCTCGGCGCCGGATCGGTAATGCACGCCATGAACGATGAGGTCAACATGCGGCACTACGGGGGGCTGCGCAAACTGCTGCCCGTCACGTTTGTCACTTTCGGGATCGGCTATCTGGCCATCATCGGTGTTCCACCTTTTGCCGGGTTCTTCTCCAAAGACGCCATCATCGAAACCGCCTTTGCCGCTGGCGGAGTACGCGGATGGCTGTTTGGCGGCGCGGCCCTGGTGGGTGCCGGGATCACCGCGTTCTACATGACAAGGGTGATGCTGCTCACGTTCTTCGGTCGGGCGCGCTGGCGCCCCGACACGCATCCACACGAATCACCGGCGGTCATGACGTGGCCGATGATCGTGTTGGCCTTCGGATCGGTCGTGGGTGGCGCGGCGCTCAGCCTCGGCGGGGCACTGAAGCATTGGCTAGAACCGGTCGTTGGCAGTCACCACGTCCACCATGCGGTGCCGGTCTGGGTGATGACGATCATCACGTTGTCGGTCGTGGCGACCGGCATCGTCATCGCCTACTTCGGATACGCCGCCCGACCGGTGAGCCCCATCGCTACCGGGTGGGTGTCCACGCCGACCGTTGCTGCCCGTAAGGATCTTTACGGCGACGCGGTCAACGAGGCCGTCTTCATGCGCCCGGGTCGCGCACTGAGCCGCTCGCTGGCGACCCTCGACATCCGAGGAATCGACGGTATGGTCACTGGATTGGCGCAAGCTATCGGCATTGCCTCGGCACGAATCCGCCTGCTGCAGAATGGGTTCGTCAGATCCTACGGACTTGGTGTACTCATCGGCGTGACGGTGATTATCGCGGCCATGAGTTTGGCGAGGCTATGATGAGTCAGTTTCCGTGGTTGAGCGTGCTATGGGTGGTTCCGGTTGTCGGGGCCGGTTTCGTGATGACCCTGCCGCGTCACGCCCGTGATCTGGCGAAGTGGGTCGGGGTAGCGGTCTCGGTCGCCACGGTCGCCGTCGCGGCACTGGTCACCGCGCAGTTCCAGACCTCGGGCGATCGATATCAGTTTGTCGAAAGCCACTCCTGGATCCCCTCATTCGGCGTTGGTTACATCGTCGGGGTCGACGGCATCGCGCTGGTTCTCATCATTCTGACCGTCGTCGTGGTGCCTGTGGTGTTGTTGGCCGGCTGGCATGACGGTGCCAATGAGGGTCGGTCCACCCACGCATATGTGGCCCTGACCCTTCTGCTCGAGGGCATGGTACTGATCTCACTGATGGCGCTGGATGTGCTGCTGTTCTTCATGTTCTTCGAGGTCATGCTGGTACCGCTGTACTTCCTGATCGGTGTATTCGGTGGTGAGCGCCGCGGCAAGGCTGCCCTGAAATTTCTGCTGTACAACCTGTTCGGTGGTCTGATCATGCTTGCGGCGGTGATCGTGCTGTATGTGGCGACGCTGACCAACGGTCTCGGTAGTGAGACCGCGGGAACATTCGATCTTCGGACGATCGCCGCCGCGGTGGCCAACGGCGAGCTCTTGGTCAACCCCGCGGTGCTGAACATGATGTTCTTGGGGTTCATGCTCGCATTCGCGATCAAGGCACCGCTGTGGCCGTTTCACAGTTGGTTGCCCGACGCCGCGGTGGAGGCCACGCCGGCGACCGCGGTACTCATGATGGCGGTCGTCGATAAGGTCGGCACTTTCGGCATGCTGCGCTACTGTCTGCAGTTGTTTCCGCAACCCTCAACATATTTCCGTCCGGCCATCATCGCGCTGGCCGTTACAGCGATTATCTACGGCGCCATCGTGGCCATCGGCCAGACAGATGTGATGCGCCTGATCGCCTACACCTCGATATCGCACTTCGGGTTCATCGTGATGGGCATATTCGTGATGACGAGCGAAGGGCAGTCAGGTTCGACCTTGTACATGGTCAACCACGGCATCGCGACCGCTGCCCTGTTCCTCATCGCCGGGTTCTTGGTGTCACGGCGGGGAACCCGTGCGATCGCTGCGTATGGCGGTGTGCAGAAGGTCGCCCCGGCGTTGGCCGGCACCTTCCTGGTGGCGGGCATGGCCACGTTGGCACTGCCTGGTCTGGCACCGTTCATAAGCGAATTTCTGGTCTTGGTAGGAACATTCACCCGCTATCCGATCTTTGCGGTGTTGGCATCGGTGGCTTTGGTGCTCTCGGCCGTCTACATCCTGTGGCTCTATCAGCGGATGATGACCGGGCCTGTCACCGACGGTAATGAGAAGCTTCGCGACTTGGTGCCGCGCGAGATCGCCGTGGTCAGCCCACTTATCGCCCTCCTCATCGTTCTTGGCTTTTATCCCAAACCGGCACTTGATCTCATCAACCCTGCGGTCGCCCACACGTTGACGAGCATCGGTCAGCAGGATCCACAGCCGACGGTGCCGACAGCAGCGGAAGGATCTGACCCATGACAATGTTGC
The DNA here is from genome assembly GCF_053483675.1 of Mycolicibacterium sp. XJ1819. Taxonomy (NCBI): domain Bacteria; kingdom Bacillati; phylum Actinomycetota; class Actinomycetes; order Mycobacteriales; family Mycobacteriaceae; genus Mycobacterium; species Mycolicibacterium sp. XJ1819. Next base: position 5,077 of record NZ_JBEFST010000031.1, on the reverse strand, counting down.
TGAGCCTGCCCGCTCCGAGCATCGAATATAGCTGGCTCTCACCGATGTTGATGGTCTTCGGGGCGGCCGTCATCGGGGTTGCGGTCGAGGCATTCGCGCCGACCCGCCGCCGTTACCGTATCCAGCTGACCCTGTGCCTGGGCGCATTGCTGGCGGCTTTGGTTGCAGTCATGGCACTGGCGCTCACCGGCGCCCATGGGGCCGCGGTGGTCGGCGCGGTCGCCGTTGACGGGCCGACACTGTTTCTCCAGGGCCTCATCCTGCTGATCGGTGTGCTGGCCCTTCTGCTGATCGCTGAGCGCCGCAGCTCCGGTGGTTTGGATGCCTTCACTCCCCAGGCGTCGGCGGTTCCCGGCAGCGTCGCCCAGATCGAGGCGACCCAGGTTCGGGCCATGCAGACCGAGGTGTTTCCGCTGACGATGTTCGCACTCGGCGGCGTGCTGCTGTTCCCGGCGGCCAATGACCTGTTGACGATGTTCATCGCGCTGGAGGTGTTCTCATTTCCGTTGTACCTGTTGTGCGGGCTGGCGCGACACCGTCGGGTGTTGTCCCAGGAAGCATCCCTCAAGTACTTCCTGTTGGGTGCTTTCTCGTCGGCAATCTTCCTCTATGGCATGGCGATGCTGTACGGGCACGCCGGAACGTTGTCCTTGACCGGTATCGCTGAGGTGCTCGCCAGCGGCGCCGGTCACGGTGGGCTCGCAGTGGTGGGCATGGGCCTGTTGTCGGTCGGGGTGTTCTTCAAGGTTGGTGCTGTGCCGTTCCATTCCTGGATCCCCGACGTTTATCAGGGTGCGCCCACCGCGATCACCGCGTTCATGGCCGCCGCCACCAAGATCGCTGCCTTCGGCGCCATGTTGCGCATCTTCTACGTCGCATTACCCGGCCTGCAGGCCGGCTGGCGTCCGCTGACGTGGGCGGCGGCGATCGTGACCATGGTCGCGGGTTCGGTCATGGTCGTCGTCCAGACCGACATCAAGCGGATACTGGCTTACTCCGCGATCGCCCAGGCGGGGTTCATTCTCATCGGGGTTGCTGCAGCAAACGTGGCTGGGCTCTTTTCGACGTTGTTTTATCTGGTGGCGTACGGCTTGGCCACCTTGGGCGCGTTCGCTGTCGTGACGTTGGTCCGCGCTGCCGGTGGCGAGGAGGACACCGACATCGCCAGCTGGGCCGGCTTGGGTCGGCGCGCCCCGCTGCTCGGTGCGGCGTTCACGATCTTCCTGCTGGCGTTTGCCGGGGTTCCACTCACCAGCGGTTTCATCGCGAAATTCGCCGTGTTCAAGGCGGCAGGTGAAGGCGGCGCAATCCCGCTGGTCGTCGTCGGTGTCATCGCAAGTGCCGTCGCGGCATTCGTTTACGTGCGCGTGATTGTCGTCATGTATTCGGCAACGCCGTACCGTGATGGCCTGCCTCAGGTGGTGGTACCTGGTTCGATGACCCGCGTCGCGATTTTGGCAGGTGCCACCGCGACGGTGCTGTTCGGGGTGCTGCCGCAGTCCTTGCTGGCCTTGGCAGGCAATACCGGAGGTTTCCTGAACTGAGCCCCGGCAGGCGAACCGGCCGGGGCTCAGTCGGCGAAAAATGGCTATCGAAGGCCGAGTTCGGCCATGCGCCGGTCCCGTAAGCGCAGCACCATCGGTGTGAAGATCAGCTGCATCGCCAGATCCATTTTGCCGCCGGGACACACGATGGTGTTCGCGCGGGTCATGAACGAACCATGAAGCATCGAAAGCAGATACGGGAAGTCGATACCGTGCGGATCACGAAACCGAATGATCAGCATCGACTCGTCGGCCGTTGGGATGGCTCTGGCGATGAAGGGGTTGGATGTGTCGACGACAGGCACGCGCTGGAAGTTGACGTCGGTGTTCGAAAACTGGGGACAGATGTAGTTCAGATAGTCCGGCATCCGGCGAAGGATCGTGTCGGTAACGGCTTCTGAGCTATACCCACGCGTCAGCTTGTCCCGATGCAACTTCTGGATCCACTCCAGGTTGATCACCGGCACAACGCCTATGCGCAAGTCCGCGTAGGCCGCGACGTTGACTTCGTCGGTTGCAACAGCACCATGCAGGCCCTCGTAGAAGAGCATGTCGGTGTTGTCCGGTATGGCCTCCCACGGCGTGAACGTTCCCGGATCCTGCCCGTAGGGCTCGGCTTCCTTCTCGTCGTGCAGATACCGTCGAACCTTTCCGGTCCCTGTTTCACCGTAGGTCTGAAACAGATCCTGGAGTTCCTCGAACAGGTTTGCGTCGGGTCCGAAGTGGCTGAAGCTGTGGTCGCCCCGGGCGTAGGCGTCCGCGATGGCAGCCTTCATTTCTGCACGGTTGAAGCGGTGGAAGCTGTCACCCTCGACGAAAGCCACGCGCACCTGCTCACGGCGGAAGATCTGCTCGAAGGTGCGCATCACCGACGTGGTGCCGGCGCCAGACGACCCGGTAACCGAAATGATCGGATGCAGACGAGACACGGATCTCTCCTTCCTCAGCCAACCGTGGCGCGGAACAGTCCGCGACGGCCGTACAGCGGCAAATCCCCGGGGTTGTCATTGCTTTCCAGGTGGTAGCTTTCGATCCGTTCCACTTCCTCTTTCACGCCAAAGATCAACGGCACGCGCTGGTGGATGTGCTCTGGAACGACATCGCGTATGCGGCCACGCCCGGTGCTGGCCGCGCCGCCTGCCTGCTCGATCAGGAACGCCACCGGGCTGGCCTCGTACAGAAGTCTCAGACGACCGGGCTTGCTGGCGTCTTTTGTATCGCGCGGATAGAGGAAAACGCCTCCTCGCGTGAGTATTCGGTGTGTCTCGGCCACGAGGGAGGCGACCCAACGCATGTTGAAGTCCCGTCCCCGAGGTCCCGACCGGCCCGCCAGACACTCGTCGATATACCGCCGCACGGCCGGTTCCCAGAATCGCCGGTTGGAGGCGTTGATCGCGAACTCTTTCGCAGTGGGTGGAATAAGTATGGATTCACGAGTCAGGATGAACTCTCCGAGTCCGGGATCCAATGTGAAGGCGTGCACGCCGGTCCCCACCGTGAGCACAAGCACCGTTGACGGCCCATAGAGGGCGTACCCGGCACACACCTGCTCGGCCCCGGGCTGCAGAAAGTCCTCGGGACTGGGGTCGGCACCCGGATGGGCAGCCCGCAGGATCGAAAATATGCTGCCCACTGAGACATTGACATCGATGTTCGATGACCCATCCAACGGGTCGAATATCAGCAGGTACTTGCCGCGTGGGTACTCCCCGGGAAGCAGATAGGGATGGTCGAGCTCCTCGGACGCCATCCCGGCGACCTGGCCACCCCATTCGTTGGCCCGCAGGAAGTAATCGTTGGCCACCACGTCGAGCTTGTGCTGGACTTCGCCCTGGACATTCACCCCGCCGGCGGAACCGACGGCGCCAGCTAGCTCCCCGACCGCGACACGCTTGGAGATTGCCTTACACGCAAGCGCCACACTGAGTATCAGGCCGTTGAGGTCACCGCTCGCGCTCGGATGCTCGCGTCTCTCGTTGATCAGGAACTGCACAAGGGTCGTGTGAGAAGCAAGCATGAGCCGTTCCTTGCATCGAGTTGGTCACTTGGGGTCGCCGCACCCGGGCAACCGGGATCAATCTGATATTGCTGGCACGGTGCGTTACGGCCATCCCCCATGTGGGTGGGGTAGGCGGGGAATCTGAGCGGCAACATTTCCCGGTGCCGAACTCCGGCTTAGCATCACCGCCATGAAGGAGCCGAGGGTGCTGGCCGCCCGTGAACGAATGCGGGTTCTGGTCTACAGCGACAACGCAGCGACTCGCGGTCAGGTGCTCACCGGTTTGGGCTCACGTCCACACCCAGGACTCCCAGAGGTCGAGTATGTCGAGGCCGCAACGCATGCGGCGGCGATCGCGCTGGTGCATACAGGCAACATTGGGCTGGCCATACTCGACGGCGAGGCCACCCCCGCGGGCGGCATGGCCATCGCGAAACAGGTGCGGAACGAAGTCGACGAATGTCCGCCGATCATCGTTCTCATCGGACGATCAGAGGACGGATGGTTAGCGCGCTGGGCGCAGGCCGATGCGGTGGTGGTGCACCCGCTGGACGCGATCCGGCTCGCTGAAGCTCTGGCCGCGTTGGTACTGAGCGCGTGAGCCCGTTCGTGGCTCGAAACGTCTGACGTGTCCGTTTGGCTGAAGTAAACAGCGCGATGTCGATGATGAATGCTCGATAGACAGTTGTGCATCACGCTGGCAACATTCCTGTCGGACTGCTGCTACGGCACCGTAACGATTGAACAGAGACGAAATACGTTATCCCCTGGAGGTTGCGGTGTCAGATGTCAAGAGCGTTGCGGGGGCCGACCTTGTCATCGACGCACACCGAGCTACCCGGCCGAGCATCCATCCTCGCCGCACCGCACCGAACCCTCGCAGGCGTCGGGCACCATCGCATGTGCAGCGCGCCGACTGCCTGGTTTTCGATGGAATCGTTGAGACGGCCTGGGTTTCGGGTCCAAGCCACGGATCTCCAGTGGTGCTACTGACCCGGCTGCCGAGTCCGTTGGACGCCGTATGCCAACGCCTGCGCATCGCGGATCTACGCACTGTTGTCATCGACATTGACGATCGGATGACCGTTGACACAGTGGTAGGGATACTCGATGCGATCGGCGTGAAATGTGCCGTGCTGGCCGGAGACCGGGGCGGTGGTGAGTTGGCGTGGAGGCTGGCCGCGGCCCGTCCGGATCGCTTCACCGGGTTGGTGGTGATCGATGTCGGTCACCCCGAAGTAGCTGGCCGACCGTGCTTCGCCCACGGCGTGCCTTGTCCGCCAATCAACGTCAATACCACAGCCATAGTGAGTAATTCAGATGCGCTGGACGCGGTACACGCCAGCGGACGTTACATTTGCGGCGATTTCCGGTTAGTACGGTCGTCGCGGCATGCACCATACTTCATAGCTCAGGTTGCCTCCGAGATCGTGCTGCGATCCGCCGTCTGGTAATCATCGATGTACCCCAACGCTGCGCTGGCGCATCGAACGGAAACAGACCTCCTCCAACAAAGAAAGGCACGGACGTGACG
>NZ_JBEFST010000030.1:0-51641 GCF_053483675.1 Mycolicibacterium sp. XJ1819 | reverse complement strand
AGGGCCGCGCTGTGCGGCGGGGGCTTGGCGTAGCGGTCGACGAACTTTACGATCAGGTCGGCGACGCGCGCGGGCGCCTCGAACATCGGGATGTGACCGACCCCCTCGAGGTGGGTGATCTCGGTGTCGGTCGGCAGGTGCGTGGTGAAGTGGCGGGTGAACCGTGGATGCGGCAGCACCCGGTCCTTCTCGCAGATCACCAGGTGGGTGGGCGTTTTGGCGTCGGCGAGTTCGGACAGCCCGGGCAACAGCAGCGATTTGACCAGCAGCTGGTAGTAGGCCGGGCAGTGGGTGACGTCGTCGATGATGTCGGCCAGGTCCTCGTCGGACAGCACCTCAGGGGTGGCGCTGACGGGGAAGTGGGCGAGGTAGCGGGTGAACGGCAGCTTCAGCACCCGCTCGCGGAACACCAGGGTGAACAGCCACACCGGCAGGCCGGCCAGGAACTTGCCGACGATCTCGAATTTGGCGGGGGTGAAGCGGGTCCAGCCACCCGCGGGCGCGATCCCGGTCAGCGTGCGGGCGCGGCCGCGGCGCTCCAGTTCGAAAGCCACCCAGCCGCCCAGCGAGTTGCCGACGATGTGTGCGGTGTCCCAGCCCAGCGCGTCGAGGCGGCGCTCCATGTCGTCGGCCAGTTCGGCCGTGTCGAGGAAGTACCGCCCCTTCACCCCGCCGTTGTGACCGGGCATGGTGGGCGCGAGCACCTCGTAGCGGCCGGTGTCGGCGATCAGGGGGGCGACCTTCTTCCACACGTTCTGCGACATCATGAACGGGTGCAGTAGCAGCATCGGCTCGCCGGAACCCAGGTGGATCGGGGCGCGCTGCGAAGTTCCAGCCATGCCGCCTGACACTAAAGGTGATACCGGCGGTACCGCAAGCGCGTGGGCTACGGTCTGGGGCCGTGATCGTCTCCACCATCAACGTCAACGGCGTGCGCGCAGCGGTCAAACAACGGTCCGCGGACAACCAGGGGCTGCTGCCGTGGCTGGCCGACACTGCGGCCGAGGTGGTGTGCCTGCAGGAGACCCGCGCCGACGACGAGCAGCTGGCCAAGGCGCTGGCGCCCGCGGTGGCCGACGGTTGGCAGCTGGCGTCGGCCGAACCGCACGTCAAGGGACGCAGCGGCGTCGCGATCTTGTCCCGGCCCCCGGTCGAGGCCGTCCGGCTACTGGACTTCGACGAATTCCGGGCACACGGCCGCTATCTGGAAGTCGACCTGAAAGTCGGCACCGCCGGGCTGACGGTGGCCAGCGTCTACGTCCCGACGGGCGAGGCCGACACGCCGGCGCAGCTCGAGAAGGAGCGGTTCATGGCCGCGTTGGCGCACCGGATGGCCGAGCTGAGCGCGACCGGGCGCGACGCCGTGGTCAGCGGCGACTGGAACATCGCCCACACCGAGGCCGACATCAAGAACTGGAAGGGCAATCTGAAGAAGTCCGGGTTTCTGCCCGGTGAACGACAGTGGCTGACCGAGCTTCTCGCGGCCGGCTGGGTCGACGTGGTGCGCGCGCTGCATCCGGGGGTGGTCGGGCCGTATTCGTGGTGGTCGTGGCGAGGGCGTGCGTTCGACAACGACGCGGGCTGGCGCATCGACTACCAGCTGGCGACGGCCGGGCTGGCCGCCCGCGCGGTGTCGGCCCGGGTCGAGCGGGCCGCGGCCTATGCACTGCGCTGGTCGGACCACGCCCCCGTGACCGTCGAATACGGCTAGGGTTTTCTGCGACGGGAGGAGCACGGCCATGCATCGTGTCGTGATCATCGGGTCGGGCTTCGGCGGGTTGTTCGCCGCCAAACACCTCAAACGCGCCGATGTCGACGTCACGCTCATCGCCAAGACCACCCACCACCTGTTCCAACCGCTGCTCTACCAGGTGGCGACCGGCATCCTCTCGGTCGGCGAGATCGCCCCCGCCACCCGCATCATCCTGCGCAAACAGAAGAACGCCAAGGTGCTGCTCGGTGAGGTGGTGGCCATCGACCTGGCCAACAAGACCGTCACCTCCAGGCTGCTGGACTGGGAGCGCGTCACCGGGTTCGACAGCTTGATCGTCGCCGCGGGCGCGCAGCAGTCCTACTTCGGCAACGACCACTTCGAGGCCTTCGCGCCGGGCATGAAGACCGTCGATGACGCGCTGGAGTTGCGCGGCCGCATCCTCGGCGCGTTCGAGGCCGCCGAGGTGACGACGTCGGCCGACGAGCGACGGCGCCGGTTGACGTTCGTAGTGGTCGGCGGCGGGCCGACGGGGGTGGAGGTGGTCGGCCAGATCGCCGAACTCGCGCAGCGCACTCTGGCCGATGCGTTCCGCAACATCCACCCCGGCGACGCGCGGGTGATCCTCGTCGAGGGCGCGCCCGCGGTGCTGCCGCCGATGGGGCCCAAGCTGGGCGGCAAGGCCCAGCGCCGGCTCGAGAAGATGGGCGTGGAGGTGCTGCTCGACACGATGGTCACCGACGTCGACTATCAGGGTCTGACCATCAAGAGAAAGGACGGGGCCTCCGAACGCATCGAGTGCGCCTGCAAGGTGTGGTCGGCAGGAGTGCAGGCCAGTCCGTTGGGCCGACAACTCGCCGAGCAGTCCGACGGCACCGAGTGCGACCGGGCCGGCCGGGTGATCGTCGAGCACGACCTGACGGTCAAGGGCCACCCGAACGTGTTCGTCGTCGGTGACCTGATGAGCGTTCCCGGCGTGCCCGGTATGGCGCAGGGTGCGATCCAGGGCGCCGTCTATGCGACCAAGCAGATCAAGCGCGAGCTCAAGGGCGGCGATCCCGCGCAGCGAAAACCGTTCAAGTACTTCGACAAAGGCAGCATGGCGACGGTGTCGCGGTTCAGCGCGGTATGTCAGATCGGCAAGCTCGAGTTCGGCGGGTTCCTGGCCTGGCTGGCGTGGCTGGCCCTGCACCTGTACTACCTGGTCGGCAGCCGCAACAGGCTGTTCGCCGTCATCAGCTGGTTCATCACCTTCATGGGCCGCGGCCGCGGGCAGATGACGATCACCGAGCGGTGGGTGTTCGCCCGCCGGGCCCTGGAGCAGGCCCAGGAGCAGAGCAGCCCGAAAAGCATCGGGTGAGGCGTGACAAGATTGGCTCATCATGAGCAGCTCTGTCGACCGTGCGCGCCGGTCCGTGGTGTTCTCCGGCGTCCAACCCACCTCTGACTCCCTGCATCTGGGCAACGCGCTGGGGGCGATCAGCCAGTGGGTCGGCCTGCAGGACGAGTTCGACGCGTATTTCTGTGTCGTCGACCTGCACGCGATCACGCTTCCCCAGGACCCCGAGCAGTTGCGGCGGCGCACACTGGTCACCGCCGCCCAGTACCTGGCGTTCGGCATCGACCCCGCGCGGTGCACGGTGTTCGTGCAGAGCCATGTCCCCGCGCACACCGAACTCGCTTGGGTGCTGGGCTGTTTCACCGGGTTCGGGCAGGCGTCGCGGATGACCCAGTTCAAGGACAAGTCGCAGCGGCACGGCAGCGACGCCACGACGGTCGGGTTGTTCACCTATCCGGTGCTGATGGCCGCCGACGTGTTGCTCTACGACACCGATCTGGTGCCCGTCGGCGAGGACCAGCGTCAGCACCTGGAGTTGGCCCGCGACGTCGCGGGGCGGTTCAACTCCCGGTTCCCCGAGACCCTCGTGGTGCCGGAACCGATGATCCCCAAGGCGACCGCCAAGATCTACGATCTGCAGGATCCGACCGCCAAGATGAGCAAGTCGGCGGGCACCGAGGCCGGGCTGATCAGTCTGCTCGACGACCCCAAGGTGACCGCGAAGAAGATCCGGTCGGCGGTCACCGACAGTGAACGTGAGGTGCGCTATGACCCGCAGGCCAAGCCGGGCGTCTCGAACCTGCTGACCATCCAGGCGGCAGTCACCGACACCGACATCGACAAGCTCGTCGAGACCTACGCGGGCCGCGGCTACGGCGACCTGAAGGCCGACACCGCCGACGCGGTGGTGGAATTCGTCACGCCGATCAAGGCCCGCGTCGACGAACTGCTCGCCGACCCCGCCGAGTTGGAGTCGGTGCTGACCGCCGGCGCACAACGCGCCCGTGAGGTGTCTGCGACGACGTTGCGGCGGGTATACGACCGGCTAGGGTTCCTGCCGCAATCCACCTGAGAAGTTCGGAGGCCGGGGATGACACCAGCGGGCGCGCCGGAGCAGACCGGGCAGTCGGCCAAGCCCGGGTTGGTGGACCGGTTCCGCAGCCGCTACGGCTGGTTCGACCACGTGATGCGGGCCCAGCAGCGCTACCAGGAGAGCAAGGGCGACTTCTACGCGGCCGGGGTCACCTACTTCACGGTGTTCGCGCTGTTTCCGCTGCTGATGCTGGGTTTCGCCGCGGCCGGGTTCGTGCTGGCCAACCAGCCCGAATTGTTGGCGGAGGTGACCGACCGCATCAAGGCGACGGTGTCGGGTGATCTCGGAGATCAGTTGATCGATCTGATGAGCTCCGCGATCGACTCGCGCACCTCGGTGGGCGTGATCGGGTTGGCCACCGCGGCGTGGGCCGGGCTGGGCTGGATGGCGAACCTGCGCGAGGCACTGAGCCAGATGTGGGGCTTGCTGCGCCGCGACCGCCCCGGGTTCATCCGCACCAAGATCTCGGACCTGACTGCGATCGTCGGGTTGTTCCTCGCGATCGCCGTCACCGTCGCGCTCACCGCGATCGGCAGTTCGGGAATTCTGCGCCGGATATTGGAATGGACTGGTCTGGAGGATGTTCCGGGGGTACCCCTGCTGCTGCGGGCGACGTCGCTGGTGGTGTCGCTGCTCGTGTCCTGGCTGCTGTTCACCTGGGTGATCGCCCGTCTGCCGCGGGAGTCGGTCAGCTTCCGCAGCGCGATGAGGGCCGGTGCGCTGGCCGCGGTGGCCTTCGAGATCTTCAAGCTGTTGGGGTCGGTGTACCTGAAATCGGTGGTCACCGGGCCGGCCGGCGCGACGTTCGGTCCGGTGCTGGGCCTGATGGTGTTCGCCTACATCACCTCGCGGCTGATCCTGTTCGCCACGGCGTGGGCGGCCACGTCGAAGGAGAATCTCGAGGCGGCCCCGGTCGATCCGCCCGCGCCGGTGGTCATCGTCCCGCGAGCGCCGGCCCGCCAGGGCATGGGCGCGGGTGCGACCGTGGCCGCGTTCGTCATGGGTGCCGTTGGGGTGCTGGGACTTTCGCGGCTACGCAAGGGTTAGTCCGGCCGCGGTCGTAGCACCACACAGCAGCGGTCGGGATCGGGTTCGAGGCTCGGTGTCGGCGCGTGCGGACCCAGCGCTTCGGTGACGCCGGCGACCAGCGCGTGATTCATCGTGCACACCAGCTGGGTCTGCGCCTGCGCCAGTTGATGGAACGGGCAGTTCACCATCACCACGCGGGTGGGCTCGCGGCGCGGTTCGTATCCGTGGCCGGCCAGCGTCTCGACCGCGATGTCCAGCGCGGCGGCGGTGTCCACCGGCGGGTCGGCGGTGTCGACCCAGCGCCGGCCCTGCTCGTGGGCGATCCGTTGGAGCTCGTCGATCACCGGCGTGCCGGCCTGCGCGGAGGCGGCGATGGCGTCGGCCATCATGCGCCCGGCGAGTTGGTATTCGCGGTCGGGCAGCGACACCGCGATGTCGCGGGCGGCCCGGCGGTACACCTTCGAGGGGCGGCCCGCGCCGGGGCCGCTGCGCCCGTGAAGTCGCGCGTAATCCGTGTCGAGCAGGCCCTCGGCCTCGAGCCTGTCGAGGTGGAACTTCGCCTGGTGGACCGGGATCTGCAGGGCCTCGGCGGCCTGGTCGCGGCTCACCGCATCGGGTTGCGTGCACACGAAGTGGTAGAGGCGGCGGCGCAACGGGTCGGCGAGCGAACCGATGCCGGAGGCGTCCCGGTCGTCGAAGGCCACCGCAACTCCTTTCTAAAAGACAAAACCATTGACGTTAGAGTGTCAGGCGATCTAACGTAGACAGTACTATCCGTTAGAGATTGGAGCTAGTCATGGCCACCACCACCCGGTCCGCGAACCCTCACCTCAAGGACCCTGTCTACCAGGCCTTTCTTCTGCTTCGCGTGGCGTTCACCGCGGCGCCCATCCTGTTCGGGCTCGACAAGTTCACCAACCTGATGGTCGATTGGCCGACGTATCTGGCCCCGTGGATCGACGGCCTCTCGCCGTTCGGTGCGTCGACGACGATGCAGATCGTCGGCGTGATCGAGATTCTGGCGGGCATCCTGGTCGCCGTCGCGCCCCGGATCGGCGCCTACGTCGTCGCGCTGTGGTTGGCGGGCATCATCGTCAACCTGCTGACCTTCCCGGGCTTCTACGATGTCGCACTGCGCGACTTCGGATTGCTCGTCGGGGCGCTCGCACTGGGACGACTGGCCGACGGACAGCGGCGCGTCAGCTGACCAACTGCAGGCCCACGACACAACCGACGATGCCCAAGAGCAACGCCAACTTGAGCGCGGTGACCGGCTCCTGGCCGGTCGCCAGCGAGTAGGCGACGGTGAGCGCGGCACCGATGCCCACCCATACGGCGTAGCCGGTGCCGACCGGTAGCTGACGTAACGCCAAACCCAGGCCACCCATCGAGATCACCGCTGCCGCAAAGAAAACGGCGACCGGTACGGGTCGGGTGAAGCCGTCGGACTTGCTCAGCGCGACGGCCCATACGGCCTCGAACACAGCGGAAACGATGAGGATGATCCACGCCACAGCACACCTCCGAAACGCCGTCTTGTCGCTGGCCGGGTACGGCGCCCCTCGTCCGGTGTCAGCTGGTGACGCCGCCACGCTATCAAAGCGGTAACGTCGCCAATCGTGCCACTGTCAACGTCATGGTCTGCGCGGATGGGCCTGGAAGTGCCGATCGTCAACGCCCCCATGGGCGGTGCGGCAGGCGGTGCGCTGGCGGCCGCGGTGTCCCGTGCGGGTGGGCTCGGGATGATCGGGATGGGCAGTTCGGCGACGGCCGAACAGTTGACCTCCGAACTCGGTGCGGCGTCGGGAGTCTCGCAGAACCTCGGCATCGGTCTCGTGCACTGGGTCACGGAGCGCGAACCCGAACTACTCGACGTGGCCCTCGCCGCGCAACCGGCGCTGCTGGCGGTCAGCTTCGGCACCGACTGGGCATGGGTGCGTCGAGCCCACGAGCACGATGTGCCGGTGGCCGCCCAGGTGGCCGACGTGGACGCGGCGCGGCGCGCTGCCGATGCCGGAGTGGACGTGGTGGTGGCCCGCGGCGCCGAAGGCGGCGGGCACGGGGAAGCACGGATGGGCACGTTGCCGCTGCTTGCGGAGGTGCTCGACGCCGTGCAGGTGCCGGTGCTGGCCGCGGGCGGCATCACCTCGCCCCGCGCGTTGGCCGCGGTGCTGGCGGCCGGGGCCTCCGGCGCATGGCTGGGCACCGTGTTCACCGCGTGCACGGAAGCGGCGACCTCCCCCGCGGCGCGCGACGTGCTGTTGGCCGCGCGGGGAGAGGCGACGACGGTGACCCGAGTGTTCGACGTCGCGCAGGACTATCCCTGGCCCGCAACGATTCCCGAACGCGTACTGCGCAACGAATTCGTCGACCGCTTCGAAGCCGGACAGGACCGTGTCGACTCGGCTGCACGCGCCGAACTGGCCGCCGCGGTCGCCGACGAGGACTACCGGGTGGCGCCAGTCAACGCCGGACAGGGCGTGGGCTTGGTGCGCGAGTCGACGCCCGCCGCCGAGGTGATCGAGCGGCTGTGCACGGGCGCCGACCGACTGCTGCGGCGTTGGGGCCGGGCTAGTACTGGGGCCTTCGGTTGAGCGAGCGTGCGCCCATGATCAGGGCGAACACGACCAGCGAGCCGATGATCGCGACGCCGACCCGCACGGGCATGGCGTCGACGTCGGCCAGCACCGGTGCGGCGTTGACGGTCGCGGCGTCGGCCGCGGAGTCCGGCTTCTCGCCGAGCAGTGTGGGGTCGGGTTCGATGAGCGTGCCGACCTTGGTGCCCGGCGCCGTCGCGAAACCGTAGTCCAGCAGGTGCGCCGCCTGCTCCCACGGCGCGATCGGCTGACGTGTCCCGCGCAGCAGTACGGCCACCAACCGGCGCCCGTCGCGTTCGGCGGCGCCCACGAACGTCTGGCCCGCGTCGTCGGTGTAGCCGGTCTTACCGCCGAGTGCGCCGGGGTAGTTGGCCAGCAGCTTGTTGTCGTTCTCGATCGGATAGCCGACATCACCGCGGCCCGGGAAGTCGAACGAGCGGGTCGCCACGATATCGGCGAAAATCGGGTTGCGCCAGGCATATCGGTAGAACAGCCCGATGTCGTAGGCCGACGTGCTCATGCCGGGGCCGTCCAGGCCGGACGGCGTCGCCACCCGGGTGTCGTGAGCGCCCAGCTTCCTGGCGAGGTCGTTGAGCTTGTCCAGGGTGGCGTCCATGCCGCCGAGCTGCATGGCCAGCGCGTGCGCGGCGTCGTTGCCGGAGTACATCATCAGCCCGTGCAACAGGTCGCGGATCGAATACCAGCCGTTCTCGCCGACGCCGACCTTGGTGCCCTCCTGCGCGGCGTCCTCGGCCGTGCCGGCCACCACCTTGTGAATCGGCAGTTCCTTGATGGCCTGCATCGCGGTCAGGACCTTGATGATGCTGGCCGGGCGGTGCCGTCCGTGCGGATCCCTGGCGGCGATGACGTCGCCGGTGTCCAGGTCGGCGACCAGCCATGCCTCCGCGGAGACGTCGTCGGGCAGCGGGGGTGTGCCGGGGGCGGCGATGATTCCGCAGCCGCCGAGCGCCTCACCGCCCATGGGCGTGGCGGGCACGGGCAGCGGGGCCGGGGGAGCGTCGCCGGGTTTGGGCACCTCGGAGGCATCGACCGCAGGTGGGGTCGCCTCCCGGTACGGGCAGGTGTTCGCGGGCGCCGCGTCCGGGGTGGCCCCCGCGACAGCGGGCACCGCGAGCACGACGAGTGTCGCGGCAAGGGAAACTGCGCGCGTCCAGATCCGTGGGGTCGCCATCGTGAGCGAAGATTAGGCGCTTCTGAGGCCGATGCCGAGGAGGCGCGCTGTTACTGGTGTGAATGATGTTGCAAACGTGACTTCAGGTCGGCAACGGTGTCCAGGCCAGCGCGGAGGCGCCGATACCGCCCAGCCACAACCGCCCTGAAGCCTCCACCAAGCCGGTGACCATGCCGAACGACGGATGCTCGGTGTGCAGTCCGGCCACCACGTCACCGGTGTCGGGGTCGAACGCGACGGCCCACACCACCGAGACGGGCTTGGGCTGAAGGCGCTCGGGCAGTCGCCACACCAACTTGCGCACCAGCGGCGAACCCTTGGCGAGCCGATCAGCCACCGGATTGGCCGGTGTGACCATCGCGCACCAGATCCGACCGTCCGCACCGGTCGACAGATTGTCGGGCATGCCGGGCAGGTTGACCGCCAGCGGTGTCACCGAACCCGCCTCCGGACCGGTCAGCCAGTACTTCGACAGCCGGCGGCCTTGGGTCTCGGCGAACACCAGCGCCGATCCGTCCGCGGTGGGTGTGACGCCGTTGGCGAAGTGCAGACCCGCCGCCGCGGTCAGCACCGTGCCGTCGGGGTCGCGACGGAACAGGCTGCCCCGCGCACGGGCCTCCAAGATGGCCCCCAGGTAATGGGTATACGTGAACGCACTGGTGGATTCGGTGAAATAGATTGTGCCATCCGGCAATTCGGTGACATTGGAACAAAACCGCAGCTTGCGGTCGTCGACCTCGTCGACCAACACCTCGAATGTTCCGGTGCGGGTGTCCATCGCCAGCAGGCCGCGTGGACTGTCGCTAATCAGCAGCCGCCCGTCGCGCGCGAAAGCCAGCCCCAGCGGGCGCCCGCCGGTGTCGCCCACCACCGTGACGTGCTGTTCGGGGGAGATGCGCAGGATCCGGCCATCATCGACGCCGGTCCAGATGTGGCCTTCGGCGTCGACCACCACGTCCTCGGGCGCGTGGCCCGGCACCGGGACCAGGTGCAGCTGGGCCGGTGGCAGGGTCGGCAGGGGGTCGACGGGCGGGGCGTACCACCGCACGGGGTCGATGGGCGGCTTGCGCCGATCCTCGGGCATCCCGCCAGTCTTGTCGCGAAACTGCATTCCGGCAGGCGGTTACTCGAACTTCCGCTGCGCCGATGCAAATTCGCGAACGGTCAAAGTCGTCGACTGGCTTCGCTCAGCACCCCGTGCAGAATCTCGTAGATCGCGTCGAATTCCTTCTGGCCGCAGATCAGCGGCGGCGCCAACTGCACCACCGGGTCGCCGCGGTCGTCGGCGCGGCAGTACAGGCCCGCCTCGAACAAGGCCGGGGTTAAGTACCCGCGTAATAGGCGTTCGGATTCTTCATCATCGAAGGTCTCCTTGGTGGACTTGTCCTTGACCAACTCGATGCCGTAGAAGTAGCCCTCGCCCCGGATGTCGCCGACGATCGGCAACTCGTACAACTGCTCGAGGGTGGCGCGAAAGCTCGGAGCGCTTTGCTTGACGTGATCGTTGATCCCCTCGCGCTCGAAGATGTCGAGGTTGGCCAGCGCTACCGCGGAGGACACCGGATGCCCGCCGAACGTATATCCGTGGGCGAACGTGGTCTTGCCGTCGTTGAACGGTTCGAACAGCCGGTCAGAGGCGATCATCGCGCCGATCGGCGAGTAGCCCGATGTCAAACCCTTTGCGCAGGTGATGATGTCGGGTACATAGCCGAAGTTGTCGCAGGCGAACATCGACCCGATGCGACCGTAGGCGCAGATCACCTCGTCGGACACCAGCAGCACGTCGTAGGTGTCGCAGATCTCGCGGACCCGCTCGAAGTAGCCCGGCGGTGGCGGGAAGCAACCGCCGGCGTTCTGCACCGGTTCGAGGAACACCGCAGCGACGGTGTCCGGCCCCTCGAATTCGATGGCCTCGGCGATGCGGTCCGCACAGTACTGACCGAACGCCTTGGCGTCGTGCTCGTACTGCTCGGGAGCGCGATAGAAGTTGGTGTTGGGGACTCGGAAGCCGCCGGGGGTGATCGGTTCGAACGGCGCCTTGAACACCGGAAGGCCGGTGATCGCCAGCGCGCCCTGGGTGGTGCCGTGGTAGGCGATCGCGCGCGAAACCACCTTGTGCTTACCGGGTTTACCGATCAGCTTGAAATAGTTCTTGGCCAGCTTCCACGCCGACTCGACGGCCTCGCCGCCGCCGGTGGTGAAGAACACCCGGTTCAGGTCGCCCGGCGCATAGCCGGCGACGCGCTCGGACAATTCGATCGCAGTCGGGGTGGCGTAGGACCACAGCGGAAAGAACGCCAGTGTCTCGGCCTGTTTGGCGGCGGCCTCGGCGAGTTCGCTGCGGCCGTGGCCCACCTGCACGACGAACAGGCCCGACAGCCCGTCGATGTAGCTCTTGCCCTTGTCGTCCCAGATCATCACGCCGTCGCCGCGGGTGATGATCGGCGGAGTGATGCCCTCGCCGTGGCGGGCGAAGTGCCCCCACAGGTGGCGGTTGGCGATCGCGCCGAGGTCGGTTGTCGTCATCGGGTGCCCCAATTATATTGCTGCTTGACAAGTTTCAGATATACGAGTGTCTCGGTGGAGGTGACTCCCGGCAGCGAGCGGATCTGGGTGTTGAGCAGATCCAGCAGGTCGTCGTCGTCCTCGCAGACGACCTCCACGATGACGTCGAAGGAACCCGCGGTCAGCACCACGTAGTCGACGGCCTCGATGGCGGCCAACTTCTCGGCCACCCGGGTGGTGTCGCCGGTGCAACGAATCCCGATCATCGCCTGGCGGGCGAAGCCCAGTTGCATCGGGTCGGTGACCGCGACGATCTGCATCACGCCGGCATCGACCATGCGCTGCACGCGTTGGCGCACCGCGGCCTCCGACAAGCCGACGGCCTTGCCGATGCCGGCATAGGAGCGTCGACCGTCCTGCTGCAACTTCTCGATGATCTGCTTCGACAAGTCGTCAAGCGGAAACGCCGCGCCTGGCCTGGACTGGTTGACGCGGAAGGAAACGGGCCCGACGTTCGGGTTCGCCATGCATGCGATTGTGCACGGAATCCGTCGTAGCAGGCAACCATCGCCATGAAATCAGGCGGTTCGGTGCGGTGGGGCTGCGGGAATGCGTAGATTCTGCGGCTGCGTGTCGGTTAGCGTTGGTCCATGACCGTGCTGGGCAGTTGGATCGACGGCGCCCCGGTGAAAACCGGCGGCCGACCGCATCGCGTCATCAACCCCGCCACCGACGAACCCGTCGTCGAGTATGCGCTGGCCGAACCCGGCGACGTCGACGCCGCCGTCTTCTCGGCGCGCGCCGCGTCCCGGGACTGGGCGACGGCCACCCCCGCCGAGCGCTCGGCGGTGCTGTTCACACTGGCCCGGTTGGCCGGCGATCACACCGACGAGCTGGTCGCCGAGGAGGTGAGCCAGACGGGTAAGCCGGTGCGGCTGGCCGCCGAGTTCGACGTGCCGGGCAGCGTGGACAACATCGACTTCTTCGCAGGCGCCGCCCGCCATCTCGAGGGCAGAGCCACCGCGGAGTATTCCGGTGACCACACGTCGAGCATCCGCCGCGAGGCCGTCGGCGTGGTCGCCACCATCACACCGTGGAACTACCCGCTGCAGATGGCGGTGTGGAAAGTGTTGCCCGCCTTGGCCGCCGGCTGCACCGTGGTGATCAAACCGTGCGAGCTGACGCCGTTGACGACGCTGAGCCTGGCCCGGCTGGCCGCCGAGGCGGGTCTGCCCGCCGGCGTGCTCAACGTGGTCAGCGGGCAAGGCGCCGACGTCGGCGCCGCGCTGGCCGGGCACCGGGACGTCGACCTGGTCACGTTCACCGGATCGACCGCGGTCGGCCGCAAGGTGATGGCCGCCGCCGCCGAGCACGGCCACCGCACGCAGTTGGAACTGGGCGGCAAGGCGCCGTTCGTGGTGTTCGACGACGCGGATCTGGACGCCGCGGTCCAGGGCGCGGTGGCCGCGGCGCTGATCAACACCGGCCAGGACTGCACGGCGGCGACGCGGGCGATCGTGGCGCGCCCCCTCTACGACGACTTCGTCGCGGGCGTCGCGGAGGTGATGGGCAAGGTCGTCGTCGGCGACCCGCAGGACCCCGAAACCGATCTGGGGCCGCTGATCTCGACGGCGCACCGGCAGAAGGTGGCGGGCATGGTGGCGCGCGCACCCGATCAGGGCGGGCGGATCGTCACCGGCGGTGCCGCCCCGGAGCGGCCGGGGTCGTATTACCTGCCCACACTGATCGCCGATGTCGACGAGCGGTCGGAGGCCTACCGTGAGGAGATCTTCGGGCCGGTGCTGACGGTGCGCTCGTTCACCGACGACGACGACGCGCTGCGTCAGGCCAACGACACCGACTACGGCCTGGCCGCCTCGGCGTGGACGCGTGACGTCTACCGTGCGCAGCGGGCGTCGCGCGAGATCAGGGCCGGCTGCGTGTGGATCAACGACCACATCCCGATCATCAGCGAGATGCCGCACGGCGGGATGGGCGCCTCAGGGTTCGGCAAGGACATGAGCGACTACTCACTCGACGAGTACCTCACCATCAAACACGTCATGAGCGATATCACCGGTGTCGCCGACAAGGACTGGCACCGAACGGTTTTCGCGAAGCGCTGACTCAGAGGTGATAGACCCGCGCGAAGGCGTCGGCGTACTGACGCAACAGCTTGGGCGCGTCGCTCTCGTCGATGTTGTTGGGCGGGCCGTACGGGGTGTTGTTGGCGTCGACGATGTAGATCTTGCCGCTCTTGTTGTCGCGCAACACGTCCATGTCACCGCACTCCAACCCGATGCCACGGGCGAACGCGGCCATCTTGGCCAGCTCGTCGGGTGAGAACAGCTCGTCTATCGAGGGCACGAGGCGGATCAGCTTGTTCCAGTTGACGAAGCGGTTGGCGTCGGTCTTCCACTTCATGTGGCAGAGCTGGGGCTCGTAGGCCATGATCGACACGCGGATCTCGAGATTGTCGCCGTCTTCGTTGACGTTGTCGACGAGCAGCTGGTAGGCCATCTCCGGATCGGCCTGGGGGATCGGGCACTCGACGACCATGCCGTCGTGTTTGGCGTTGACTCGCGACTTCTTGACCGCCAGACCCACATACGTCGTCGGATCGACCTCGAGCCCGTAACCGAAGGCGCGTTCGAACTCGCGCTGCACCACCAGCTTGTCGTCGGTGAAGGCGGTGTCGTTGATCAGGCGGATGTCCGGGGAGATGCGCCGCAGCTTGGCGATCTTGCCCGAGAGGTCGTATGCGCTGCCGTGGATCCACGGTTTCCAGATCAGGCCGAACGGCGAGGCCGCGGTGGTGTGTCTGGGCGCGACGGGCTCGAGATTGAGCTCGTCGAAGATCTTGGCGTACAGCGACCCGCGCATGTGCCCGAGGTTGCCGACGATGGGTACGGGGACGGCGCCAGGCCGGGAGGCCGAACCCGGTCGCACCGCGTTGCGGATGCGCTTTGCGAGGGTGCGGCCGCGTTTGAGCATGGGCGGGCGGCTTGGCATGGCGCGGAGTCTAGCAAGGCTCGAGGGGGTGAGGTTTGGGGGCGGACGGGGTTCGCCGCAGCGCCGCGGTTGGCTTGACTGCGTGCGGCGAAGCGGCAGAAAGAGTTCGCCGGCGGCCGCCGGTCATAGACTTTTGACCATGACCACCGCGAGTACGCGGGTAGACGAATTCGAGGGGCTGCGGCCGCACCTGCTGGCCGTCGCGTACCGGCTCACCGGAACCGTCGCCGACGCCGAGGACGTCGTCCAGGATGCCTGGCTGCGCTGGAACCGGGCAGCCGACACCGAACCCGTCACCGATCTGCGGGCCTGGCTGACGACGGTGGTCAGCAGGCTGGCGCTGGACCGGTTGCGCTCGGCGTCGCGACGCAGGGAGACCTACGTCGGCGACTGGCTGCCCGAACCGGTCGTCACCGCACTGGGCGACGACGATCCGCTGGCGGCGGTGGTGGCGGGCGAAGACGCGCGGTTCGCGGCGATGGTGGTGCTCGAACGGCTCAATCCCGATCAGCGGGTGGCCTTCGTGCTGCACGACGGCTTCGCGGTGCCGTTCGGCGAGATCGCCGCGGTGCTCGGGGTCAGCGAGGCCGCCGCGCGCCAACTCGCCTCCCGGGCGCGCCGGACCGTGGCAACCGCGCCGCCGCCGGTCGACGACGAGGTGCACAATCAGGTGGCCGGTGAGCTGATGACCGCCCTGGCCGCCGGAGACATGGAAGCCGTTGTGCAGCTGCTGCATCCGGAGGTCACGTTCACCGGCGACTCGAACCGCAAGGCGCCGACGGCCCCGCGGGCGATCCACGGTCCCCAGAAGGTGGCGCGGTTCCTGTTCGGGCTGGCCCGTCGCTACGGCCCGGGATGGCTGGCGGCCAATCAACTCGCGCTGGTCAACGGCGAACTGGGCAGTTTCACCGCCGGCTCCGCGCCGCAACCGGGCTATCCGGCGATGACGCCGCGGGTGACCGCGATGACCGTGCGCGACGGGAAGGTCTGCGCGATATGGGATATCGCCAACCCGGACAAGTTCACCGGCTCGCCGCTTGCCCGGACTCCTCGGTCGCCCACGGGACACGGCACGCGTCACCGGAGTTGAAGCCCTGCTCGGTGATGCCCAGTGCCGAGTACATGCGTGCCCGCATGTTCTCCACGCCGATCTGATAGGTCAGCTCGATGACCCCCGGCTCGCCGAAGCGGGACTTGAGGTCCTCGACCTGCTCGTCGGTGATGGTGTGCGGGTCGGTCGTCATCGCATCGGCATAGGCGATGGCGGCGCGCTCGTCGTCGTTGAACCGCGGTGAGGTCGCGTAGTTGTCCACGTCCTTGAGCCGGTCGATGTCGAGTCCGTCGAGGCGCTGCAACATCGTGCCGAAGTCCACGCACCACGAGCAGCCGACGGTGCGCGCGGTCCAGAACACCGCCAACTCCAGGACGTTCTTGGGTAGCTTCTTCGAGGCCGAACCCAGCATGCCTTCGTGGACCACGTTGGCGATCATCAACCGCGGGTGGTGAGCGGCCACGGCAAACGGTTCGGGCACCTCGCCGAACCGACGCCTGGCGATCCGGTAGAACACCTTGGTCAGCAGCGACGCTTGGTTGGGCGGGACGGGGGCGATGCGGGGGTTCTGTGTCTTCTCGGTCATATAGGTCAGACGAGACAGCCCGCCGATGTGTGACAAGGACCCTCAGAGGTAGGCGCGCGCGAACGCGCCGGCCAGTGCGCGCACCGCCGTCTTCGCCTCACCCGCATCGAGATGGTTGGGCGGACCGTAGGGGGTGTTGTTGGCGTCGACGATGTAGATCTGGCTCTTCTTTCGATCCCGCAACACGTCAACCTCGCCGCACTCGAGGCCGGCTTCATGGGCAAAGGCGCCGATGTGGGCCAGTTCGTCGCGGGAGAACAGGTCATGCACCGATCCCAGTCGCGCGTAGGCGTTGATGTTCGAGAAGCGGTCGGCCACCGGCCGGTATTTCAGGTAACAGATCTCCGGGGCGTAGGCGAGCACGGACACCCGGATGTCCTCGACATAGCCGTCACCGGTGAGATTGTCGATCGGCAGTTGATAGACCGCCTCCGGATTCACTTCGTCGATCGGGCACATGACGATGGCACCGTCGTGTTGGCCATTGACGCGCGATTTCGTCACCGCAGGTCCCAGGTGGTTCGTGGGGTCGATCCCGAGCGGATAGCCGAAGCTGCATTCGAACACCTGCTGAATGCGCGCCTTGTCGTCGTCGAATCGGGTGAGGTTCATCAAATGGATGTGCGGACGAATTCCGCCGACCGCCGCGAGCTGGTCGTACAGGTCGTAGTGGCTGCCGTAGATCCATGGCTTCCAGACCATGCCCACCGGCGACTCCGCATTGGTCTGCTCTGGGGCGACCGGAACCAGGTCGAGTTCATTCAGCACCTTGGCGTACAGCGAAGGCCGCATGTGCGCCAAATTCCCCACGACGGGCACGCGGCCCGCACCGCGCCGCATCGACATGAACTGGCGTAATCGAATTCCAGCGCGCTGTACTGCGGTTTCGCCTCGCTTCAGGGCTCGCGAACGATTCATGGAACTCCTTCTCCTTCCACGCTAAGACACGTGATGGCGTGCAGTCAGCCCCGATCGGGCAATCTTTCGCAAACTGGACAGTCGTTCGTCGGGACCGCCGGAAACGGTGGCCCGCCGATGTGTGACAGCCGAGCCGAAAACGTCTGGCATACTCGCCCCCCATGGGCGAAGCCTCACGCGTGCGACGGGTCAAGGACTGGGGAAAGTCGCAGATCCGAACCGTCTTCGAGACCGGGCAGCGCTTCGGCGTCGACGTGCTCCCGCGGCACTTCTACAGCCAGATCCCCAACATCCGCGCGATGAAGGCCGACCGCAGTTGGCAGCGCCCGTACTCGTTGGTGGGGGTGGGCGGCCGCGACGTCGAGCAGCAACTGAACTGGCTGCGCAAGGTCTGCCCACCCGACGTGGCCGCCACGCTGCCGTCGCTGGC
This sequence comes from Mycolicibacterium sp. XJ1819, assembly GCF_053483675.1. Classification (NCBI taxonomy): domain Bacteria; kingdom Bacillati; phylum Actinomycetota; class Actinomycetes; order Mycobacteriales; family Mycobacteriaceae; genus Mycobacterium; species Mycolicibacterium sp. XJ1819. The sequence continues at coordinate 34,178 of NZ_JBEFST010000030.1, read as the reverse complement.
GCTGCAGCAGGAGGCCGGAAAAGCCAACGGCGCGTTGGGCTACGGCCCCATCGAGTCCGACCTGCTGTACTGCGTGGTGCGCACCCTCACGCCCAAGCGGATGATCCAGGTGGGCGCGGGCGCGTCGACCTGGGTGGCACTCAAGGCCGCCGAGGACGCGGGCACCACCATCGACATCACCTGCGTCGACCCGTTCCCGACCGAATTCCTCACCCAGTTGAGCACCGCGGGCAAGATCACGCTTCGCCACGAACCGGTGCAGGCCGTGGACCCGGCCGAACTGGCCCGGCTGGAGCCCGGCGACGTGCTGTTCGTCGACTCCACCCACACCGTGTCGCCGGGCAGTGATGTCAATCACATGATCCTCGAGGTGCTGCCGCGGCTACCCAAGGGTGTGATCGTGCACTTCCACGACATCACGATCCCGTACGGATACTCGGCGCACGTGCTGTCCGACGACCTGTTCTTCTGGAACGAGACCGTGCTGTTGCACGCCTATCTGGCCGACAATCCGCGCTTCGAGATCCGCGCGGCGATGGCGCTGCTGCACGACGCCGCCCTGCCGCGGGTGCAGGAGATCATCCCGACCTACCGCGACCCGATGCGCACCGAACGCGGCGTCCGCGTCGGTGAGCGCGAAGGCCAGTTCCCGACCGCGATGTGGCTCGAGGTCGTCGCCTGACGAGTTCGGCGTGGTTGGTCGCGCTCAGCGCGACTCAACCCGCCGAAATCCCTACTCAGCGGGCGAACATCAGCGCGCGCTTGACCTCCTGGATGGCCTGCGTGACCTGAATGCCGCGCGGACACGACTCGGTGCAGTTGAACGTCGTGCGGCAGCGCCACACCCCGTCGACCTCGTTGAGGATGTCGAGGCGTTCGGCGGCGCCCTCGTCGCGGCTGTCGAAGATGAACCGGTGCGCATTGACGATCGCGGCCGGCCCGAAATAGCTGCCCTCGCTCCAGTACACCGGGCAACTGGTGGTGCAGCAGGCACACAGGATGCATTTGGTGGTGTCGTCGTAGCGGGCGCGGTCGGTCGGGCTCTGGATGCGCTCGCGGGTGGGCTCGTTGCCGCTGGTCATCAGGTACGGTTTGATCGCCCGGTAGGCGTCGAAGAACGGCTCCATGTCGACGACCAGGTCCTTCTCGACGGGCAGCCCACGGATCGGCTCGATGGTGATCGTGAGCTCCTTGCGAGGGTTCTTCGGCAGCATGTCGCGCATCAGCACCTTGCACGCCAACCGGTTCACACCGTTGACGCGCATCGCGTCTGACCCGCACACCCCGTGCGCACAGGAGCGCCGAAACGTCAGCGTGCCGTCCAGATACCACTTGACGTAGTGCAGCAGGTTCAACAGCCGGTCGGTGGGCAGTGAGGGCACCCGGAAGCTCTGCCAGCCGCCGGAGTCGGCGTAGGCGTCCGGGTCCTCGGGGTTGACGCGGGCGATCTTCAGCGTCACCATCACCGCGCCGTCGGGCACCGGCGGCAGTTCGGGATCCTTGGCCGCAACCTCGGGCGAGATCGTCATAGTGCCTCGCTCTTCGCGCAAGCGCTCATCGTCAGTACTTCCGTTCCATCGGCTCATAGCGCGTCTGCACCACCGGCTTGTAGTCCAGCCGGACGTCGCTGAGCAGCTCCGTGCCCTGCTTGTAGGCCATGGTGTGGCGCAGATAGTTGGTGTCGTCGCGGTTGGGGTAGTCCTCGCGCGCGTGCCCGCCGCGCGACTCCTTGCGGTTGAGCGCGCCGACCACCGTCACCTCGGCCAGCTCGAGCAGAAAGCCCAGCTCGATCGCCTCGAGCAGGTCGCTGTTGTACCGTTTGCCCTTGTCGTGCACGGTGATTCGGCTGTAGCGCTCCTTGAGCGCGTGGATGTCGGTGAGCGCCTGTTTGAGTGTCTCCTCGGTGCGGAACACCGCGGCGTTGTTGTCCATCGACTGCTGCAGCGCGCCGCGGATGTCGGCGACCCGCTCGTTGCCGTGCTCGGAGAGGATGTGGCCGACCCAGCCGACCACCATGCTCGCCGGGTCGGGCGGCAGCTCGACGTGGTCGCGGCCCAGCGCGTAGTTGGCCGCGGCGATGCCGGCGCGGCGGCCGAACACGTTGATGTCCAACAGTGAGTTGGTGCCCAACCGGTTGGCGCCGTGCACCGATACGCAGGCGCACTCGCCGGCGGCGTACAGGCCGGGCAGCGGGGTGGTGTTGTCCCGCAGCACCTGTCCGGTGACCGTCGTCGGGATCCCGCCCATCAGGTAGTGACAGGTCGGATAGACCGGCACCAGTTCGGTGACCGGATCCACGCCCAGGTAGGTGCGGGCGAACTCGGTGATGTCGGGCAGTTTGGCCTCGAGCACGTCCTCGCCGAGGTGGCGCACGTCGATGTAGACGTAGTCCTTGTTCGGGCCCGCGCCGCGGCCCTCGAGCACCTCGAGCACCATCGATCGGGCGACGATGTCGCGTGGCGCCAGGTCGACGATCGTCGGCGCGTAACGCTCCATGAAGCGTTCACCCTCGCCGTTGAGCAGCCGGCCGCCCTCGCCGCGCACGGCCTCGGAGATGAGGATGCCGAGCCCGGCCAGACCGGTCGGGTGGAACTGGTGAAACTCCATGTCCTCCAACGGAAGTCCCTTGCGGAACACAATGCCGATACCGTCCCCGGTCAGCGTGTGGGCGTTGGAGGTGGTCTTGTACATCCGCCCCGACCCGCCGGTGGCGAACACGATCGCTTTGGCGTGAAAGACATGGATGTCACCGGTGGCAAGTTCGTAGGCGATGACGCCGGTGGCCACCGGGCCCGACTGCGTCTCGGTGATCGCGATGTCCAGCGCGTAGAACTCGTTGAAGAACTCGACGTCGTGTTTGACGCAGTTCTGATACAGCGTCTGCAGGATCATGTGCCCGGTGCGGTCGGCGGCGTAACAGGCGCGGCGTACCGGGGCCTTGCCGTGGTCGCGGGTGTGGCCGCCGAATCGGCGCTGGTCGATGCGGCCCTCGGGGGTGCGGTTGAACGGCATGCCCATCTTCTCCAGATCCAGCACGGCGTCGATGGCTTCCCGGCACATGATCTCCACGGCGTCCTGGTCGGCGAGGTAGTCGCCGCCCTTGACGGTGTCGAAGGTGTGCCATTCCCAGTTGTCCTCTTCGACGTTGGCCAGGGCTGCGCACATGCCGCCCTGCGCCGCCCCGGTGTGGCTGCGGGTGGGATACAGCTTGGTCAGCACGGCGGTACGGGCCCGTGGTCCGGCCTCGACGGCGGCGCGCATACCCGCGCCGCCTGCGCCGACGATCACGACGTCGTAGCGGTGGTCAAGGATCATCTGATTGCTCCCGTTGTCGCTTGCGCTCGCCCGGTCACGAGATGCTCGCGTCGAAGGTGACCAACACGTAGCTGCCCAACACCAGCGTGAAACCCGTCGCCAACAGCAGCAGCGAGTTCAGGTAGAACTTCGTGACGTTCTTGCGGGCGTAGTCGCCGATGATGGTGCGCATGCCGTTGGCGCCGTGCACCATCGCCAGCCACAGCAGCGCCATGTCCCAGATCTGCCAGAACGGAGAGGCCCACCGCTGCGCGACGTAGTTGAAGTCGATCCGGTAGACACCGCCGTCCCAGATCAGCATGACGAACAGGTGGCCCAGCGCGAGGAAGACCAGCGCCACACCGGAGAATCGCATGAACAGCCAGGCGTACTTCTCGAAGTACGGGATGCCGCCGGCGCGCCGCGGCGCACGCGGATGGTCCAGACCGGCCGGGCGGTCGTGCTCCTTCTGCATCACCGGCGCCGCGCGGTCCTCGCGGTGATGCGGCGTCCAGCCTGTTCCCGGCCCGGTCACAGGAACCGCTCCGCCATGTGCATCCCGATCAGGCCCAGCGCGGGGATGAAGACCGCCAGGAACACGCCGACGACCACCCACAGCATCTGCCGCTGGTGGCGGGGGCCGTGCTGCCAGAAGTCGATGAGGATCACCCGCACGCCGTTGAGCGCGTGGTAGAGGACCGCAACCACCAGTCCGATCTCCATCAAACCGACGATCGGCGTCTTGTAGGTCTCGATGACCTGGTTGTAGGCCTGCGGACTGACGCGCACCAGCGCGGTGTCGAGGACGTGAACGAACAGGAAGAAGAAGATCGTCGCACCGGTGATGCGGTGCAGCACCCACGACCACATCGCCGGGTCACCGCGGTAGAGGGTGCGCCTGCGCGGCGGTTTCGGTCGCGGAACCGGCACCGAAGCACCCCCGGGCGTCAACCCGGAAGTTTGAGTACTCATCTGGCCTCCAACGCCCTCGGTCGACGTTCGGGCACCGGCACCGCATCGCGGCAGGGCACCTGCGCCGCACTGGCGGCGACATACAGTCCGGTCGTCCCAAACCTCGGGGCGACTCTAAACCCACTTGTACTACTAAACGAACTACGGTTTAGCCGTCCGCGTAGGGGAAAACGCGAAATTGAGGGTCATCTATTTCGTGACCCGCACCATAGGACGGGGTTTCGGAATGCTTTCAGGACAACGAGGACGAGGTGCCGATGCCGACCGATATTGACTGGAAGCTGTTGCGGCACAAAGCAGCCGAAGTCACCGCGCGCGCCTACGCGCCGTATTCGGGTCTCGCGGTGGGGGCCGCCGCGCTGGTCGACGACGGCCGCGTGGTGACCGGATGCAATGTGGAAAATGTCTCATATGGCCTTGGTCTCTGTGCCGAGTGCGCGGTGGTGTGCGCGCTGCACTCCGGCGGTGGGGGCAGGCTGATCGCACTGTCCTGCGTGGACGCGACGGGTCGGGTGCTGATGCCGTGCGGCCGGTGCAGGCAGGTGCTGCTGGAGCACGGCGGGGGCCAATTGCTGATCGACCACCCACAGGGACCGCGCCCGCTGGCCGAATTGCTGCCCGATGCCTTCGGGCCCGATGACCTGCGGCTCGCGAACCGGCCGTGAGGTCCGTTTGAGATCGCCCCGGCGAGGTATTCCGCAGCCGTAACCGTTCGGTGAGGAGGCGCAACATGGAGAGTCGGGCGAAGGCGCTGGGCCACGCGATCCATCCGATGCTGATCTCGTTTCCACTGGGACTGCTGGGCACGGCGGTGGTCTTCGACATCATCTACCTGACGACCGACCGATCCGGGTTCGCCGTCGCGGCGGGCTACATGATCGCGGCCGGGATCATCGGTGGGTTGCTCGCCGCGCCATTCGGCTGGATCGACTGGTTCAAGATTCCTGGCGGCACCCGGGCCAAGCGGATCGGACTGGTGCACGGCCTGGGCAACGGGGTGGTGCTGGTGCTGTTCGCGATCAGTTGGCTGCTGCGCGTCGGCGAGGGCTGGACGCCGACCGTGTGGGCGTTGGTGTGCAGTTTCGCCGCGGTGGTGCTGGCCGTGGTGGCCGCCTGGTTCGGTGGTGAACTCGTCGAGCGCCTCGGGGTCGGGATCGCCGAGGGCGCCGGCCTCGACGCGCCGAGTTCGCTGGGCGGTCGGCGCGCAGCCGCCTAGAGGTCTATTCGTCGGTAACGTAACGGCGGTGACGCGGTTGACGTTTGACGCGCCCAGCGTCATCAGGACCAAACGCGACGGCGGGGCGCTGTCGGACGCCCAGATCGACTGGGTGATCGACGCGTACACCGCCGGTGCGCTCGCCGACGAGCAGATGTCGGCGCTGCTGATGGCGATCTTCCTGCGCGGTATGACCGATGCCGAGATCGCCCGCTGGACCGCGGCGATGATCGCCTCGGGGGAGCGGTTCGACTTCACCGACCTGCGCCGCGACGGCAAACCGCTGGCGCTGGTGGACAAGCACTCGACGGGCGGGGTCGGCGACAAGATCACCATTCCGCTGGTGCCCATCGTGATGGCGTGCGGCGCCGCGGTGCCGCAGGCGGCCGGGCGCGGCCTCGGCCACACCGGCGGCACGCTCGACAAGCTGGAGTCGATTCCCGGATTCACCGCCGAGATATCGAAAAGCCAAATACGCCAACAACTCTGCGATATCGGTGCGGCGATCTTCGCGGCCGGGGAGCTGGCGCCCGCCGACCGCAAGATCTACGCGCTGCGTGACATCACCGCCACCACCGAATCGCTGCCGCTGATCGCGAGCTCGGTGATGAGCAAGAAGATCGCCGAGGGCACCCGGGCCCTGGTGCTCGACACCAAGGTGGGTTCCGGTGCGTTCCTGAAGACCGAGGCCGAGTCGCGTGAGCTGGCCCGCACCATGGTCGAGTTGGGCACCGCGCACGGCCTGGTGACCACGGCGCTGCTGACCGACATGGCCACCCCGCTGGGCCGCGCGGTGGGCAATCTGGTGGAGGTCATCGAGTCGGTGGAGGTGCTGGCCGGCGGCGGGCCCGCCGACGTGGTCGAACTGACGCTGGCGCTGGCCGCCGAGATGCTCGACGCCGCCGGAATCGACGGTGTCGACCCGGCCCAGACGCTGCGGGACGGCACCGCGATGGACCGGTTCCGCGATCTGGTGGCCGCGCAGGGCGGTGACCTGAAGACCCCACCGCGGCTCGACACCGCCGTCGAAACCATCACCGCCCCGCGCGATGGCACGATGGGAAGCATCGACGCGATGGCTGTTGGACTTGCGGTGTGGCGGCTCGGTGCGGGCCGCTCCGTCCCGGGCGAGCGGGTGCAGGCCGGTGCGGGCCTGCTCATCCACCGCCGGCCGGGTGAGTCCGTCACCGCCGGCCAGGCGCTGTTCACGCTGTACACCGAGACCCCGCAGCGGTTCCCGGCCGCGATCGCCGAACTCGACGGAGCCTGGAGCGTGACCGACGACGCCCCGCCGTCGCGCCCGCTGATCATCGATCGGATCCCGTCATGACCACACCGTTGACCCTCGACACGATCCGGAAAGCCCCCAAGGCGCTGCTGCACGACCACCTCGACGGCGGCCTGCGGCCGGCTACCGTGCTCGAACTGGCCGAGGCCGGCGGCTACGACGAGCTGCCCGCCCACGACGTCGACGAACTCGCGAAGTTCTTCCGCAAGGCCGCACACAGCGGATCGTTGGTGCGCTACCTGGAACCGTTCGCGCACACCGTGGGCGTGATGCAGACACCGGAGGCCCTGCACCGGGTGGCTCGCGAATGCGTCGAAGACCTCGCCGCCGACAATGTCGTGTACGCCGAGATCCGGTTCGCGCCCGAACTGCACATCGACGGCGGTCTGTCGCTGGATGCCGTGGTGGAGGCGGTGTTGGCCGGGTTCGCCGACGGCGAGAAGGATGCCGCCGCCGAGGGCCGGACCATCATGGTGCGCTGCCTGGTCACCGCGATGCGCCACGCGGCACGGTCACTGGAGATCGCCGAACTCGCGATCCGGTTTCGCGATAAGGGCGTGGTCGGCTTCGACATCGCGGGGGCGGAGGCCGGCTATCCGCCGACGCGGCACCTGGACGCCTTCGAGTACATGCGAAACAACAACGCGCGCTTCACCATTCACGCCGGTGAAGCGTTCGGGTTGCCGTCCATCCACGAGGCCATCGCGTTCTGCGGCGCCGACCGGCTCGGGCACGGCGTGCGGATCGTCGACGACATCACGGTCGCTCCCGATGGCACCGCGAAGTTGGGCAGGCTGGCGGCGTTGCTGCGCGACAAGCGCATCCCGTTCGAGATGTGTCCGACTTCCAACGTTCAGACCGGGGCGGTGGCCAGCCTCGCCGAGCATCCCTTCGATCTGTTGGCGCGGCTGCGGTTTCGGGTCACCGTCAACACCGACAACCGGTTGATGAGCGACACCACGATGAGCCAGGAGATGCTGCGGCTGGTCGAAACGTTCGGTTACGGCTGGAGCGATCTGCAGCGGTTCACCATCAACGCGATGAAATCCGCGTTCATCTCGTTCCACGAGCGGCTGTCGATCATCGACGACGTGATCAAGCCGCGCTTCGCGGTGCTCATCGGCTAGCGGCTCCCCGCATCTCTCCGCGAGCGACCGCGGATGTGCGGTGAACCGCCGATCTCTACGGCGATCTGGGGTCGCTCGCGGGCAGGAGAGTCACTCCGAGCGCAGCCGGGACTCCACGAAGGCCTCCAGTTCCTCCCACTGCTCGACCGCGTCGGCGTAGGGCGGATTCGGCCGGGTCGCAGCGGAGTCGAGCACGTAGGCCACCACCCGGCCCAGCGGCTGCTCCGGGTCCAGGGTCTCCTCGACGACGGTCTCCTCGGCGTAATCGCCGACGTCCCTGAGCAGTTCGACGGCCAACTCGAGCTGGCCGCGGTCGATCGCGTCGGGCCCCTCGGCCAGATAGTCGACGATCTCGGTGAGCACGTAGACGTTGTCGTCGGTGATGTCGACGCGCAGCGAGCCGTCGTTGGCGGCCGTGCGGATGTCGTCGTAGGTGGCCAGCCCGGACAGGTCGTGGTCGTGCTCGTCGGCCAGGTAGCGGGCCAGCGCGCGCTCCGAGGGGAACACGCTGATCCGTCCGTTGCGGCCGAGGAACACCGGCGAGTCCTCGAGATAGCACCGCAGCGTGTAGTAGGTGCCGCCCCTGGTCATGATCCGCACCGGGTCGATGCCGACCTTGAGCCAGAAGTCCGAGTCGCTGCCCAGCACCACACCCGAGGCGTGCGCGGTCAGATCGTCGGCCTCGCCGTCCTCATCGGCGTCGGCATCGGCAGAGTCGGGGTCGACCTCGAGGTCGTCGACCTCCGGTTCGGGCGCGGGGCCGGCCAGTTCGTCGGCGGCCTTCTTCGCGGCGGCGGCGTCGACGTCGGGTGTGGTGACGACGTCGTCGAGCGCGTCGATCACGCCCTCCCAGCCGCGGGCGATCACCTTCTCGATCTCGGCCCACCGCTTGCGCCCGGCGCGACGACTGAACGCCTCGATACCGCCGCCCACCGTGGCCAGGTTCGGGTTGCCGTTGAAGAACTTGGTGATGGCGGGCAGGTCGCACACCGAGCCCAGTGCCGAGACGATCGCCAGCGTGCGGTGAAGTGTGTCGACCGTTTCCTCGCTGGGCTTCTCGGCGGCCAGTTCGGGCACCCCGATCAGGTCGTACTGATGGTCCTCGTCGGGGTCGAGCCGGTGCGCGTTGGCCTCGGTCAGCTTCTCCCAGGCGGGGTGGTCGGTCAGATCGTTGTCGGTGCTGGTCCTGACGAACGCGGCCAGGTCGGCCACCGACTCGAACAGATACAGGTCCTCGTCCTTTCCGAGGAACCCCTCCCATTCGTCGCCGTCGGCGCGCCACCGGGGGGCCCACAGCGTGTACATGTCGCCCTTGGTCAGCCCAAGCCGGATCGGCACGATGTCAGCAGCCATGCGGCACAGAATAGCCACCGCGGTCACGCCGTCGGTCGCCAGAACCCCTGGAAGCCCTGACCGGCGTTGTCGGTACGGATCGGCGAGAGCTTGACCGGATCACCCGCTTCGATCATGGTGCCGTTGCCCACGACCATCGCGACGTGGCCATCCCAAACCGCCAAGTCGCCCGGCCGCAGCGAGCCGGCGTCGACGGCGGCCCCGACGTCCTGCTCCTGGGCCAGCCGCGGAATGTTCAGCCCCGCTTCGCCGTACGCCCACTTGGTCAGCCCGCTGCAGTCCAGCCCGACGCCGGGCGTGACGCCGCCCCACTGGTAGGGCACCCCCAGCTGGGTCAACGCATGCCGGACGGCGCTGGCCGCCACGGCATTCGGCGCCATCGCCGAGCTGCCGTCGGGTAGCCGCACCGCGACGCCGCTGCCGAACCCGGCCGGGTCGGCCAACGCGTCCGGCGCGTCACGGGTGGACAGCCCGACCAGATCCCCGATCAGCGTGCCGAGACCCGCGCCAGGCGCACCCGCCGAACCCGACGCGCCGCCGCCGAGACCCGAGCCCAGCGCGGGCATCGGGCCGACGCCGCCCACACCGGCAGGCGCCGTCGCCGCGGGCGCGGACGGCGCCGCGGTGGTCAGCGCCGCGGCATGGCCGTCGAGGTCGGCATGGAGCGCGTCGACCACCGCGGTGGCCTCGGCCAGCGCACGCCTCGCCTCGGCCAGCAGCTTCTCGGCCACCGCGGGAGAGTCGAGGTGGGGTGCCAGGGCCGCGGCGCGGGCCTCGAAGTCCTCGACGATCGCGGTCAACCGGTCGTGCGCGCGCATGATCGCCTCGGCCGCGGTGCCCGCGGTGCTGCTCAGCCGATCGGCGTGCGCCGCGAGGTCGTCGAGGGCGGCGACCGTCCGTGCCATGAAGCCGGCCGCGCCCTGCGCGCCCGCACCGGACCACTGCGCCTCTGCCGCGAACCATGTGCGCCCGATGCGCGCCGAGACGTCGGCCAGCCCGTCGCGCACCCGGCCCAGCACCGCGGCCGGATCGGCGAACGGATCGGCCGACCAGCCCGTGCCCACCGCCGCCTGCAGCCGCCGAATCGGCGCCGCCAGCGCCGTCACCACCGCATCCGGGGCACCCGCCACCGCTACTCCCCGGCGATGCGCAGGCCCGCGCCGCGGTCGGCGTCGGCGTAGGCCTGCGCGGCGGCGTACGCGGTCGAGGTGGACTGCGCGAGCGTGTCGGCCAGCGCGGTCACCGCCTGAGACCCCTCGGCGGCCGCGGCGGCCAACGCGGACAAGAACCGGGCACCGACCGGGCCGAAGCTCGGCGCGGGCGGGAGCGCGGACAGCGCCGCGGCGAGGGCGGCGAGGTCGGCGGCGTGCGCGGAGTTTGCGGCGCCCAGTGCGCGGACGGCCTGTGGGTCGACGAAGGTACCGGCGAACATGCCCTTTAGGACGGCTCCCGGCCCGCCGCGGTTCCATTAGGGTGCGGCGCATGGATGTGCGCGTCGTCGACCACCCACTGGCCGCCGCACGGTTGACCACGCTGCGCGACGAGGCGACCGACAACGCCGCCTTCCGCGCCGCGCTGCGCGATCTGACCGTGATGCTGGTCTACGAGGCCACCCGCGACGCCCCGGTCGAGACCGTCTCGGTCCGCACCCCGATGGCCGAGACCACGGGCTGCCGGTTGGCCAACCCGCCGCTGCTGGTTCCGGTGCTGCGCGCCGGGCTGGGAATGGTCGATCAGGCGCACGCGCTGATCCCGGAGGCCCGCGTCGGGTTCGTGGGCGTCGCCCGCGACGAGCAGACGCTGCAGCCCACCCCGTATCTGGAGTCGCTGCCCGACGACCTGAGCACCCAGCCGGTGATGGTGCTGGACCCGATGCTGGCCACCGGCGGTTCGATGGTGCACACGATCCGGCTGCTGCGCTCGCGCAACGCCGTCGACATCACCGCGGTGTGCGTGGTGGTGGCGCCGGAGGGGATCGCCGCGTTGGAGGAGGCGGCCCCGGATGTGACGGTCTACACCGCGACGATCGACGAGCGGCTCAACGAGATCGCCTACATCGTGCCCGGCCTCGGCGATGCGGGTGACCGCCAGTTCGGACCGCGTTGATCAGCGGCGGCTCACCATTGCCGCACGGCCGCGGCCAGCTCGTCCTGTAGGCGTTGCGCGCGGGCCCGCGCGGCGGTGAGGTCGCTGACGTCGCCGCACCGAACCTCGATGTAGGACTTGACCTTCGGCTCGGTGCCCGACGGTCGCACCACGATTCGGAATCTGGATTCGCCGTCGCCGCCGGACATGACCAGCGCGTCGGTGCACAGCGGCCCGGGTTCTGCCAGCAGGTCGACGACGGCCACGTCGAAACCGGCGAGGCGATCGGGCGGGGCCTGACGCAGCCGCGCCATCACCGCGGCCGCCTCGTCGACATCGGCCACCGCACGCGACACCGCGGTCGTCGAGTGCACGCCGTGCCGGCGGGCCAGGTCGTCGAGCGCGTCGAGCACCGTGTGGCCGCGGTGCTGCAAAGCGGTGACCAGATCGCAGAACAGCACCGCCGCGCTGATGCCGTCCTTGTCGCGCACCGCGCTGGGATCCACGCAGTGGCCGATGGCCTCCTCGTAGGCGTACACCAGCGTGCATCCGGGTAGGCCCTCGTCGGCGCGCGCCAGCCACTTGAAACCCGTGAGGGTCTCGACATGCCGGGCGCCGTGTTCCCTCGCGATCGCGGCGAGCAGCCGCGAGGACACCACGGAGCTGGCCACCACGGTGGCCTCGGTCACCGGGCCCGGCTCGATCTGCGAGAGCAGATAATCGCCCAGCAGCCAACCTGTTTCGTCGCCGGAGAGCATCCGCCAGCCGTCCGGGGTCGGGACGCCTACTGCGCACCGGTCGGCGTCGGGATCCAGTGCCACCGCGACGTCGGCGTCGACGTCGGCGGCCAGTTTCAGCACGGCTTCGACCGCCGCCGGTTCCTCGGGGTTGGGCAGGGCCACCGTGGGGAAGTCCGGATCGGGTGCGAACTGCTCGTCGACCACGTGAACGTCGGAGAACCCGGCCCGCACCAGCGCATCCAGCGCGAACTCACCGCCGACACCGTGCAATGGGGTCAACGCCACCCGCACCGACCCGTGGGTGTGCCGGACGTTGGCCGCCCGTTCGATGTAGCGCTGCACCTGGCCGACGCCCGAGGGTTCGACGGCCCGGCGGGCGATCTCGTCGGCATGCGGGGCCTCGGCCATCGCCTGCTCGATCTCGTGATCGGTGGGGGACACGATCGGCAACCCGGCCTCGAAATAGACCTTGTAGCCGTTGTCCGACGGCGGATTGTGTGACGCGGTGATCTGGATACCCGCGGCGGCGGGCGCGTGGCGCACGGCGAAAGCGACTACCGGTGTGGGCACCGCGGTGAACATCAGTGTCACCGAAAAGCCTTCGGCGGCAAGTACTTCGGCGGCCGCAAGCGCGAATTCGTCTGATCCGTGCCGGGTGTCGCGGCCCACCACGACATCGTGGCCGTGCAGCCCGCGGTCCTTGAGCACCTTGGCGACGGCCCAGGTGGCGCGCAGCACCACCGCCAGGTTCATCCCGTTGGGGCCCGCCCGAAGCGGTCCGCGCAGCCCGGCGGTCCCGAACGTCAGAGGGCGGGCGAACCGCTCTTCGAGTTCCTCCGGTGTGCACGCCGCGAGTTCGGCGGCGGTGTCGGGGTCGGGGTCATGCGTTATCCATTCCTGCGCGTTGGTCGAGGTCCGCGACGCCGTCATGGAAGCTAGTGTGCCCACTTTCTCGTCGGCATATGCCGGGATGTGTCTACAGGCGCGCGATGACGTCGGCCAGCAGCGCGCCCATCCGCGTCGCCGACTGCCGGCCCGCCTCGAGCACCTCGTCGTGGCTCAGCGGCAGGCCCGTCATACCGGCCGCCATGTTCGTCACCAGCGACACGCCCAGCACCTCGGCACCGGCCGCGCGCGCGGCGATGGTCTCGTGCACCGTCGACATGCCGACCAGGTCAGCGCCCAGCGTGCGCAGCATCCTGATCTCCGCGGGGGTCTCGTACTGCGGCCCGGTCAACCCGGCGTAGACCCCGTCGACCAGCGAGGGGTCGATCTCGCGGGCGACGGCCCGCAACCGCGGCGAGTACGCGTCGACCATGTCGACGAAATCCGCCCCCACCAGCGGCGACCGGCCCGTCAGGTTGAGGTGGTCGCTGATCAGCACCGGCTGGCCCACGGTGAAATCCTCGCGTAGGCCGCCGGCGGCGTTGGTCAACACCACCGTCGTCACCCCCGCCGCGCACGCCGCGCGCACCGGACGCACCACATCGCGGGCCTCGTGGCCCTCGTAGGTGTGGATCCGGCCGACGAACACCAGCACCCGCCGGGGACCGACCGTCATGGACACTAGTTGTCCGCCGTGTCCCTGCGCGGTCGGCGCGCTCAGGCCGGGCACCTCGGCCATCGGCACCGTCGCCTGCGCGTCTCCGAGCCGGGCGACGGCGGGCGCCCAACCCGATCCGAGAATCACCGCGACGTCGTGCTCGTCGACGCCCGTGCGGTCGCGGATGGCGGCCGCCGACTCGGCAGCGATCTGATCCGGACCCGTCACAGTCGGCGAGCTTAGCTGTCGGAATCGGCAAGTGACGGCAGTGAGATACTTCGAGGATGCCCACCGCCACCACGTCGAGTTGCGTCGAAGACGCCGTCCGGCGACGCGGCGGGGACCTGGTGGCGCTGTCTCACGACATCCACGCCGAGCCCGAACTGGCCTTCGCCGAATACCGCAGCTGCGCCAAGACCAAGGCGCTGGTCGCCGAACAGGGTTTTGAGATCAACGCGGCGCCCGCCGGGCTGCCCACCGCGTTTCGCGCCGACTACGGCAGTGGTCCGCTGGTCATCGGCATCTGCGCCGAGTACGACGCGCTGCCCGAAATCGGCCACGCGTGCGGGCACAACATCATCGCCGCCTCGGCGGTGGGCACCGCGCTGGCGCTGGCCGAGGTGGCCGACCAACTCGGGCTGACGGTGGCGCTGCTCGGCACTCCCGCCGAGGAGGCCGGCGGCGGGAAGGTGCTGATGCTGGAGGCCGGTGTGTTCGACGACATCGCCGCCACGGTGATGCTGCATCCCGGGCCACTCGACATCGCCGCTGCCCGGTCGTTGGCGCTGTCGCAGGTCGCGGTGACCTACCGGGGCACCGAGGCCCACGCGGCGGTCGCACCGTACCTGGGTGTCAACGCCGTCGATGCGGTCACCGTCGCGCAGGTCGCGATCGGGTTGCTGCGTCAACAGCTCGCGCCCGGCCAGATGATGCACGGCATCGTCACCGACGGCGGCCAGGCCACCAACGTCATACCGGCGCGCGCCGAGATGCAGTACACGATGCGCGCGGGCGATACCGCCTCGCTGCGCGAACTCGAGCAGCGGATGGCGGACTGCTTCCTGGCCGGCGCGGTGGCCACCGGCTGCGGCTACGAGGTCGCCGAGACCGAGCCGGCCTATCGCGAACTGACTCCCGACGCCTGGCTGGTCGAGACGTTCCGGGCCGAGATGGTGCGGCTGGGCCGCAGCCCGGTGCCCGCCGAAGCCGAGGCGGCGTTGCCGCTGGGCAGCACCGACATGGGCAACGTCACGCAGGTGATGCCGGGGATTCACCCGGTCGTCGGCATCGACGCCGGGGGAGCGTCGGTGCATCAGCCCGCGTTCGCCGCCGCAGCCGTCGGCCCTGGCGCCGACGCGGCCGTCGTCGAGGGCGCGGTGATGCTGGCGCGCACGGTGGTGTCGCTCGCCGAGACGCCGACCGAGCGGGACCGGGTGCTGGAGTTGCAGGCGAGGCGAGCGTCATGACGCTGCCGGACGCCGCTGAGCTGTGGCTGGACGCCCACTACGACGACATGGTGACGTGGCGGCGTCACCTGCACGCCCACCCGGAGCTGGGCCGTCAGGAGTTCGCCACCACGCAGTTCGTCGCGTCGCACCTGGCCGATGCCGGGCTCAACCCGAAGGTGCTGCCCGGCGGTACCGGGCTGACGTGTGACTTCGGGCCCGAGCACGGGCCGAGGATCGCGCTGCGCGCAGATATGGACGCATTGCCGATGGCCGAGCGCACCGGCGCGCCGTACGCCTCGGTGGTGCCCAACGTTGCGCACGCCTGCGGACATGACGCGCACACCGCGATCCTGTTGGGTGCCGCGCTGGCCATCGCGTCGGTGCCCGAGCTTCCGGTCGGCGTGCGGCTGATCTTCCAGGCCGCCGAGGAGTTGATGCCCGGCGGTGCGATCGACGCGATCGCCGCGGGTGTGCTGACCGGCGTGTCGCGCATCTTCGCGCTGCACTGCGATCCGCGCCTGGCGGTCGGCAAGGTCGCGGTGCGGCCCGGGCCGATCACCTCGGCGGCCGATCAGCTCGAGGTGACGCTGCACTCGCCGGGCGGGCACACGTCGCGGCCGCACCTGACCGGTGACCTGGTCTACGGGCTGGGCACGTTGATCACCGGCGTGCCCGGAGTGCTGTCGCGGCGCATCGACCCGCGCAACAGCACGGTGATGGTGTGGGGGGCGGTCAACTCGGGCACCGCGGCCAACGCGATTCCGCAGAGCGGGACACTGGCCGGCACCATCCGCACCGCCAGTCGCGACACTTGGGAGACGCTGGAATCTCTTGTGGAAGAGGCGGTTTCGTCGCTGTTGGCGCCGCTGAACCTGGAGCACACGCTGCAGTATCGGCGCGGTGTTCCGCCGGTGGTCAACGAGGAGATCTCGACGCGCATCCTCACCCACGCGATCGAGGCGATGGGCCCCAACGTGCTGTGCGACACGCGTCAGTCCGGCGGTGGCGAGGACTTCTCCTGGTATCTCGAGGAGGTACCGGGGGCGATGGCACGGCTGGGCGTGTGGAGCGGCCGCGGACCGCAACTCGATCTGCATCAGCCGACGTTCGACCTCGACGAACGGTCGATGGCGGTGGGCGTGCGGTTGATGGTCAACATCGTCGACCAGGCCGCCAAGCTGTAATTTCGCGGTCGCTCGCGAAAAGGGCTAGATGGCCTTGGCGGGCTCGCGGGACGCCAACTGGTCGTAGATCCACTTGTAAGTGCGCTCGAGACCGTCGGCGAGCTTGATCCCCGGCTCCCAACCGTAGATTTCCTGAATCATCGTGTTATCGCTGTTGCGGCCGCGCACGCCCTTGGGCGCGTCGAGGTTGTAGTTGCGCTTGACGGTGATTCCCGCGATTTGCTCGATAATGCTGACCATCTGATTGATGCTCACCAATTCCGAACTGCCGATGTTCACCGGTTCGGGACTGTCGCCTGCGGTCACGCGCAGCGTGCCCTCGACGCAGTCGTCGATGTACATGAAGCTACGGGTTTGCTCGCCGTCGCCCCAGATCTCGATCTCGTGCTCACCGGTCAGCACCGCCTCGGCAATCTTGCGGCACAGTGCGGCGGGTGCCTTCTCGCGTCCACCCTCGAAGCTGCCGATCGGTCCGTACACGTTGTGGTAGCGGCCGACGCGGGTCTGCAGCCCGAAGTCCTCCAGGAAGTGGCGGGCCATGCGCTCGCTGAACAGCTTCTCCCAGCCGTAGCCGTCCTCGGCCATGGCGGGGTAGGCGTCGGCTTCCTTCAGCGCGGTCACGTTGGCGTCAACTTGCTTGTCGGCGGCGTAAACACAGGCAGAACTCGAGTAGAAGTACCGGCTCACACCCGCGTCGTGGGCGGCCTGCAGCATGTGCGTGCTGATCAGAACCGAGAGCATGCAGTCGGCCTTGTGGGTCTCGATGAAGCCCATGCCGCCCATGTCGGCGGCCAGCATGTAGACGGTGTCGATGCCCTTGGCCGCCTCCTGCGCGTCGGCGAGCAGCGACAGGTCGAGCTGGCGCGCCTCGACGCCCTCGGGGACCTGATACCACTCCTCCAACGGCTTGACGTCTGCGCCGCGAACCTGATGGCCCTGTTCGCTGAGGGTCTTGGCAAGATGGCCCCCGATAAAGCCACCGGCGCCGGCGACAAGCACTGTTCCTCGCGAACCACTCACTTTTCATCCTCCAGGTTGCCGGCACATCCGCGGTGTTGCGGGGCACGTTCGGCCATTTCGCGTCTACTTTAGTCTTTGCTGAGAAATGGCTCTGGCTGGATCATAAACGCCAGTCACCACCGATTCAAAAGTGTCGCCGACAAGTTTCACGTCAAATGTCGTTTCGGCATAGGCGCGCGCGGCCGCGCCCATCTTCTCGCGGAGCGCGGCGTCGGCGAGCAAACCGTTGAGAGCGGCCGAGGACTTCTCCGCGTCCGTCGGGTCGACCACCACCCCTGCCTGCGCCGATTCGATCATGTGGGCCACCGCGTTGTCGGCGGGAAGCAGCCCCAGCACCGGCCGGCCAGCACAGAAGTAGTTGAGCACCTTCGAGGGCACCGAGTACCGGCTGGCGTCGCTTTCCAGCACCACCACCAGGACGTCGGCGGTGGCCAGCATGTCGGGAAGTTGCTCATAGGGTTGGTAGTCGAGCAATTTCAGGCTTGCGATGTTGCCGGCCTGACCGTCGAGCCATTCCCGGCCCTGGCCCTGAGACACCACCACCACACGGGTGCCGTCGGGTACCTGCTGGGCGAGCTTGGACAGCACCGACGGGTCGTGCTTGAGCCCGAGGGTGCCCGCGTACATCACCACCGGGACATCGGCCAGGCCCTGACTGCGCGACCAGTCGTTGTCCTTTGGGCGCAACGGCATTTCGTCGATCGCGCCCCAGTTGGGGATGACGCGGATCTTGTCGCGCGTGACGCCCCAGGCGTCGAGTTGGTCGATGAAGGTGTCGCTGATCGGCACCACGCCCGCCGCACCGCGGGCGACGATGCGTTCGGCGCTGCGGGCGGCCCAACCGATCAGGCCGCCGAGAGGACCCAGCCGCTGCCGGGCCACCACCGAGATCGCGTCGCTGTAGACGTCCTGCTGCCAGAACACATACGGCGTGCGGCGGCGCCGCAGCGTCAGAGTGAGGAACAGCAGTGACAGCAGCGGCACGTTGGACAGCACCACCACATCGGGGGTCGCGTCGCGGATCGCGCCGGCGGTGATGCGGGCGTACCGCAGTTCTTGCCGCAGGCGCGTCAGCGGCGAGTAGCGGGCGAACTCACCACCCAGTTCCAGCGCCCGCACCGAAAACGTCGCGGGGTCGCCTTCGCGCCGTTCGGTGGCGCCGCGGCCCGTGGTGTAGGAGGCGCAAAACTGGTGCTCGACGGTGTGGCCGCGGCGGGCCAGTTCGCGGCTGAGATGGACTTGACCCGGGTGGCCGGAGTAGTCGTGAACGACCAACCTCATGGCGAGGCTCCTGTGCGTCGGTGGGGGGCAGACACTGTCGTAGCATGCCAGCAAACCGGTCGTGGCGAAGCGTCGGCTCCACCCTGTCGGCTATGCGCCGTGTCCGGGGCCGATGTTGCGGGCCGGCCGGGTGCGAATGTCGTAGACGTATTCCGATGGGGCGCCCGCGATTTCGGCGGCGTCGGCCATGACGCCGAGATAACGCGCCGACGGCAGACCACCTTCCCACGCGTCGACCACGTACAGCCAGGCCAGCACCGGGTCGGTGGTGGTGTCCGAGGAGGTGCGGTGCACGCGGCACCGGATCTTCTTGTGGATGCCCAGCTCTGAGCCCTCCCAGCGGTCGAGGTTTTTCTCGTCGTCCTTGGTCACGTCGTAGAGCACCACGAACACGCTGGACGCCGGATCCTCGACGATGGTCGCCAGCGCGCCCTCCCACCCGATGTCCTCGCCGCCGAAGGTCAGCCGCCAACCGTGCAGCCACCCCGTGCCCGCCATCGGTGAGTGCGGTGCCCGCTGCAGCATCTGTTCCGGATGCATGTTGGACCCGTAGGCGGCGTAAATCGGCACGAGGAAAGATTAAGGCTTCGGTTCTGGACTGGGCGATCAACCGCCTGCTTGGCTAGCGTTGAGCGGGTGGCGACCAGAATTGTGATCATCGGCGGGGGACCGGCGGGCTACGAGGCGGCGCTGGTGGCGGCCGCGAAGGGACCCGAGGTCGCCGAGGTCACCGTGGTCGACGCCGACGGTATCGGCGGAGCGTGCGTGCTGTGGGACTGCGTGCCGTCCAAGACGTTCATCGCCTCGACCGGCGTGCGCACCGAACTGCGTCGCGCGCCGGACCTCGGCTACCAACTGGAGTTCGACGACGCCAAGATCGACGTGTCCAGGCTCAACGACCGGGTGAAAAAGCTGGCTGCCGCGCAGTCCGCCGACATCGCCGACCAACTGCGCCGCCAGGGCGTGACGTTGATCGCCGGCCGCGGCGAACTGGTCGACGACGTGCCGGGCATGGCGGCGCACTCTGTGAGGATCACCGCGCACGACGGTTCGGTGCGCACGATCAAGGCCGACGTCGTCCTGATCGCCACCGGCGCCAGCCCACGGGTACTGCCCGGCGCCCAGCCCGACGGTGAGCGGATCCTGAACTGGCGTCAGCTCTACGACCTCGACACCCTGCCGGAACACCTGGTGGTGGTGGGTTCGGGGGTGACCGGCGCGGAGTTCGTCAACGCGTTCACCGAACTCGGGGTGAAGGTCACCGTGGTGGCCAGCCGCGACCAGATCCTGCCGCACGAGGACTCCGACGCCGCCGCGGTGCTCGAGGACGTGTTCGCCTCGCGCGGCGTGACGTTGCTGAAGAACGCCCGGGCCGACTCCGTCACCCGCAAGGGCGACGGTGTGCTGGTGGAGATGACCGACGGACGCTCCGTGGAAGGCAGTCACGCGCTGATCACCGTCGGATCGGTGCCCAACACCAGCGGGCTGGGACTCGAGCGCGTCGGCATCGAACTGGGGCCCGGCGACTACCTCAAGGTCGACCGCGTATCGCGCACGGCGGTGCCGGGTATCTACGCCGCGGGCGATTGCACGGGGTTGATGCTGCTGGCGTCGGTGGCCGGCATGCAGGGCCGCATCGCGATGTATCACGCGTTGGGGGAGGGCCTGGAACCGATCCGGCTGCGCACGGTGGCGGCTGCGGTTTTCACCCGCCCCGAGATCGCCGCGGTCGGGGTACCACAGTCGGCGATCGACGACGGGTCGGTGCCGGCGCGCACCATCATGTTGCCGTTGAACACCAACGCCAGGGCCAAGATGTCGAGTCTGCGGCGTGGCTTCGTCAAGATCTTCTGCCGACCGGCCACGGGGGTGGTGATCGGCGGGGTGGTGGTGGCCCCGATTGCCTCGGAGCTGATCCTGCCGATCGCGCTGGCGGTGCAGAACGGCAACGACGTGGAGGATCTGGCGCAGACGTTTTCGGTTTATCCCTCGCTGTCGGGGTCTATCACAGAAGCTGGCCGCAGGTTGATGGCGCACGATGACCTGGATTGACCACTAACCTGGGCATACCGACGAGTAACTAGGAGTGCTTCCGGTGAGTGACCCGATTCCGGCCAGCGGCCAGACGCTGCTCGGCCCCGAACAACGGGCAGAAGCCTGGGAGCGGCTCGGCAGCGAGCAGTTCGACGTCGTCGTCATCGGCGGCGGTGTGGTGGGCGCGGGGGCGGCGCTGGACGCGGCGACGCGGGGGCTCAAGGTGGCGCTCGTCGAGGCCCGCGACTTCGCCTCGGGCACGTCGTCGCGCTCGTCGAAGATGTTCCACGGCGGGCTGCGATATCTCGAGCAACTCGAATTCGGTCTGGTGCGCGAGGCGCTCTACGAGCGCGAGTTGTCGTTGACGACGCTGTCACCGCATCTGGTCAAGCCGCTGCCGTTTCTGTACCCGTTGACCAAACGGTGGTGGGAACGGCCTTACGTCGCGGCGGGCATCTTTCTCTACGATCAGCTGGGCGGATCGAAATCGGTTCCGGCGCAGAAGCATCTGACCCGCGCAGGGGCGCTGCGGCTGTCGCCGGGTCTCAAGCGCTCGTCGTTGATCGGGGGCATCCGCTACTACGACACCGTGGTCGACGACGCCCGCCACACCATGACCGTGGTGCGCACCGCGGCGCACTACGGAGCGGTGGTGCGGTCCTCGACGCAGGTGGTGGCGCTGCTGCGCGAGGGCGACCGGGTGGTCGGCGTGGAGGTGCGCGACTCCGAGGACGGGTCGGTCACCGAGGTGCGCGGGCACGTGGTCGTCAACGCCACCGGCGTGTGGACGGACGAGATCCAGGCGCTGTCCAAGCAGCGCGGGCGATTTCGGGTGCGGGCGTCCAAGGGGGTGCACATCGTGGTGCCACGCGACCGGATCGTCAGCGAGGTCGCGATCATTCTGCGCACCGAGAAGTCGGTGCTGTTCGTGATCCCGTGGGGCACGCACTGGATCATCGGCACCACCGACACCGACTGGAATCTGGACCTCGCTCACCCGGCGGCCACCAAGGCCGATATCGACTACATCCTCGAACAGGTCAACAAGGTGTTGGCCACGCCGCTTTCCCACGACGACATCGACGGCGTGTACGCGGGACTGCGCCCGTTGCTGGCGGGGGAGAGCGAGGAGACGTCCAAACTGTCCCGCGAGCACGCCGTGGCGGTGCCGGCGCCCGGTCTGGTGGCGATCGCGGGCGGCAAGTACACCACGTACCGGGTGATGGGTGCCGATGCGATCGACGCCGCCGCCGAGTTCATTCCCGCCCGGGTGGCGCCCTCGATCACCGAGAAGGTGCCGCTGATGGGCGCCGACGGATACTTTGCACTGATCAACCAGACGGAAAGTGTCGGGGCCCATCATGATCTGCATCCATATCGGGTGCGGCACCTGCTGGACCGATACGGCTCGCTGATCGGTGAGGTGCTCCAGATGGCAGGCGAGGAGGGCGCTGCTCGTCCGGATCTGCTCGAGCCCATCACCGAGGCGCCGGTGTATCTGAAGGTGGAGGCGTGGTACGCCGCGGCTGCCGAGGGTGCGTTGCATCTGGAGGACATCCTGGCGCGTCGGATGCGGATCTCGATCGAATACCCGCATCGCGGTGTGGACTGCGCGCGCGAAGTCGCCGAAGTGGTTGCGCCGGTGCTGGGTTGGAGCGCAGCCGATGTCGACCGTGAGGTGGCGACGTATCTGGCGCGGGTGGACGCCGAGGTGCGATCGCAGCAGGAACCGGACGACGAATCGGCCGACGCGTTGCGCGCCGCGGCGCCGGAGGCGCGGGCCGAGATCCTCGAACCGGTGCCGCTGAATTGAGGCGTGTCCCGCCGCTGCCGGTGCGTGACGGGCTGGGGCCGGCGCGGGTGCGGTTGCGCGGCGGGGCCGTGCTGGTGGAGCTCTCGTCGCGGTTCGGTGCGGATGCGGCGGCGAAAGTGCTTGCCGGCGAAGTGGTCTGCGCCGACGGGACGGTGGTGACGCCCGCTACGGTGTTGCCGGCCGGATCGTTTGTCTACCTGTACCGGGATCTGCGCGACGAGGTGCCGGTGCCCTTCGACATCCCGGTGCTGTATCGCGACGAGAACATCGTGGTGGTGGACAAACCGCATTTCCTGGCAACGATGCCGCGGGGCCGGCACGTGGCGCAGACGGCGTTGGTCCGGTTGCGGCGCGCTTTGGACTTACCGGAGTTGTCCCCGGCGCACAGGTTGGATCGGTTGACGGCAGGGGTGTTGCTGTTCACTACGCGGCGTGAGGTCCGCGGCCCATATCAGACGATGTTCGCGCAGGGTTCGGTGTCGAAGACATACCTCGCAAGGGCTCGCGACGAGATGGAATTGGAGTTTCCGCGTGTGGTGCGCAGCCGAATCATCAAGCGGCGCGGGGTCTTACAAGCGATCGAGGAGCCGGGCGAGCCGAATGCCGAGACGCTGGTGGAGTCGGTGGGCGACGGCCTGTACCGGCTGACCCCGCGGACCGGGCGCACGCACCAACTGCGGGTGCACATGGCGTCGCTGGGACTGCCGATCATCGGTGATCCGTTGTATCCGACGGTGATCGACGTGGCACCCGACGACTTTTCGCGGCCACTGCACCTGCTGGCGAAGCGCCTTGAGTTCGACGACCCCATCAGTGGTCGGGGGCGGGAGTTCGTGAGCAGCCGCGAAGTGTGAGGTTCAGGCCGGGCTGCGCAACGTGTCGACCATCTTGTTGATCACGTCGGGCTTGGGCGTGGCGTTGACACCCTCGCGCAGGGAGATGAGGAAGACCACGGAGCCCTCGACGTTGGGCACGGTGGTGACCACCATGCTGTGCAGTGCCGTCGGCCCGTTGCAGTCATCGGTCGCTATCCCGGTGACGGTGGCAACTCGCTGCACGGCCGGATGGTCGCCGATGGTGAAATCCCGCACCGGCGTGTACTCGACCTTGGGTACCTGGCCGTTTTGCTCGTAGATGGCCGGTACCGTGGCGAGTTCTTCGTCGAGAGCCGCGCCGATGTCCGGATTCTTCGAACTCGCCACGCCGGCCATCGCGATGTTCTGTTTCGGGCACGCCGGGTTGGCGACGGTGGCGGGGGCGCCGATCTCGCGGACCACACACTGGCCCTGCGGGCAGGGCTTGGCCCAGCCCATGCGGACGCCACACGCCGCGACCGACCAGTCCGGCGGGGCGGCGTAGGCCAGGCCGAGCCGGTTCACCGTTGCGTGCCAACCCGGTTGGGACCCGGGGTCGACATTCGCGGTGTAGCCCTCACAGGTCATCGACTGTTCGGTGGTGCCGGTGCCCTGTGGAGGCGCCGACCGGACCTCAGACGTCGGGGTGGGCGCTGCGACGGCGGGTTCATCGGCCGGATCGTTCTTGAACTGCGTGATCAACACCGCGGACAGCACCACGATGATGACGACCGCGATCCCCAACGCGATCGCCAGCCAGGGCGGGCGGCGCTTTTGCCCAGGCACATATCCGGGGTAGTCATGGCGCGGATCCATGGGGCCTGGCATCGGTTGATTCAAGGGACGCTCCGTACAGTTGGGCCGGGATGAACGTGGTTCGCCCTTGGTGATTATCCCGATTTGTTGCTCGCGAGTTGCCTCTTCCGCATTGAACTTTCCGAACAGGGACTACCGCACCTCACTACCGATCGACTCAGCCTTCGTGGCCGTAGAGCTGAAAGCCGACGTAACGGTCGGTGAACATCAGGCTGCCATCGTTGAAGCGCACCACGTCGTCCCCAACGCCGCCGGTGCTGCCCCAGCCGAAGGCGCTGGCGTTGGTGCTGTACATGCTGACGTAATAGTCGCCCGCATCGAGGGCCCAGGCGGGCAGATCGACCACCGCCCAATAGGTCAGGTAACCGGCCGGCGGGTCCCCACCCGGCTCCGTTG
This sequence comes from Mycolicibacterium sp. XJ1819, assembly GCF_053483675.1. NCBI lineage: Bacteria > Bacillati > Actinomycetota > Actinomycetes > Mycobacteriales > Mycobacteriaceae > Mycobacterium > Mycolicibacterium sp. XJ1819. The sequence continues at coordinate 9,714 of NZ_JBEFST010000030.1, read as the reverse complement.
TGTACTGCCCACTCGGCACGTCGGTTTCGTATAGGATTGTGCCTCCCGGCGAGTCCCAAATGGTGATCTTCAAGTCGTCCGCAGGCTGTGTGCTGAGTACCGCAAAACGTCCGCTGGTCAGCGTGGCGTCGTTGTCCAAAGTGAAGGAGCCGAAGGTGGTGGCGTCCGCGTGGTCGCACGGCGAGCACCAACTGGTACTCCACGTCGCCGACGGTTGATCCACCAGCACCACAGGCTCGGCCAGCGGCGGAGCGATGGTCACGATGGTCGAGGCACCATACTCGGTGCCGTCGAACACTCGGTAGGCAAAGCTGTCCTCGCCCGCCGATTCCGGTGCGATGTAGAAGAAGTCGCCGGTCGCTGGATCGAGCGAGAACGTGCTGGGGACGGCGTTCGCCGGGCCGCTGACAAGCTGCACAGTCCGAACACCGCCTTCAGCGTCGAGGGGGTCGTTGGTCAAGACGTTCCCCGCGACGGCGTTGAATCCGCCGGGGAAGGGAGCGGTCGTGAAGGTGTCTGGGGTGCCGTCGACCACGTCGTTGACCGCGACCACGGTGACGGTCTTGGTGGCGGTGGCGGTGGCGTTGTGGTCGTCGAAGACCAGGAAGCCGATGGTGCGCTCGCCTGCGACGGGGGCATCCCCGGCGGTGGTGAAGGTGATGTTGCGCAACGCTTCGAGGTATTCGTCCACAGACGCGGTGCCGGTCAGCACCAGGAAAGTCGGGCTGCTGTCCGGGTGCAAATGGATGATGTTGCCCGGCAACGGCGTCCAGGTCAGGACATCACCGGGTTGGGCGCCGTCGATGCCAATCCAGGCCTGCGTGATGGGCGAGTCGGGGTCGGCCAGTACCAGATCGGGGTCGACGGGCACCGGTGCGTCGTTTTCTGTGTAGGTGGTGCTGCCCGCACTGGTGCTCAGCGTCGGGGGATCGTTGGCGGCGACCACGGTGACGGTCTTGGTGGCGCCGTTGCTGGGCGCGAATTGGTCATCGAAGACGGCGAAGCCGATGGTGCGCTCGCCGGCGACGGGGGCATCGCCGGCGGTGGTGAAGGTGACGTTGCGCAGAGCCTCTTGGTATTCGGCCACAGAGGCGTCACCGGTGAGTGCTAGGAACTCGCCGGTGCTGTCGGGGTGCAGCGTGATGGTCGATCCCGCCGGTGGGGTCCAGGCCAGGGCGTCGCCGGGCTGGGCGCCGGCAAGCGCGACCAGCGCCCCCGACAAAGTCGGGGAGTCCACATCGGACAATGTCAGATTCGAGTCGACAGCGACCGGCGAACCGTTTTCGGTGTAGGTAGTGGTGCCCGGGCTCGTGCTCACCGCCGGGGCGTCGTTGACACCGGTGATGGTGACCGTGACAGTGGCAGTGTCGGTGAGGTTGCCGTCGGAGACGGTGTAGGTGAACGTGTCGATGAGGATCTCCCCGGTATCGAGACCCTGCACCGTGGGATTGGTCGCATCGGGAACATAGGTGACCGTGCCGCCGGAGAAGCTCACGGCGCCGTAGGCCGGTGGGTCGTTGATCACGGCGGAGACGAAGAGCGCCTCGCCGTCGACATCGGTGTCATTGGCCACCACATTGTAAGTCGTTCCCGTGAGGGAGTTTTCGCCGACCGAGAATGCGTCGGGATTGGCCACCGGGGCGTCGTTGACGCCGACGATGGTGACCGTGACCGTGGCCGTGTCGCTCAGGTCACCGTCGGTCACCGTGTAGGTGAAGGTGTCGGTGATGGTTTCACCCGTGTCGAGGCCCCGTAGGGTCGCGTGGCTGGTGTCCACAATGTAGGTGACGGTGCCGCCGGAGAAGCCCACGGTTCCGTAGGCCGGCGGGTCGTTGACGACAGCGGAGACGTTGAGCGCCTCGCCGTCGACGTCGATGTCGTTGGCCACCACGTTGTAAGTGACTGCAGTGGTGGAGTCCGCGCTGACGGTGCCGGGGATGACGTCGTCGACGGCGACGGGAGCGTCGTTGACGCCGGTGACGGTGATGCGCAGGGTGCCGGTGTCGCTCGAAACGCCATCGCTGACAATGTAATCGAATACGTCCTCGGCGGTTTCGCCGTCATCGAGGACCCCTCCCGCGGCGTTACCGCCGCCGACTATCGCCGGTCCGCTCGAGGTGAACGTCAGCGGAAGGTTGAGGCTGCCTCCGGTCCCGAAGGTGGAGTTGACGATGGTGTAGGTCTGCCCCGCGGTGAGGTTGGCAGTGACCTGCGGTTCCAGGCCAATCGGGCCGCCACCGGAGTCGTCGTCACGGGTGATCAGATTGGTGTTTTCGGAATTGGGATCGAAGGTCCCGTTGTAGACGAACAGTGTGGTGTCGCGCGGAATGTTGACCTGCCGGATCACATAGGTTCCGGTGGTCTGTGGGACGAAGCTGAGGCAACGTAGGGCTTGTTGCCTTGGACGTAGTAATTGCTGAAGTACGTGCCCTGGCTGACTTGGGCCGTGTTGGTGAGCGTGAATTGGCCTCCACCCGAACCGACCACGGTGCCGTGGCCGGGGGTGTAGGTGTAGGCACCAGATTCGTCGATGGTGAGGGTGCCGTACTGGCCGACCATGGGGGCGGTGGTGGTAACCGAGAGGGCGTCGCCGTCGGGGTCGGTGTCGTTGGTCAGCACATTGCCTGTCGCCGCGGTGTCCTCGTCGGTGGCGTCCTCGTCGTCGAAGGCGACAGGCGGGTCGTTGACACCGTTGATGGTCACGTTGACGGTGGCGACATTGGAGACCGCGCCGGTGTTGTCGGTGACGGTGTAGGTGAACGAGTCGGTGGCGTCTTCGTCGCCGTTGTTCTCGTAGGTGATGGTGCCGTCGGGATTGGCCGTGGCGATGCCATGGCCGGGTTGGGTGACGACGGTGACGGTGTTGGGTACCAGGGCGTTGGTGCCTGTCGCGGTGCCGTCGGCGTCGGTGTCGTTGGCCAGCACGGTGATTGAGGTGCTCTGGCCCTCGTTTACATTCGCCGCGTCGTTGTTGGCCACGGGATCGTTGATCCCCACCTTGATCGACACGGTGGCGGGTGCGCTGAACTGGCCGGCGCCGTTGACGCGGTAGGTGAAGGTGTCGATTCCGGTGAAGTTGGCCGCCGGCGTGTAGTTGAACGCGCCGTTGGGTAGGAAGCTCAGCGTGCCGTGGCTGGGGCCGGATACCAGTTGAGCCGTCAGTGTGGGGGTGTCGACATCTGTGTCGTTGGCGAGCACACCCTTGACAGGCACGTTGAGCTTGGTCTTGACCGGTGTGACATAGCTGTCGGAGACGCCTACTGGCGCATCGGCGACGGGGGTCACCGCGAAGGTCGCGGTGGCGACCCCGCTGTAGGCCACACCGTCGAAGGCGCGGTAGGTGAAGGTGTCTTGTCCGTAGAAGTCGGCATTGGGCGTGTAGGTATATGAGCCGTCGGGGTTGAGGTTTACCGCGCCGTTGCGCGGGCCGGTGACCAGTACGGCAGTCAACGGGTTGTTCTCTTTGTCGGTGTCGTTTGCCAACACGCCCGGTCCGGTGACGACCAGGGTCGTGTCCTCGGACAGCACCTTGGCCGGGTCGTTGTAGGCGACGGGCGCGGTGTTGGGAACAGTCAGCGCTGCAAATGACATCGGCGCGCTGCTCATCGACATCAAACCGGCTGGGGCCACGGGGGTTTCGGTTGTCAGCTCGGTCTGCAACGGTGCGGGCGCCGGCGCGAGGGCGCCCAATGTGTGGGCGGCTTCGCGGCGTACCCAGGCCAGCATCGCCCACAACAGAGTCGGCTCGGTGGGCGCCGAGGGCCCCGTCGACAGCAACGGTGAGAGCAACGCGGTGACGAACGAGGTGATCACGCTGGTCACCGCGGCGGCTGGATTGGTCACGGACCGCTGCGACAACCCGGTCTGGGTGTGCGTGGTGAACGCAGACTCGTTCTGTGTGGTCAGCGCCGACCGTTGGCCTTGATCGACTGGCCCACCGCCGCTGAAACCGGACCCCGACGGCACCGTGAGATTGGTCAACGTCGAGACAGCGTGGTCGTCGTCGAACGGTAGGCCCTGTTTGACGCTATGGGACGGAATGGATTGCTCAGCAGACAGTGTCGTCAATGTCGACCCACTGCGGCTGCCCTCATTGTCCTGACCGGGTGGAGTATTTCCGAGGTTGGCGACGGGATTGGCCTGCGACGGGGGCGGCGTCTGACCGTCTTCACCGTTTTGACCATCGGCGCCGTCGGCTCCGGGCAGCCCGTTTTCGCCCTTGGCGCCATCCAACTCGGTTAGGGCGTCGCTGATGTCCAAGTCCTCATCGGATCGGTCGGCGTCGTCTAGCAAAGCTATGTCCGATATCGAAGAAAGGAATCGGGGATTTCCCTATGTTTTCCCCTCGCCGATCTGGGCAAGCACGTGACGGGTAAGTGATTTGCTGCTCGGCGTTCGACTGGCTGAGCAAGTTGCCGGGCCAGTTTGGCCACCACAGTTGCGAATGCGAACAGTCTCCGTTGTTACCGACGGTGTTTCACTGTTTGACGATGACGTACTCAACCGAATCTTTGCGTTAGCCATAATTCGGAATTCGTCAGACCGTCAATTTGCCCTGGTGGAGCAGCTATTCGAAAATGGTCGGTCGATGGCGATCAGGGGGTCACGTCACGAAGCGCATGCCTGGCGAAGGGCAAACGAGCAAGATCAGTCCCGTCGCGGTAATCGCGGATGCACACGAGTCGTCAAGAAGGGCGAACGCGCTCGGTTCGCGGCCCTCGCGCGAACAGAAACCGCGATCCGATCCGCCGGTTCGTTTCCCCCCAACCGAACCAGCGGATCGGACGGCCTCGGGTTGGGCGGCGGCCCGCAGTAGGTCCGCTGATGGCAATGATCCCTACCCCTCTGCTCGGATTCCCCCGGGACCGATGCAGTGACCATGTGCCGACCGCTGAGCGACGACGCCCTCACCGATGCAGCAAACATACGACGATCTCTGCGAGAAGGGAATCAGGGGTTTCCCTACTCTTTTCGATGAGCTGCTGGCAAGGGGTTCACGCCAGCAAAGCAATTCGCTGCTGATGCGCGGTGCGGGGGCCGGGGGCGGCGACGGCGACATTTTCCCAACGCAATCAGATGGCTCGCGAATGCTAGCGTAACCTGGGTTATACCTGCTGGCTTGTAGTGCCGTCTGTCATGAGCTCCCGCGCTATGCGCCGGATTTGGAAAGCTGAACTTGTGATCGCGAATTTTAGCTGAAAGCGTCAATTATATATCGCTGGCAAAGCTGGTGACCCTATGACGGCAGATGGTTTCCAGGCATCTCGGGTCGCCAAACGGGCCAGCCGTTGCGATTTAGGCAAACTAGTTCACCGGGATCCGGCGGCGATCACGGCGCGGTTTCGTTCGGCCACCACCCCGAGGTCTGGTTTCATCACCCTGCGGTCGTAGGTCAGGTAGCCGTTGACCTCGTTCTCGACGTCGGTGGTCTGGGTGTAGATCGCTCCTGACAGACCGTGGGTGTGGATCGCATGCTCCAAGTCGAGGCTGACTTCGACGTAGCGCTTGGTCAGCTGCTCCTTGCTGTCGGTCATCTCGTAAGCCATCGGAGGTCCGGGCCACCTGTTTTGTTCGACTACCAGGCCCAGACCCCCGTATTCACCATTGACGGTCACCCGTCCGTCGTCTACTTCGGGGCGACCGGGCCCGACGTAGGTGTGATCGTCGTAAACGTCGCCTGCGCCGGTGTCAGTGCGCGATTGGCAGCAGTTCGTCCCGCTGTTGGGCACCACCATCCGTGTGGCGTCCATGGCTTTGACCGCATTGGCGATGCGGGCGGTGTCGAACTCGCCCCAACCCTCGTTAAACGGCACCCAGGCGACTATCGAGGTGACGTTGCGCAATTGGTCCACCATCTCCGCTAGCCCGCTCTCGTAATTGACTTGCGCCTCCAACTCCGGATCCGGCGCGGGGCCCCATACCCCTTCGATCGAGGCGGTCAACGGCAGCGACGGCATGTCCTGCCAGACCAGCAGTCCGAGCTTGTCCGCCCAGTAGTACCACCGCGCCGGCTCGACCTTGATGTGTTTACGCACGAAGTTGAATCCCAATGCCTTTGTCTGTTCAAGGTCGAACCTCAGTGCGGCATCGGTGGGAGCGGTGTAGATCCCGTCGGGCCAGTAGCCCTGGTCCAGGGGGCCGTGCAGGAAGACGATCTTGTCGTTCAGGGCGATTCGCGATCTGCCCCGCGCGTCGTCGACCGTGCCGATGGTGCGCAATCCTCCGTAGCTGGACACCTCGTCGACGACATCGCCCGCCGCATCCACCAATCGCACCGTCACGTCGTAGAGGTACGGGTCATCGGGCGTCCACAACCGCGGCTTCGGTACCGCGATCCGTATCGTCTCGCCGGGCATCCCGGACTTGCTCGCGACTGGTTTGCCTTGCGGTGCGGCGACAGTGACCTCCACGCGTTGGTCGCCGGCACCCGAAATCTTCGGCCGGACAGCAAAACTGGTCAGGTCCGCAGTGATGTCGAGCTTGTCGATGTGGGCGGCAGGCACAGGCTCCATCCACACCGTCTGCCAGATGCCCGACGCACCGGTGTAGAACAGGCCCTTTGGCCGGTTGCTCTGTTTGCCGACCGGAAACGGATTGGTGTCGTTGCGGTCCTCGACGCGGACCGTCAATTCCTGCAGACCCGACGGCCGCAGTGCGCTGGTGATGTCAGCACTGAACGCCGTGTAGCCGCCTTCGTGATGGGCCACCCTGCGATCGTTCACCCACACCGTCGCTACTTGGTCGACCGCGCCGAAATGCAAAAGCACGCGCTGATCGGCCCAGCCGTCCGGGACCCGAAAAGTTCGGCGATACCACATCTGGTCGTCGTGGCGCTCGACCCCGGACAGCGCCGACTCCGGCGGGTATGGCACCAGGATCTGCTCACGGTAGTCGGCCGGCGCCGGGGGTCGGGAAGTGACATCCGCGGCCGGCCTGCCTGCGTAGTCCCAGACTCCGTTGAGGTTCTGCCAGCGCGACCGCGCCATCTGCGGGCGTGGGTATTCAGGTAGCGCATTGGCAGGCCCCACCTCGTGCGTCCACGGCGTCGACAAGACCGGTTCCTTGGCGCTCCAGGTGCTGGCCGCGTGGGCGGGCACATCCGTCATCACCGGCGCCAACAGTACCAACCCGACCGTGACGAAACGCGCGATGCGTTTCGCTCTCATAGAGGCAGGCCAGACGGTGCAAAAGCTTCGAACAAGTTGTCCTTCAATAAGATTGACACGGCACTGGACAAAGCCGGGCGTGTGGAGCCGTCGGCGGATGGAGCATACCGAGATCGAGCCGTGCCGTCGAGATGGGTTTCCGCGCTCGTTTTGCCGACGCGAGGGGGCCCAGACGGGCACAATCAAGGAGGGCCGACTACGAGGTCCTGAAGGAGGGGGAGATTGCGTAAGGCAGGGTTGCTGGTCGCGGCGTTTCTGTTCGTCGCGGGCCTGGTCAATGTCAGCTTGCCCTCGGCTGAGGCGACACTCTGCGGGTCGGTCGGGGGTCGGCATGTCGACGTGACCGGGTGCGCAGACCCGTTGTCGTATCTCAACGACGTATTGCCTCCGCCGCCACCCCCTCCACCGCCGCCTCCGCCGCCGGGCGAGCCGCCACCCCCACCACCACCGCCGCCTCCACCGCCGGCACCGGTGCCGTACTACGTGCCGCCTGCGCCGAACGTGAACGTATGCGCGAGCGTGGGTCGACGGGTCAGCGTTTCGGGCTGCATCTAGGCATGAGCGCACCGCTGGAGCCCACACCCGATCAGTACGAGGCACTGGCGGCGAGACCTGCTGACGAGCCCGTCGTGATGGTGAACCTGCTGCAGTTCGGCGCCGGGGGCAGGGAAAGTTATCTGCGGTATGTGCAGGAGGCGGGACCGCATCTGCGGCGGGTGGGTGGGACGGTACGTTATGCCGGTACAGCGCCTGCGCAGATCATCGGCGACGGAGAAAAGCTTTGGTGGGACGCGATTCTCGTGGTGGAATACCCGTCGCCTGCGGCGTTTCTGGAGATGGTGACCGACGAGCAGTATCTCAAGATTCACGAGTACCGCGCTGACGCGCTGACCCGCGGCGACCTGATCGCCACGTCGACGTGGAGCATAGGCGGCTGAGCTCGGACGACGGTGGGATGCGGCATCCGCAGCCGCGGCCGGCCGGTCATCTGTTTGACTGTGCGGGTGGATCGGACGACTTTTGACCGGCTGTTCGACATGACCGGTCGCACCGTCATCGTGACCGGAGGTACCAGGGGCATCGGGTTGGCGCTGGCCGAGGGGTTCGCGCTGGCCGGCGCCAATGTGGTGGTGGCCAGCCGCAAGGCCGACGCCTGCGAGCAGGCCGCCAAGCAGTTGCGGGAACTGGGGGCCAAAGCGATCGGCGTGCCGACGCACTCCGGCGACATCACGGATCTCGAGGCGCTGGTGCAGCGGACCGTCGAGGAGTTCGGCGGGATCGATGTCGTGGTGAACAACGCTGCGAACGCCCTGGCGCAGCCGCTGGGGGAGATGACGCCGGAGGCGTGGACGAAGTCGCACGAGGTGAACCTGCGGGGTCCCGTCTTTCTTGTGCAGCACGCGTTGCCTCATCTCAAGGCCAGCGAGCACGCGGCGGTGATCAACATGGTGTCGGTGGGTGCGTTCAATTTCGCGCCGACGATGTCGATATACGTCGCGAACAAGGCGGCCTTGATGTCGGTCACGCGGTCGATGGCCGCCGAGTTCGTGCAGTTCGGCATCCGGGTGAACGCCATCGCGCCGGGCCCGGTCGACACCGACATGATGCGCAAGAATCCGCAGGCGGCCGTCGACGCGATGGTCGGCGGCACGCTGATGAAGAGGCTGGCCACGCCAGACGAAATGATCGGTGCGGCACTGCTGTTGGCGTCGGACGCTGGAAGCTATATCACCGGAACGGTCATCATCGTCGACGGTGGCGGAACGCCTCGCTAGCGTCGAGCATCGATGGGCAAGGTCCTTGTTGTGCTGCGGGTTGCAGCGAAGCGATCCGCTTCTGGCGAAGGAGATACCAGGGCGGCTGGCTTATTGCATACCGAGGACGGTTAGGTCACAACTCCAATATGAGTGGAACGGTGATTATTACTGTTTGCGGTTCACTCCACGTCGTCCCGTCCCAGACGCGGTACGTGAAGCTGTCTGGGATGCCGAGTGCCAATGACGTATAGGTGAAGGTGCCGTTCGGGTTTAGGTTGAAGGATAGGGCGTGGCTCGGACCGCTGACCAGTTGTGCTGTCAGTGGATCGCCGTCGGGGTCGGTGTCATTAGACAACACGTTGGGCGCACCAGACCCTGTAGGAACCGATGCAGTGATTTTCAACTGAAGGCCAATTAGTTGGACGCCACCCACTCCTGCGTGGAAGTTATCCGGGTTGGCAACGGGTGGATCGTTGACGGCGTTGACGGTGATGGTGACGGTGGCGGTGTTGCCGTTGGCGGTGCCGTCGTTGGCGAGGTAGGTGAAGGTGTCGGTGCCGTAGAAGTCGGCATCCGGGGTGTAGGTGAACGACCCGTCGGCATTCAACGTCAGGCTGCCGTTCGAGGGTCCGTCCACCAACACCGCTGTCAATGAGTCGTTGTCGTAGTCGGTGTCATTAGTGAGGACGCCTGGCCCGGTGATAGTGAGGGTGCCGTCTTCATCAACCTGATAGGCGTCGTCGACGGTCACGGGTGCTTCGTCGTTGACCGGGTTGACCGTGATGGTGACG
>NZ_JBEFST010000029.1:0-56563 GCF_053483675.1 Mycolicibacterium sp. XJ1819 | reverse complement strand
CGGGGTGTAGGTGAACGAGCCGTCCGCGTTCAGTGTCAGCGTGCCGTTGGCCGGCCCGTCCACCAACACCGCTGTCAGGTCGTCGTTGTCGAAGTCGGTGTCATTGGCCAACACGCCGCCGGCGACCGGCACGGTCAGCACACCGTCCTCATCGACGGCGTAGGCGTCGTCAATCGTGACGGGTGCTTCGTCGTTGACCGGGTTGACGGTGATGGTGACGGTGGCGGTGTTCCCATCGGCGGTGCCGTCGTTGGCCATATAGGTGAACGAATCCGTGCCGTAGAAATCGGCATCCGGGGTGTAGGTAAACGACCCGTCGGCGTTGAGCACCAGGGTGCCGTTGGCCGGCCCGTCCACCAACACGGCGGTCAGGTCGTCGTCGTCAAAATCACTGTCGTTGGCCAACACGCCGCCGCCGACCGGCACGGTCAACACGCCGTCTTCATCGACGGCGTAGGCGTCATCGGCGGCGACCGGTGCTTCGTCGTTGACCGCGTTCACACGAATGGTGACGGTGGCCAGACTACTTGTGTCCGTGCCGTCGTATGCCCGGTAGGTGAACGAGTCGGCGCCGCTGTAGTCGGGTTCCGGAGTATAGGTGAACGACCCGTCCGCATTCAGCGTGAGAGTTCCATGGCTAGGGTTCGTCACCAATTGTGCTGTGAGCAAATCGGTGTCGTCGGCATCCGTGTCGTTACCCAACACGCCGGGACCAGTGACGGTCAGTGTGCCGTCCTCGTCCACCTCGTAGTTGTCGTCGATGGCAACTGGAGCATCGTTGACAGCGATCACGGTGATGGTGACGGTCGCGGTATTACCGTCGAGTTCACCGTCGTTGGCCAGATAGGTGAACGAATCCGTGCCGTAGAAGTCGGCGTCGGGGGTGTAGGTGAACGACCCATCCTCGTTGAGTGTCAACTCGCCGTTCGCGGGCCCATCGACCAGTACCGCGGTCAACGCGTCACCCTCGATATCCGAATCGTTGGCCAACACACCGGGGCCCGTGACCGTCAGTTCGCCGTCTTCATCGACCTCATATGAGTCATCCAGCGCGAGCGGGCTGTCGTTGACCGCCGTGACGGTGATCGTCACGACAGCCTCGTTGCTCGACAGCTGACCATCTGAAGCGACATAGGTGAATGTGTCTGTGCCTGCGAAGTCTTCGTCCGGTTTGTAAACGAAAGACCCATCTTGGTTCAGCGTCAGGGTGCCGTTGGCCGGGCCGTCGACCAGGTCGACCGTCAGTGCGGTCCCATCGGCATCGCTGTCATTGGCGAGCAGGCCTCCGGCCCCCGGTACGGTGAGCGTTCCATCTTCGGCGACCGTGTAAGAATCGTCCTCCGCGACGGGTGCGTGATTGATCGCCGTGACGGCGATGGTCACCACCGCCGGACCACTGGTCAACTGTCCGTCGCTGGCCTGGTAGGTGAAGGTGTCGACGCCGCTCCAGCCGGGGTCGGGGGTGTAGCTGAACGAGCCGTCGCTGTCGAAGGTGAGTGTTCCGTTGCCCGGGCCCGAGATGAGTTCGGCCGTCAGCGGATCGTCATCAGGATCGGTGTCGTTGGCCAACACATCACCTGACACCGTCATATCTTGAGGTGTACTGACGTTGTCGGCGTTGGCAATTGGTGCGCCATTGGGTGCGAGGACAGTGATCCGCACTTTGGCTCGGTCGGTGTGCGCTCGATGCCAGCCCAGCAGACTGAGGAGACCGTGTATGTGAAAGCGTGCGCCCTGATCGGAGACCGCGACCGTGAACTGGTCGGAGCCGGTGAAGCCGGCGTCGGGCGTATACGTGAAGGTGCCGGTCGCCTGATCGACTGTCACGGTGCCGTGCTGAGGGGCGCCGACGCGGCCGCGTTGCGCCACGCGATAGGTCAGCGGGTCACCGTCACCGTCGTGCGCGTCGAATGCGATGGGCCCGCTGGTCTGCCCTGGCTCCAGCGTCAGGGTGATGTCCTGGGACCGGATGTGCGGCGGGTAATTGAAGAAGGTTCGTTGGACTTCGCGCCGTACCCACGCCAACACCACCCACAGCAACGGTGGCTGGGCCGGCTGGATCGGGCCCGGCGCCAGAAACGGCGTCAGAAGCACGCCCACCATCGCGGTGGCGGCAGTCACCAGGGCGCGCGGGATGACCACACCCACCAGTTCCAGCGGTCGGGGCGCGACATGGTGGAAGGTCTCGAACCCCCCGGAGCTGCTGAACGGTGTCGACAGGGTGGTGAACGCGTGCTCGTCGTCGGCCGATGTGTCGTCGACCAGGGTGGTCGACGACCACAGCTCGGCTTGCTCGACCTCGCCGCCTGACGAGTCAGCCAACGCATTTGGCAGCGGTTCGGCCGGCTCCGGTGGGGATGACGCTTTCCCGGAGGGGTTGGAAACATCGACTTCCGGGTTCGCTACGGCGGGCGGGGGTTGTGTGTCCGGCGGGTCCGGGTCCGGGTCGGTGTCGGCGGGTGTGAGGTCCTCGAGTTCGGCGTCGGGTTCGGTGTCTCCCTCGGGGTCCGGGTCGGGCGGAGGCTCGGTGATGTCGTCGGGAGGGTCGTCTTCGAGTGAGGTGTCGAGCGAGACGTCGTCGGTCAGCGTCCCAGGCTCGGCCGTCACTGTGTCGGAATTGGTGTCGGTGTCGGTGGCCTCGGTCTCGGTCGCGGCAGCGGTGTCGGTCGATTCCGCGCCGGTCTCGGCGCGAGCCAGCCCCAGTCCGTTGGTGGCTGCCACGACGCCGACGCCCAGCGCCACCGCCAAGGCCCCGACCCGGCCGACATATTTGCTGGCGCCGCTGTTGAACGGAAGCGGAGTCAAGGGGCTGACACATCGTTGCGGCTCGACCCGAAACGACGGATAGACCGCCTGCGCCCGAGTGGGGCGGCGTGCTTTGCGGTGGCGAGGTCTAGCCCGCCCGCCACGCTGCGTGTCGGCCAATGTACGTCGTCCTCAGGTGCTCAGGGCCTGCCAGGCCCCCGATCCGGGCGTACGCAGCCCCAGAACCGTTCGGCATTTACGTCGACGTCAAATTTACGCTATCGAAGACAAATTCGCCACGACCCCTTGTTGGCGGCTATACGGCTGGATAGGCGTTTGCTGGATTGGTCATCGCCGGCGGTTGCGGAACGCCTCGGTGGCCTCGCTCATCACCCCGCCCGTCGACGCCAGGATCTGGCTGCGGTTCTCCAGGTGCAAGGCCGCTTCCAAGCTTGACGCCGTCAGGTTCGCCCAGAGCACCTGCTTGGTCGATTCGACGCCGAATTTGCCGTAGCCGCAGAGTGTTTCCGCGATGTCCATCGCTTCATCAAGCAGCGCGTCATCGGCGCAGATCCGTGAGGCCAGGCCAAGCCGCAGCGCCTCCTGGGCGTCCACCGCACGCGCGGTCAAGATGAGGTCGAACGCCGGCCCGGCGCCCACGATGCGCGGCAGCGTGTAGCTGACCCCGATGTCACAGCCGCCGAGGCCCAGCTTGATGAACTGGGTACAGAAGCGGGCCGATTCGGCGACGACCCGGATGTCGCATGCCAACGCGATGCCCATGCCGCCGCCGTACGCGGGGCCGTTGACGGCGGCGATCACCGGCTGTCGGAGACGGTGCAGCTTCACGGTGAGGTCGGCGATGCGTTCCTGCCACCGCATCCCCGACCTCGGGAACTCGGTGCCCTCGCCTGCCCTGTTGGGGTTGGGGTCGGTCAGGTCCAGTCCCGAGCAAAAGCCGCGGCCCGCCCCGGTGAGCACGACCACCCGGCACTCGTTGTTGGCGGCCAGCCCGTCGAGGGCGACATGCAGTTCCTCGACCAGGTCATACGACAACGCGTTGAGTTTCTCCGGCCGGTTCAGCGTGAGCACCGCGACGTCGGAGCGCGGGAACGTGGTGTGCAGGATCGCCATGCAGCACAGGCTAGAGGGCGCTGCGCCAGCCCGTGACGCCGACGACGATCATCCGCAATTGCTTGACCGCGACACGCCTGATCTCGTCAATGGCAGCGGGATCGTGTGCGTCCTCGATGGCTTCGGCGATCGAGATCATCGCGTTGACGAACAGGCTGGCCAAGATGTTGAGATCCTCACCGCTCCAGGTGTTGAGGCCGGGAAAGCGGGCCAGGTCGATCGCCAATTCCGAAGTGATCAACCGGATCTCGGTTCGGATGGCGTAGCGCAGCACCGACAGCCCGCTGGAGCGCTCGCGCCCGATGAACCGCCAGTGTTCGCGTCGTTCGTTGACGCCTTCGATGAGGATGTCGACGGACGACTCGATGACCCGGTTGGGGTCGAGTCGGCCCGCGCGTGCGCCACGCAGCATGTCGCGCAGCGCCCGAAAGGACTCGTCGATCAACACCAGTCCCAGCGCCTCCATCGACTCGAAGTGACGGTAGAACGCTGCGGGGGCGATGCCGGCCTCGCGGGTGACTTCCCGCAGGCTCAGCGCGGCGAAGCTGCGGTCTTCGAGGAGGTGTAGTGCGGCCGCGACGATCGCCCGCCGGGTGGCCTCCTTGCGTTCCTCTCGAGTCAGCGAGTCCCGCGACCGAGGCTTCTTCGACCTGCTGGAATGCCTTGTTCGTGAACTGGGCGTACGACTGTTCACTTTGTGAAACCTACCACAACCTGGCCAGATGTGTTGACGCAAGGAGCATTGACGCCTGACGGTATACACATGTTCACTCAAATGTTGACACGTCGGGTTCTCGGCTCGCCGATCCTGGACTTGCTGGCCGGCCCGCACGGCGTCGACCGGTATACCGAGCTCGTCGAGCCGACGTGGACCCGCGACGAGGCCCGCGCCAAGGTGGTCGCGGTGCGCCGACAGACACCGCGCAGCGTCACCCTCACGCTCGAACCGAATCACGCGTTCACTGGATTCACCGCAGGCCAGCACATCAACCTGACCGTGGAGATCGCCGGCCGCCGGCGCACCCGCTGCTACTCGCCCGCCAGTGCCCAGGGCGCTCCCGTCATCGAACTGACCGTCGGCCACCATGACGGCGGCCTGGTCTCCACGTACCTGTGCGAGCATGCCCGTCCCGGGATGGTGGTCGGCCTCGACTCGGTGGGCGGCGACTTCGTGCTGCCGACCGTCCGACCCCAGCGCATCCTGTTCGTCTCGGGAGGAAGCGGTATCACCCCGGTGATGTCGATGCTGCGCACGCTGCAAGCCGAGCACTTCGACGGCGAGATCGCGTTCATCCACTACGCACGCACCGCCGAGGAGGCGTGCTATCGGGACGAACTGGCCGCGATGACGGGTGTGCGAGTGCTGCACGGCTACACGAGGTCGCCGGCCGGGGCTGACCTCGACGGCCACTTCGGCCAGGAACATCTCAGCGCCGCCATGGCCGACGCCGAGGCCGTCTACGTGTGCGGACCCCCCGCGCTCGTCGACGCGGTGCGCGCATATCGCCCGGACGCCAAGTCGGAATCGTTCGTTCCGCCCACCTTCGCGCCGTCGGGAGCCGCGGGCGGCAAGGTCACTTTCACCGATGCGGCCGTTGACGTCGAAGACGACGGCAGGCCACTGCTCGAACAAGCCGAAGCGGCCGGCCTGGCGCCCGAAAGCGGCTGCCGCATGGGCATCTGCCACAGCTGCACCCGCCGCAAGACGCGCGGGGCAGTGCGCAACCTGATCACCGGCGCGGTGTCGACCACCGAAGAGGAGGACGTGCAGATCTGCGTGACCGTCCCCGTCGGCGACGTCGAACTCGCGCTCTGAGCCGAAAGGAATCTCTGATGACCACCATCACGAAGACGGTCGCCGGTAGGCCCGTCACCATGACACCCGAACAGGCCGAGGCGTTCGGCCGCGAACTCGACGCGCTCAAGGAGCGTGTGCTCGCCGACCTCGGAGAACGAGACACCACCTATATCCGGCGCGTCATCAAGACGCAGCGCGCGCTCGAAGTCGGTGGTCGAGCACTGCTGTTCTTCCCGCCCGCGTGGCTGGCGGGTACCGCGATGCTCGCCGTCTCGAAGATCCTCGACAACATGGAGATCGGCCACAACGTCATGCACGGCCAGTACGACTGGACCGGCGACCCCGCGCTTTCCGGCAAAGCCTTCGAGTGGGACACCGCGTGCCCGGCCGACCAGTGGCGCCACTCCCACAACTACATGCATCACACCTACACCAATATCGTGGGGATGGACCGCGATGTCGGCTACGGCATCCTGCGCATGAGCGATCAACAACAGTGGCGCCCATACTTTCTCGGCAATCCGCTGTACGCGTTCCTTCTCATGGTCCTCTTCCAGTACGGCGTCGCACTGCACGAACTGGAGACCGAACGCATCCGGGCCGGTGAGATCACCCTGGCCGACAAGCGCGAGATTCTGCAGGGAATATGGCGCAAGTCCAAGCGCCAACTGCTCAAGGACTATGTCGCCTTTCCGCTGCTCGCCGGACCGTTCGCGCCGTTCGTCTTCACCGGCAACCTGACCGCCAACCTGATCCGCAACGTCTGGTCGTACATGATCATCTTCTGCGGGCACTTTCCCGAGGACGTGCAGGAATTCACCATTGAGGAGACCAAGGCCGAATCTCGGGGCATGTGGTACTTCCGTCAGTTGCTCGGGTCGGCCAATCTGACTGGCACCAAGCTCTTCCACATTCTGAGCGGCAACCTGTCGTTTCAGATCGAACACCACCTGTTCCCGGACATCCCGGCTCATCGACATGCCGAGATCTCGGTCGAGGTCAGGCAGATCTGCCGGCGCTACGGCCTGCCGTACAACACGGGCCCCTTGCACCGCCAATTCGGCACGGTGGTCCGAAAGATCGTCAAGCTGGCGCTGCCGGGCCTTTCACCTCTGGCAGGCCGGGCACCAGTAGGCGACGCGCTCTGCGCTGCTGTCTGATCGGATCGGGGTGCCGCATCGCCGGCACGGCTTGCCCCGGCGGCCGTACACCCACAGGTCCCGGCCGGGCCTGGTGTCGCCGGTCGTCGTGCGGTTCCACCGGCTCCGGTTCAGCCACAACATGTCTCGGGCCCGTTGTACCACCCGCAGCGGATCTTTGAGGTCGCTGACCGGCGCCGTGGGCAGATGCCCGGTGACGAAGCACAGTTCATTGCAGTAGACGTTGCCGACTCCGGCCATCACCCGCTGATCCAGCAGCGCCTCGGACAGCGCGCGATCGGGGTCGGCCACCAGGTTGGCGGCGGCCAGACGCGGCTGCCAGTCGCCGCCGAGAAGATCGGGGCCCAGGTGAGAGACCGCGGTCATGTCCTGTTCGCGCTCGAGCACCTCCAACACCCCGAGGTCGATACCGGCGGCTTGGACGTCTGCCGTCTCCAGGATGATCCGGATCCGGTAGCCCGCCCGGCTCGGCGTGTCGATCGGGTTGACCTTCCAGCTGCCCTCCATCTTCAGATGGGAGTGGATACTCGCCTGGCCGACCCGGATGAACAGGTGCTTGCCCCGGCTGAGCACTTCGTCGACCAGCTGACCGGTGAGGTCCACCGCCGCGTACCGGGGCACCCGAACATCGCAGCGGGTCAAGGTTTTTCCGACCAGCGCCTCGCGCAGCACGGCGGCGGTATGAAAGACGGTGTCACCCTCGGGCATGGGTCATCGCAGCCTCAGGCCGCGCGGCGTGCGCGCGAAACCCGCCGCGGTCAACGCATTCTGCACCGCCGCGCGCTCACCTTCAGCGCCCGGTTCCAGCACCGATGCACCGTTGACCTTCTCCACCAACAGCGACTGCACCCGGCCCGCTTGTACCAGATCGGCCAGCGTCGTCGCCGCCGGGAGGTGCGCCTCGACGTCATCGGTGAAGCTCAGCAGCGAGCGCCCGCCGCGCTCGAGAAACCACACCAGTTCGCCGTCGACGATCGCCACCAGCGCGCCGGCCTTGCGGCCCGGCCGATGGGAGTCGTCGACACCCTGACGCGTGGGCCACGGCAGCGCCGCACCGTACGGGTTGGCCGGGTCGGCCGCGGCCAGCACCACCGCCTGGTACTCCCGCTTCTCGGGATCGACGCTGTCCAGGTAGGTCCGCAGTCGGTCCACCGTGGAGGCTACCGCGAACTGCGCACCGCCCAGCGATTCGACGAAGTACCCGCGTTGGCAGCGCCCGGCGTCCTCGAAAGCGGTGAGCACCTTGTAGAGCATCGCGAAACCGCCGGGAACCTGCTCGGCTCCGACCGCGCCCTTGGTCAGCACACCGTGGCGACTCAGTAGCAGCTCGGCCGAGAAGTGAGCCCGCACCGTGGATTCCGGCTCCGCGGCCGGCAGGGCCGACCAGCGTCCCGCCACGGTGGGGTCGGAAACGCGGGCCTGGGCGTGGGCGACGCTGTAGCTGCTCAACCGTGGCGGACGCCTGCGCTGTCGATGCGCGGGTGCGCCGCGCCGCCCGGTGGCACGCCCGGAACCCGCGAGTCCGGAAAGGACGGCCCGCACCGGTGCGAACGTGTCCCCGGTGACCCGGCCCGCCCAGATCAACTCCCACAGTGCGCGCTTGAGTTCGTCACCGGGATTGTCGGCGAGCTGGCGGAAGAAGTACGCACCGCCGGGCTGGCCGGGTGAGCCGAGCCTGTCCATGATGGCGCGATGGTGGTCGTCGAACTCGATCTCTGCCGCGGGGGCCAACGTCAGTGGCACCGAATCGGCGTGGTGAAACGCGATCCACCCGTCGCCGCCGCCGATCTGCCCCGCGCCCGACCACATCACCTCCCCGGAGGCCAGCAACTCGTCGAGCATGGCCGGTTGGTAGTCGCGCACCCGCTGACCGAAGATCAGTGGCTCGACCGCCGATGCCGGCAGCGGCACTCCCGCCAGTTGATCGATGACCGCCGCCAGGCCGTCCACACCCGAACAGTGGGCCGAGCCCACCTGCTGCCACGCCGGCAGGAACCGTCCGTAGGCCGTCGTGCTCACCGGCTCGACCTGCGCGCGCAGCGCGGCCAGCGACCGGCGCCGCAAAATCCTCAACACCTCGGCGTCACACCACTGCTCGCCGTCGGTGGCGTCGGTGAACTCGCCCCGGATGAGCTTGCCGTCGATGGCCATCCGGCCCAGCACGTCGGCGGTCACCCGCAACCCGAGCCCGAACCGGCCCGCGGCCTCGGTGGTGGTGAATGGGCCGCGGGTGCGCGCGAAGCGGCCCAGCAGTTCACCGAGGGGATCGTCGACCGACTCCGTGAACGCCGTCGGCACACCGACCGGAACCGCCACCCCGATCCCGTCGCGCAGCAGGCCGATGTCCTCGACGGCGACCCACCAGGTTCGATCGGCGAACGAGACGGTCAGGGCCCGCTTCGCGGCCAACAGCCCGTCGAGCCAGCCGCCTACTTCGGCCGTCGTGCTGCGCTCGGCGATCTCGATTTCGGTCATCGGGCCCAGCAGCCGCAGCAGATCGGCCACCCCCTCGGCGTCGCGGGCTCGCCGGTCCTCGCCGAGATGCTGCAGTTGGCGTGTGGTGGCCGTGATGACCTGCGGGTCCAGCAGTTCGCGCAGCTCGACGCGGCCGAGCAGTTCGGACAGCAGCACGCTGTCCAGGGACAGCGCCGCGGCGCGACGCTCGGCCAGCGGACTGTCGCCCTCGTACATGAACGCGCCCACATAGCCGAACAGCAGCGACGCCGCGAACGGCGAGGGCGTGGCCGTCTCGACCTCGACCACCCGCAGGCGTCGTTGGGCGACTCGGTGCATCAACTCGGTCAACGCGGGCACGTCGTAGACGTCCTGCAGACATTCGCGCACGGCTTCCAGCACGATCGGGAAATCGGGGTACTTGCGCGCGATGTCGAGCAGCTGGGCGGCGCGCTGCCGCTGATGCCACAGCGGTGACCGTTTCCCCGGGTGTCGACGGGGCAGAAGCAGTGCGCGCGCGGCGCATTCCCGGAACCGCGAGGCGAACAGCGCCGACCCGCCGACCTCCGCGGTGACGACGGGTTCGATCTCGTCGGCGTCGAACACGAACAACTCGGCGCCGGGGGGCGGCGTTCCGGAGTCAGGCAGGGTGTCCGGAAGCCGCACGATGATCCCGTCATCGGAGGCGGTCGGCTTCTCGTCGATGCCATAGCGTTCCCGCAGCCGTCGCGACACCGCCAAGGCCAGCGGCCCGTGTACGCGCAGGCCGTACGGGGAATGCAGGATGACCCGCCAGTCGCCGAGTTCGTCGCGGAACCGTTCGACGACCAACGTGGCGTCGGTGGGCACCACGCCGGTGGCTTCTTTCTGGTCGCTGAGCAGCTGCCGCAGATTGTCCGCCGCGAACTGGTCGAAACCCATTGCGCGGCAACGCTCGGCGAAGCCGTCTCTGCTCAGTTGCGCGAGCTCTCCGGTGAACGCACCGACCGCGGCGCCCAGCTCCGCAGGCCTGCCCACGCCGTCGCCGCGCCAGAACGGCAGCCGCGCCGGTTGTCCGGGCGCGGGCACGACGAGCACTCGGTCGTGTGTGATCTCGGTGATCCGCCAACTCGTCGCGCCCAACGAGATCACGTCGCCCGGCCGGGACTCGTAGACCATCTCCTCGTCGAGTTCGCCGACCCGGGACGGCTTTTCCGAGTCGGTGGCCAGGTAGACGGTGAACAGTCCGCGGTCGGGGATGGCGCCGCCCGACGTCACCGCGAGCCGCTGGGCGCCCGGCCGGGCCGTCAACGTGCCGGTGTCGCGGTCGTAAACCAGTCGCGGTCGCAGTTCGGCGAACTCGGTGGACGGATACTTGCCCGACAGCAGGTCCAGCGTGGCCTCGAAAGCGCTGCGCGGCAATGTCGCGAACGGCGCGCTGCGCCGTACCGCGTCGAACCAGCGGTCGGCATCCACCGGTTCCAGCGCGCAGGCCGCCACGGTGTGCTGGGCCAGCACATCGAGCGGATTGGCGGGCACCTTCATGGTTTCGATCTCGCCGGACAGCATCCGTTTGACGGTCACCGCACAGCCGATCAGGTCGGTGCGGTGCTTGGGAAACAGCACGCCCTGCGAGACTTCGCCGACCTGATGACCGGCGCGGCCGATGCGCTGCAGCCCGCTGGCCACCGACGGCGGCGCCTCCACCTGGATCACCAGGTCGACGGCGCCCATGTCGATGCCCAGTTCCAGGCTCGACGTCGCGACCACCGCCTTGAGTCGTCCGCTCTTGAGGTCGTCCTCGACCAGCGCGCGTTGCTCTTTGCTGACCGAACCGTGGTGCGCCCTGGCCAGCAGCGTCGGCGCACCGGAGGCCTGCCCGCTGCCCATGATGTGGGCGGGCGACCCGCCTGCGACGCCCTCATTCGGGCCGTTCGACACCTCGACCCCGGTGCGTTCGGCGTGAATCTCGTTGAGCCGTGAGGTGAGTCGCTCGGCCAGCCGCCTGGAGTTGGCGAACACGATCGAGCTGTTGTGCGCCTCGATGAGGTCGACGATGCGTTCCTCGACATCGGGCCAGATGGTGTTGTTCTCCAGGTTGGCCATGTCGGGCACCGGCACCTCCACCGAGAGGTCGAAGGTCTTGGCCGCGGGCGGCGCGACGATCGTCACGGGGTGCTGACCGGACAGGAACCGAGCCACCTCCTCGGCGGGCCGCACCGTGGCCGACAACCCGATGCGTTGCGCCGGCCTGTCGAGCAGTTCGTCGAGCCGTTCCAGCGACAACGCCAGGTGGGCGCCGCGCTTGGTCGCGGCGACCGCGTGCACCTCGTCGACGATGACCGTCTGCACCTCGGCCAGCGTCTCGCGGGCCGCCGACGTCAGCATCAAGAACAGCGACTCCGGCGTGGTGATCAGGATGTCGGGGGGCCGGGTGATCAGCTCACGCCGGCGCGCGGGCGGGGTGTCACCCGACCGGACGCCCACCCTGATCTGCGGCGCGGGTTCGCCGCGGCGCTCGGCGACCCGACCGATACCGGTCAGCGGGGTACGCAGGTTGCGTTCGACATCGACGGCCAGCGCCTTCAACGGCGAGATGTAGAGAACCCTGGGCCCACCACCTGCCGGTTGCGGCGCCGCCGATGCGAGCCGGTCGATGGCCCACAGGAACGCGGCCAGTGTCTTGCCGGACCCGGTGGGCGCGATGACCAGCGTGTTGTCGCCGTCCGCGATCGCCGACCAGGCATGCGCCTGGGCCGCGGTCGGCTCGGCGAACGTCCCCGTGAACCATTCGCGCGTCAACGGGCCGAAGCGGGTGAGGGCCGCAGAGCTCATCTAGCCATGGTGCAGCAAGCCACCGACAAAAAATTCACCCTCAGCGGTGTGACGGCGCGACGGCTTCCCGAAGCGCGGGTGGGATCCCCGCCACCCGGCCGATCGCGTCGAGCAGCGCGTGCGCGCAGGTGTCGGCGACATTCCCGGCGTCCACGGACGGGTCGAGCAGCCGCTGCCTGCACATCTCGAAGGTGAACGCCAGCCAGCCGTAGACGGTGATCCGCAGGTCGCGCTCCACTTTGTCGTCGAGATCGCCGCCGACCGCCTCGTGGATGCGCGCGATGATGCGGTTGGCCTGGCGGTCGTTGTCCATGTCTTCGATACCGCGCAGCACCGGGTCGAAGCGGCCCATGCCGACATAGGCGGCCCACGCGCCATGCGGGTGTTCCTCGTCGTAACGCAGGTAGGCCAGTACGCCCGCTCGCACCTGGTCGAACAGGCTCTGGCCGGGTTCTGGCGGGGTGTTGGTCGCCGCGAACAGCCGTTCGCCCTCGGCGCGCACCACGGCGGCGAAGAACGCCCGCTTGTCCGGGAAGTAGTGGTACATCAGGGCGCGCGAAACCCCGGCCCGCTCGGCGATCTCGTCGATGCGGACCTCGTCGTAGGGGCGTTGACCGAACACCTCGGCGCCCAGGGCCAGCAACTCGTTGCGCCGATCGTCTGGAGACAGTCGCCGTCGGGCCTCGGTCATGCCGACATTCTAGTCAACACATGTCTAACAAACGCCGACCGGCGCGCCAGGTTTGTGCTGTCACAGGCGGGATATCCGAGGGCCGATCACCCACCCACCGAGAGGACGCCACGATGGGCTTTCCTGAGCAGCAGCAGTCACCGCCCGGTATCCAGGCCCGCATGGACCCCACCCCCGACTGCGGGGAGCGCAGCTACCGCGGGTCGGGGCGGTTGACCGGCAAGCGGGCCGTCGTCACCGGCGGCGACAGCGGAATCGGGCGTGCCGTCGCGATCGCGTTCGCCCGCGAAGGCGCCGACGTGCTGGTGTCCTACCTCGACGAAGACGACGACGCCGCGGAAGTGGCGCGCCATGTCGAAGACGCCGGACGTCGATGCGTGCTCGTGCCCGGTGATCTGTCCGATCCCGCGCACTGTCGTGCGGTGATCGACCGCGCGGTGGCCGAATTCGGCGGTATTGATGTGTTGGTCAGCAACGCCGCCTACCAGATGACTCACGAAACCATCGACGAGATCACCGACGACGAATGGGATTACACGTTCCGGCTCAACATCGGCGCGTATTTCTACCTGGTGAAGGCGGCGCTGCCGCACATGGGCCCGGGCGCGTCGATCATCGGCAGTTCGTCGGTCAACTCCGACATGCCCAACCCGAAGTTGGCGCCTTACGCCGCCACCAAGGCGGCGATCGCCAATTTCTCGGCCAGCCTCGCAGAAATGCTGGGCGAGAAGGGGATCCGAGTCAACAGCGTGGCTCCGGGGCCGATCTGGACGCCACTGATCCCGTCGACCATGCCGCCGGACCGGGTCAAGACGTTCGGCGAGAACACCCCGCTGGGCCGTGCGGGCCAACCCGTCGAACTTGCGCCGGTATACGTGCTGCTGGCCTCCGACGAGGGCAGCTACGTCACCGGCGCGCGGGTGGCTGTGACAGGGGGGCGGCCGATTCTGTGACCGGTCAGGTGCCCTTGACGTTGAGGATCTGACGCAGGTGGGTCACGACGTCGACGAGGTCCCTGGAATCCTCCATCACCACGTCGATGGGCTTGTAGGCGTCGGGAATCTCGTCGACCCACTGATCGCCGTGGCGGTATTCGATTCCCTTCATCCGCGCGGCGAGGTCGGCCGCGGTGAACCGGCGGCGGGCCTCTCGCCGGGAGAACTGCCGCCCGGCACCGTGCGGGGCGCTGCACAGGCTCAACGGATTTCCCTTCCCGCGCACGATGTAGGACCGGGTGCCCATCGATCCCGGGATGATGCCCATCACGCCCTCGTGCGCGTCGATCGCGCCCTTGCGGGTGAGCCAGACGACTTCACCCGCATGATGTTCGCGCTGGGTGTAGTTGTGGTGGGTGTTGATCCGTTCAACCTCGACACCGTCGGCGTCGACACGCATCCAGCGTGCGAACGACTGCCGGAACCGGTCCATCATCTCTTCGCGGTTGGCCAACGCGAACTGTTGAGCCCATTGCAGTTCGGCGATGTAGTGGTCGAACTCGGCGGTGCCTTCATCCAGGTACGCCAGGTCGGGGTTGGGCAGGTCGACGTTTCGCCGTCGGCATCGTCGCTTGGCGACCTCGATATGGCGGGTTGCGATCCTGTGCCCCACACCTCGTGAGCCCGAATGCAGGAACAACCACACCGTGTCGTCGGTGTCCAGACACAGCTCGATGAAATGGTTCCCGCCGCCGAGACTTCCGAGTTGCTCACGCCACTTGGGTGAATGGGAAAGGTCGACATCGGTGTCGGCGGCCAGCGCCTCCAACCGCGCCAGGCGTTCGCCGGTGAAATCGAATCGACGCAGCGACCTGTTGTAATTCCCGGGGCTCAGCGGGATTGCCGACTCGAGCGAACTGCGCAGCGGCGCCAGGGATCTGTCGCCGAGTTCGGCCTTGGTGAGCCGGGTACGCACCGCGATCATGCCGCAGCCGATGTCCACGCCGACGGCGGCCGGGATCACCGCACCCAACGTGGGAATGACGGTGCCGACGGCGGCGCCCATGCCGTAATGCGCGTCGGGCATCAGAACCACGTGCGGGTAGATGAACGGCAACGACGCGGTCTGCTCGGCCTGCTCCATCGCGGCCTGGTCGAGTTGGCTGGCGAAATTGACGACCTTGTGCTGGGCAAGGTCGCGCTGGCTGTCCTGTTGAATCACTGGCATTTTGTGCGGCTACCCCGTCAACCTCCTGAAGAACGTCGGTCGGCATCGTGCGCAATCTAGGCGCTACCAGTGGTTCTACCCGAAGTGCACGCCTTGGGCCAACGGCAGCTGCGAGGAGTAATTGACGGTGTTGGTGGCGCGGCGCATGTAGGCCTTCCACGCATCGGATCCCGACTCGCGGCCACCGCCGGTGTGTTTCTCGCCGCCGAACGCGCCGCCGATCTCCGCGCCCGACGTGCCGATGTTGACGTTGGCGATGCCGCAGTCGGAACCGTCGGCCGCGAGAAAGCGTTCCGCCTCGCGCAGGTCAGTGGTGAAGATGGCTGACGAAAGTCCCTGCGGCACATCATTGTTCAGGGTGATCGCCTCATCGAGGTCGTCGTAGCTGAGCACGTAGAGGATCGGTGCGAACGTTTCGGTGTGCACGACACTGGTCTGTGCGGGCATGCGTACCACCGCCGGGCTGACGTAGTAGGCGTTCTCGTTGCCGATGTCGTGGCGGTTCCCGCCGAGCACCTTGCCGCCGTCGGCGCGTGCCTGCTCCAGCGCGCCGATCATGTCGCGATACGCCGTCTCACCGATCAGCGGACCGATCAGTGTCGCGTCAGAAGCCGGATCGCCGACCGGCAACTGCCGGTAGGCCGCCACGATGCGTGAGATGACGTCGTCGACGATCGACGAGTGCACGATCAGCCTGCGCAGCGTCGTGCAGCGCTGGCCAGCGGTACCCGCGGCAGAGAACACGATGGCGCGCACGGCCAGGTCGAGGTCGGCTGACGGGGCCACGATCGCGGCGTTGTTCCCGCCGAGTTCCAGTAGCACCCTGCCGAACCGCGCCGCGACCCGGGGGCCGACCTGTTGCCCCATCCGCACCGACCCCGTGGCGCTGAGCAGCGCCACCCGTGGGTCGTCGACCAGGCGCTCCCCGACATCGCGGCCGCCGATCACCAGCCTGCTCACTTCGGCCGGGGCGCCCACGTCGGCGGCCGCGCGCTTTACGAGCGCCTGGCATGCCAGCGCGGTCAACGGCGTCCGCTCCGAGGGCTTCCAGACCAAGGTGTCGCCGCACACCAACGCGATCGCGGCGTTCCAGGACCACACCGCGACGGGGAAGTTGAACGCGGTGATGACGCCGACCACGCCGAGCGGATGCCACGTCTCCATCAGCCGGTGTCCGGACCGTTCCGACGCGATTGTCTTGCCGTAGAGCTGACGCGACAGGCCCACGGCGAATTGGCAGATGTCGATCATCTCCTGCACCTCACCGAGCGCCTCGGAGGTGATCTTTCCGGCTTCGACCGTGACGAGCGTGGCGATGTCGGCCCTGTGTTCGACGAGCAGCTCGCCGAGCCGCGCCACCAGCGCGCCGCGGATCGGGGCCGGGGTGGTGCGCCATGACGTGAACGCCTGTGCCGCTTGGCCAATGGCCGCGTCGACCTGTTCTGGTGTGGCATCAGGGATCGTGAACAGGATGTCACCGGTGATCGGTGTGCCCGCGGGTATCCCGGGGTTACCGGGCGCCGCGAGATCGACGCGGCAACCGACGGCGGCCAGCGCGTCACCCGCGCGCAGACGCAGATCGTCGGCCGTCGGAAGGTGTGCTTTGTAGGCGGTGGTCATGTTGTGGCGGCTTTCTGGGTGGCGGACGGGCTCGGATAAAGTGCGGCAATGGGTGAATCCGACGACCACCCGCACGCACCGGTGCAGATGGACGAGATCGATCGAATCCTGGCGCGAGAGTTGGTGGCCGACGGACGGGCGACGTTGGCCCACCTCGCCGCGGCGGCGGGGCTGTCGGTGTCGGCGGTGCAGTCTCGGGTCCGGCGCCTGGAGTCGCGTGGCATCGTGACCGGGTACCAGGCGCGGGTACGTCCCGAGGCGGTCGGCCACCAGTTGTCGGCGTTCGTCGCGATCACCCCTCTCGATCCCTCTCAACCCGATGATGCGCCGGCCAGACTCGAACACATCGCCGCGATCGAGTCCTGTCACTCGGTGGCCGGCGAGGAGAGCTACGTGCTCTTGGTGCGAGTCGAATCCGCTCGGGCGCTCGAGGATCTGCTGCAACAGATCCGCACCGCGGCAAATGTGCGCACCCGCAGCACCATCATCCTGCAGACGTTTTACGAGGGCAGGCAGTTCATCCCGTAACGCACGTTGTTTTTACGGTGGTGAGCGCATCATGCCGTAAATAATACGTTAGAATGGCCCGATGACCGCTGGGTTGGCTGACTGGGCCCGTCATGTTGCCCGTCCTGACTCGGCCGACATCCGTCCGGCCGACGTGCACGAATTGCTGTCGCGCAGCATCCTCGCCGACGGCTACGACTTCGTCCTCGACATCGACCGGTCCTCGGGGGCCTGGCTGGTCGACGCCCGCTGTGCCGATGGGGAGGGCGGGCGTTATCTCGACATGTTCACCTTTTTCGCGTCCTCGGCGCTGGGCATGAACCATCCCGGGTTGGTCAGCGACGACTTTCGGGCCGAACTGGCCCAGGCGGCGGTCAACAAGCCGAGCAACTCCGATGTGTACAGCGTGCCGATGGCCCGCTTCGTCGACACGTTCGTCCGGGTGCTCGGCGATCCGGCGCTGCCGCACCTGTTCTTCGTCGACGGCGGCGCGCTGGCCGTCGAGAACGCGCTGAAGGTGGCGTTCGACTGGAAGAGCCGACTCAACGAAGCCGCCGGCCGCGACCCCGACCTCGGCTCCAAGGTGATGCATCTGCGTGGCGCCTTCCACGGCCGGAGCGGATACACGCTGTCGCTGACCAACACCGATCCGAACAAGGTCGCGCGGTTCCCGAAGTTCGACTGGCCGCGTATCGACGCCCCGTACCTGCGGCCCGGATTCGACGACGCGGCCATGGACGCGTTGGAAGCGCATTCGTTGGGCCAAGCACGGGCGGCGTTCGATGCCCACGCGCACGACATCGCGTGCTTCATCGCCGAGCCGATCCAGGGCGAGGGCGGCGACCGCCACTTCCGGCCGCAGTTCTTCGCCGCGATGCGCGAATTGTGCGACGAATTCGACGCCCTGATGATCTTCGACGAGGTGCAGACCGGCTGCGGGTTGACCGGAACTCCTTGGGCTTACCAGCAATTGGGTCGACATCTGGGGGTGACTCCGGATGTGGTGGCCTTCGGCAAGAAGACGCAGGTGTGCGGGATCATGGCGGGCCGACGGGTCGACGAGGTGCCCGACAACGTCTTCGCGGTCAGTTCGCGCCTCAACTCGACGTGGGGCGGAAACCTCGTGGACATGGTGCGGGCGCGCCGCATCCTGGAGGTCATCGAGGCCGACGGGCTGATCTCCCGGGCCGCGGAGATGGGCCGCTATCTGCTCGACCGACTGCGGGATCTGGCCGAGCGGTATCCGGACCGGGTGCTCGACGTCCGGGGCCGTGGGTTGATGTGCGCGCTGCGCCTGCCCTCGCCCGGGCAGCGCGACGAGGTGATCCGCGGGCTGTGGAACCGCCGGGTCATCATGCTGGGCAGCGGAACAGACAGTGTGCGGTTCCGCCCCGCGCTGACGGTGACGGAACAGGAGATCGACGCCGCCGTCGACGCCCTGGAGGGCGCCGTCGGTGATCTCGCGCCGGACCCGCTAGACCTCCGTCGGTTGTGACGGTTCGGTGAGGCGGCGGATCGTCGCACGGAGCCGGGGCAGCTCGGCGCCGCCGATCAACTCGCAACCGTGCAACTCCGCGAGTTTGCGCGCGGCCGGGGTGAAGGTGTGGTTGGTGACGACCATGGTGGTGGAGCAGTCCTGCATCGGGGCGCCGGCCACCACCTCCTGCACCGCGCTCGCGCCGACCGGTCGGGACTGCCTCTTGCACTGAATCGCCAGGCGATTCGGCCGTTTACCGACGATGATGTCCACCCCCCAGTCGCCGGTGACAGACGTCATGATGACGGGCACCCCGCAGGACCGCGCGACGCGCGCGATGTGGTCTTCGAACTCCTCACCCGACATCGCGGCGGCCACATCCTCGCGAGGATGAGGCGTGCGCACTCCGACCACGGCGCCCGCCAGGAACCGCGGGGCCGCCGCGAGCACCGCCGGCGCGATGATCCCGACCGCCAGACACCACCACGGCGAAGCGCCGAGGGCCCACGCCGCCGCCGCTGCCCCCACAGCGACTACCGCATACACCTTGGCCGCCACGCCCGAATGGTAGGCAGACCCACCGACACGGCCGATCGAGCGACGCACCGATTATCCGGGTAGCGAAAGCTTGCGGCCTGCTCCGATCCCTTGAGTCGGGCAAAAGGTTAATCTTCAGACATGAGTGACGAACTGGCCGAATTCGACGGGCCGGGGTCGGTGGAGCACGCCCTTGCCGGCGGTGAGCCTCGGCGCGTCGGTTCGTTCAGGTTCTACTTCGCCGACGAACGCTGGGAGTGGTCCCCGCAGGTGGAGCGGATGCACGGATACGAACCCGGGACCGCCTCGCCGACCACCGAACTGGTGCTGTCACACAAGCACCCCGATGATTACGGGCAGGTCGCCGCCACCCTCGACGAGATTCGCCGGACCTCGGGCGCCTTCTCCACCCGCCACCGCATTGTCGACACCCGCGGCCAGGTTCACCAGGTGGTCGTGGTCGGCGACCAACTGTTCGACGAAGACGGCACGGTGATCGGCACGCATGGCTTCTATGTCGACGTCAGCCCCTCGACGCGGGAGCGCAACGAGATCGTCACCGAGGCCGTCGCGGAGATCGCCGAGGCCCGCGGGGTGATCGAGCAAACCAAGGGCATGCTCATGCTGATCTACCGGATCAGCGCCGATTCGGCGTTCGAGCTACTTCGGTGGCGGTCCCAGGAGACCAACACCAAGCTGCGGCGGTTGGCCGAGCAGATCGCCAAGGACTTCCTCGACCTCAAGTACGAGGAGGAGCTACCGGCGCGGGGTGTCTACGACCGGCTGCTGCTGACCGCCCACCACCGCCTGGATTCCTGAGGTTTATCGCTTTTCAACGGCGGGAACTCCCTGCGCCGTCAGCAGCGGCGCGGTGGCGCGCGGCGGGGAGTTCCAAGGGGGCACTCGTGCTTGAGGGCCGGGTTCATACGCGAGACGGTTCGCGCGTGGAGCAGATGGTGCGTGGCGAGGCGGGCGGCGTCCGCGACGCGGTGCGATTCGGTCTGGTTGTCGCCGGGGTGGCCATCGTGTTCCTGGCCACCGCGGTGGTGTGGGTGAGCACCTGCACCGGCGCCACCGCCGACACCGTGGCATGCGGGGTTCCCCAGCGCGCACTGCTGGCCGTCGGGACGCCGGTCATCCTGCTCCTCGGGGCAGCGCGTGCATTCGTCGGCGCGCATCGGACCCGGCGCCGAACCGACACCTGGTGGGGGTGGCAGATCGCGGGCTGTTTCCTGCTGACATTGATGCTGGCGGTGTTGGCGATGAGCATGCCATCGTTTGCCGACACTTTCGGTGTCGGTTTCCCGCACATCGCTCTCGGGTAGTTCTACGGTGATACCCGTCCTGTCTGGACGGGGTACAGGTATGCCGAGAGAGGAGTACCGATGAAGAGCCCCAATGATCCCGTCGACCATTCCAGAACGACGCGACCACACGCCGGCGAGACAATGAAGGACACCAAGAACATGCCGGCTCTGGTGTTACTCGGTATCGCCTTGGTGACGTTCGTCGGCTGCCTGGCTGCGTTCGGCACCGGTCACCCCGACGTCGGGGCGATCCTGGCGGTGATCGCCGCCGTGCTGTTCGTCGTCTCACTCGGCTGGTTCCTGATCGAGCACATGCGGGTGCGTCGGATCGAAGACCGTTGGCACGAGGAGCATCCCGAAGCTCAACGCCAGCGGCCGAGTAGCTGACCCCGGTAGCCGGTCACTGAAATGACGAAGGGCCCAGCCTGATTCGGCTGGGCCCCTCTGTCGGCGCTCGGAACGTCACTGTTCCTGCTTCTGCCGCTCCTCTGCCGACTTCGCGCCGGCTCGGGCGGCGTCGGCCTCGGCTTCCTTGCGGGCCGCGTCCTGCTGTGCGTCGGCCTTGTCCTGCTGGACCTGGCCCTCGCGGACCATGTCATCACGGCCGGTCACGGAGCCGACCGCTTCTTTCGCCTTGCCCTTGACGTCTTCGACGACTCCCTTGACGCCTTCCTGCGGGCCACTGTTCTTCTCGGTCATGGTCACCTTTCCGCTACTACCGTGGATCGGTATGGCCCGGCGATCCGGGCCGCGCGGTGGGGAATCTCCCCACCCGGTCGTGGGGTTCCCGAGCCTCCGAACCGCTAAACGGCCCTCTCGGGAGGCGGCGGTTCACGTCACTGCATCGGTAATCCGTCGTGGTGGGCGGTCCCCCGGCGCGTGGGACGAAACCCGAACTGTCGGTGACGTCGGAAAGGCGTGTCGCGCAGCTGCTTTGGTCGGCTTACCCGAGTCGACGCGGTGGCTAGCTCTTGGCCACCTTGCGGATCAGGCGCGCGGTGCCGCTGTCCAGGATGGCCTGCCGTTCGGCGCCCGACTTGGAACGCGCGGCACGCCGTGCCGCCGCGGCGATGGTCAGTCCGGATTCGTATCCGTCGACCACCCGCGGGTCGACGTATGAGCTCCTGGCCACCGCGGGCGTGTTCCCGAGCTCCTCGGCCACCTCCTTCATCACCGCCGACTCCACCCGCTTGATCACCTTCTTGTCCACCGGTGGATCCGCGTCGACGAACGCCGCGGCCGCCAGCACCGTGCCGTGCCAGGTCCGCAGATCCTTGACCGTGTAATGCTCGCCGACGAGCTCTTTGAACCGGGCATTGAGGTCGTCGGCGTGGATATCGGTCCAGCCGGACGCATTGCGGCACACCAACAGCCGCTCGGTCCGCTCGGGCCGGCGCAACAGCGACCGCACCGACCGGATGGCCTCGGGGTCGTCGATCGTCAGCGTCCGGCGCACACCGGACTTGGCGGGGAAGTCGAACTCGATGCCGCCGCGTGCCACCGTGACGTGTTCGCAACGCAGCGTGGCGACGCCGAACGAATTGTTCTCCTCGGCGTACTGTTCGGAGCCGGCCCGGAAGTATCCGAGGTCGAGCAGGTGCAGCGCCAGCGCGAGCACCCGGTCACGGGTCAGGCCGCGGCCGGACAGGTCGGCCGCGATCTGGCGGCGCATATCGGGGCAGCGCGGCGGACAACTCCAGCGCCCGGTCGAACTTCTCCTCGTTGCGCTCCTGTTGCCAGCGCTGGTGATACAGATATTGGCGTCGGCCCGCGGCGTCGGTGCCGACCGCCTGGATGTGCCCGTTGGGGTGCGGGCAGATCCACACCTTCTTCCACGCAGGCGGGATCACGAGGTCCTTGATGCGGTTCAGCGTCGCGGCATCGGTGACCGCGGTGCCGTCGTCGTGGGTGTAGGAAAAGCCGCGCCCGCGGCGCACCCGGTGCAGGCCGAGACCCCGCACGTCGCTGCGGCGAATTCTCATGTTTGACCTCCGGCCTCCGCCGGGTATGGAGGGGGCACCATGGTGATGTCACTGCCCAACCGGCGCGAGCAGGATGAGAACGACCGGCGTCAGCTTCATGTCCGCGTAATACCCGGCCATAACGCTTGCCACACGTCCCCTCAACCAGGCAATAGGTGCGCGGGTGGTTAGCTGGGAGTCGTCCTGGGGTACCCTCGCTTCGATATTGCCGGGAGGTCAAATGGCCGATGTCGCCAACACAAACAACGGCCATCAGTGGGGGCCGCGATCGGTCGAACTGCGCGTGGCGGCCAAACTGGAAAACCTTGCGATGCTGCGTACCCTCGTCGCCGCCGTCGCGACGTTCGAGGACCTCGATTTCGACGCGGTGGCCGACCTGCGCCTGGCCGTCGACGAGGCCTGCACCCGGCTGATCCGCTCGGCCGTCCCCGACTCGGTGCTGTTGCTGGTGGTGGACGCCCGCGACGACGCGGTGGTCGTCGACGCGTCGACGACATGCAAGAGCCCCGACATCCTGGCGCCGGGCAGCTTCAGTTGGCACGTGTTGAGCTCGCTGACCGACGAGGTGCGCACATTCCAGAACGGCCAGGGCCCGGGGGACTCGCAGGTGTTCGGGATCTCCATGACGACGAGGCGAGCGAGCTCGCTGCGGTGACTCCGCCGACCTCCCAGGGTTCGTCGAAACGGTCGAACGCTGAGTATGCGGACGTCGTCGCGATGTTCCGCGAACTCGAGGGTCTACCGGAGGGATCCGCACAGTTTCAGCGGCAACGCGACCGCATCGTCGAGCGTTGCCTTCCGCTGGCCGACCACATCGCCCGACGGTTCGACGGCCGCGGCGAGTCTCGCGACGACCTGGTGCAGGTGGCGCGGGTGGGCCTGGTGAACGCGGTGATCCGGTTCGACGTCAACGCCGGCTCGGACTTCGTGTCGTTCGCGGTCCCGACGATCATGGGCGAGGTCCGCCGACACTTCCGGGACAACAGCTGGTCGGTGAAGGTGCCGCGCCGGCTCAAGGAACTGCACCTGCGGCTCGGTGCGGCCACCGCGGAGTTGTCGCAGCGGCTGGGCCGCGCCCCGACGGCATCGGAACTGGCCGCCGAACTGGACATGGACCGCGACGAGGTCATCGAGGGCCTGGTGGCGGGTAGCTCCTACAACACCTTGTCCATCGACTCGGGCGGTAGCGGGACCGACGAGGCGCCGGCGATCGCCGACACGCTCGGTGACGTCGACCTGGGTCTGGACCAGATCGAGAACCGAGAAGCACTGCGGCCCCTGCTCGCGGCATTGCCGGAGCGCGAACGCACGGTGTTGCTGTTGCGGTTCTTCGAATCGCTGACCCAGACCCAGATCGCCGAGCGGGTGGGCATCTCGCAGATGCACGTGTCTCGCCTGCTGGCGAAGTCGCTAGCCCGTCTTCGGGACCAGCTGGAGTAGTCGACGCGGCTCGCCCTGCAGCGCCGCCAGCGCCTGCTTGAGGGTGCTGAAGAACGGCAGGGTGGAGTCCGGGTCGCAGATGCGCAGCAACCGGGTGACCGCGGCGCTGGGCACCGATGCCCAGTCGATGGACTCGCCCGCACAGCGCACATTGAGCGTATGCAGCGCGGAAAAGCCGGTGGTGCCGAAGAATTCGACACCGGACAGATCGAGCACCAACCGGTCGATGTTGTCGGCGTGGTGCAGCGCGTACTCGACGAAATCGTGGGCGTTGGCCGCGTCGATCTCGCCGTGAGCGGTGATCACCGCGGTATCGGGCCGCAGCCATTTGGTCGCAAACCGGGCCGCATGCGAGGCGGCCGGTTCGGTCAGAGACTGCGGTTCGGGTGGGGCATTGCTGGGATCAGATGGGGAAATGGTTGTAGACATGGTGACTCCATCAGTGAAATGCGAAATTCGAACTGTGGCTCACGTCAAGAAATCGGCCCTGCGTCCTCAAAGCCTCGCTGCAGAGGAACTTCACTCTGCCCGTCGATGACGTTTGCAGCTTGGCTGTGAACTCAACCTATTGAGAACCCTACGCGGTGCGGGCGCGACAGACAATCGGAGCGGGATGTTCTCAGGAAGCTGCCAGGCTCACCGCCCGGTAGCGAAAGCCATACACTGATCCGATGTCCAGCACGGCTGCCGGTGTTCTGCTCGCCGCCGGTGCGGGCACCCGGTTCGGGATGCCGAAAGTCCTTGCCGGACAGGGGGAGTGGCTGCAGGCGGCGATCGCCGCGCTCAGTGGGGGCGGCTGCGGCGACGTGGTGGTGGTGCTCGGCGCCGCAGTGGTCGAGGTGCCGCCGCCCGCGCGCGCCGTCGTGGTCCGCACCTGGTCAGAGGGTATGTCCGCGTCGGTGCGGGCGGGCCTGTCGGCGGTGGATGCCGACTACGCGGTGCTGCACACCGTCGACACCCCCGACATCGGCGCCGAGGTGGTGCGGCGCGTGCTCGAGGCCGCACGTTCGTCGTCGTCGGGACTTGCCAGGGCCGTCTACGGCGACCGGCCCGGCCACCCGGTGGTGATCGCGCGCAGGCACTGGCCCGAGCTACTGGCGCGACTGCGCGGGGACCGTGGCGCGCGGGCATACCTGTCTGCACGCACCGACGTCGTCGCAGTGGACTGCGCCGACCTGGCGACCGGGCGTGACATCGACGTCACGTGATCGTGATGCCCAGCATCGCCGCCGCGAACCGGCGCACCGACCGTTCGGCGATGTCGGCGGCGTCGGCGTGGCCGTCGCGGGCGCGGGTGTGTACGGTCGCCGCGATCGGGTCGACCCGCACCTCGGCCAGCATCTCCCCGGTGGTCGGTTCGCAGACCGC
This sequence comes from Mycolicibacterium sp. XJ1819, assembly GCF_053483675.1. Taxonomy (NCBI): domain Bacteria; kingdom Bacillati; phylum Actinomycetota; class Actinomycetes; order Mycobacteriales; family Mycobacteriaceae; genus Mycobacterium; species Mycolicibacterium sp. XJ1819. Next base: position 31,366 of record NZ_JBEFST010000029.1, on the reverse strand, counting down.
CCACGTGTAGCCCGTGTCAGACGCCCACTGCGCATGGCAGCGGGCGATGTAGCCGGGATCGGTCTCGCCCAACGCCGCCAGCGCGGGACGGTCGTCGATCAGGTCGTCATCGCGGGGGGCGCGCAGATACCACGCGCCTGCGTTGATCTCCACGGGCTCCATGCAATTGCATCCGCTTCATCCGCGAACGTTCATTACCGCGCGACATTTCGCCGATTCTTCGCACACAATTCGACGTTCGGCGACTGCGGCGAGTGCTACTTGATCTCGGCCAGTACCGTGCCTTGGGTGATGGCCGCACCGGGCTCCACCGCCAGGCCGGTGATGGTGCCGTCCTTGTGCGCGGTGACGGGGTTCTCCATCTTCATCGCCTCGAGCACCACCACCAGATCGCCGGCGGCCACCTGCTGGCCCTCTTCGACGGCGACCTTGACCACGGTGCCTTGCATCGGTGCGGTCACGGCGTCGCCGGACGCGGCGGCACCGGACTGGGAGCCACGCTTGCGGGCCTTGGGCTTCTTGCGGATCACCCCGTTGGCCGCCGCCCCGCCGCCGTTGCCGAGCGCGAGGTCGCCGGGCAGCGACACCTCCAGCCGTCGACCGCTGACCTCGACGACGACCGTCTGCCGCGGGATGGTGTCCTCTTCCTCGATGGGGTCACCACCGGTGAACGGCTCGACGGTGTTGTCCCACTCGGTCTCGATCCAGCGGGTGTGCACCGAGAAGCCGTCGTCGTCGCCGATGAACGCCGGATCGGAAACGATCGCGCGGTGGAACGGGATCACGGTGGCCAGGCCCTCGACGTTGAACTCGGCAAGGGCGCGCCGCGACCGGGCCAGCGCCTCGTCGCGGTCGGCGCCGTAGACGATGAGCTTGGCCAGCATCGAGTCGAACTGACCGCCGATCACCGAACCGGTCTCCACGCCGGAATCCATCCGGACGCCGGGCCCGCTGGGCGGCTCGAACTTGGTCACCGGGCCGGGGGCGGGCAGGAAGCCGCGGCCGGCGTCCTCGCCGTTGATGCGGAACTCGATGGCGTGCCCGCGCGGTTCGGGATCTTCGGTGATGTCGAGCTTGTCACCGTTGGCGATCTTGAACTGCTGCCGCACCAGGTCGATTCCGGCGGTCTCCTCGGTCACCGGGTGCTCTACCTGCAGGCGGGTGTTGACCTCGAGGAACGAGATCAGGCCGTCCTGGCCGACGAGGTATTCGACGGTGCCCGCGCCGTAGTAACCGGCCTCTCTGCAGATGCGCTTGGCGGACTCGTGGATCTCCTTGCGCTGCGCGTCGGTGAGGAACGGCGCAGGCGCCTCTTCGACCAGTTTCTGGAAGCGGCGCTGCAGCGAGCAGTCACGGGTGCCCGCGACGACGACGTTGCCGTGCTGATCGGCGATCACCTGCGCCTCGACGTGGCGCGGCTTGTCCAGATAGCGCTCGACAAAGCATTCACCGCGGCCGAACGCCGCGACGGCCTCGCGGGTGGCCGACTCGAACAGTTCGGGGATCTCCTCGATGGTGCGGGCGACCTTCATCCCGCGCCCACCGCCGCCGAAGGCCGCCTTGATCGCGATCGGCACGCCGTACTCCTTGGCGAAGGCCACCACCTCGTCGGCGTCCTTGACCGGATCAGAGGTGCCCGGCACCAGCGGCGCCTGGGCGCGCGCAGCGATGTGGCGCGCGGTGACCTTGTCGCCGAGATCGCGGATCGACTGCGGGCTCGGGCCGATCCAGATCAGCCCGGCATCGATCACCGCTTGCGCGAAATCGGCGTTCTCCGAAAGGAATCCGTAACCGGGATGAATCGCGTTGGCGCCCGACTTCTCGGCGGCCGACAGCAGCTTGGCGAAGTCGAGGTAAGACTCCGCGGAGGTCTGCCCACCGAGAGCGAACGCCTCGTCGGCGAGGCGGACATGAGGCGCGTCGGCGTCGGGTTCGGCGTACACAGCCACGCTCTGCAGTCCGGCGTCCCTGGCCGCCCGGATCACCCGGACCGCGATCTCCCCGCGATTGGCGACCAGCACCTTGGAGATCTTTGAGCTGGCATGACTGGCCACTGCGCCTCCTGATGGCAAGTTCTCTAAGAAACGTCTTTAAGAATAGGTCCGCACGGCAGTCTAAGCGCCACCGGCTCAAGCGTTGCGACGCGGTGCCTCTTGCGGTCACCGCAGTACCGCAGTTGCGGCCTACACGTGTTGGTGTGCGGGCGTGAACAGGCTGGGCGTACCGCGCATCATCGGCCCCGGCTCGACGCCGAGCACGTTGGCCAGCAGGGACGGGGCGACGTCGAGGACGTCGACCTCGCGGCGGGACGGATCGGTGGGCACACCCGCCCCGTAGGCCAGCAGCATCCCCTGCGGGATGTGATAGCCCGTGTTGTCGCCGCCGGTCCTGGGCCGAACGTTGAAGCCGAGTTCGGCGGGTGTCGCGGTGGCCGGTGCATCGGCGCCCAGCGGCGTGAACGTCACCGGTGTCGAGGTGTCGGGATCCTTGCCGGGGCTGTTCGCGGCGTTCTCGTAGGCCCGCAGAGCGAACGTCAACGTCCTACCCTCCACCCGGAAGCGGTCGAACAGCGGGCCGATGCCCTCGGCGCACACCGACTCGAGCGGGGCGACCGCGTCGCGGGCCTGCGCCTCGTCGGCGAACACCAGCGACAACATCGGGTACATCGCCATTCCCCACTCGATCGGAGTCAACCCGAGCCGGGCTATCAGGCGGTCGTGTTGTTCGAGGAAGAACATGTTGGTCTCGGCGAACCTGGCCTGCACCGGACCCTGGCCCATGCTGGCGGCGACGACGAGCATCGCCTGCGGGTTGGCGGCCAGGTACTTGCGGATGCGGCCGAGCTGACGGTCCGCCAGATCCATTGCCGCGCCCAGGAATGTGCCCAACACCGCGTCGGGGGAGTAGTCGAACGTGTCGGTGTAGCCGGGCATGGCATCGCCCCAGAACCGGTGCATCATCCCGGCGACGTGGTTGGTGAAGAAGATGCTCAGCCGCGGCCGGTGCGCGGTCTGCAGCCGCCAGTACAGGTCGAAGCCGGGGAGCACCTGGAGTGCGGACCGAAACGCCTTGTACCGCCTGTCTTTGCGCTCCCGAACGAGATGGCGCGCGATCGTGGTCGCGGAACTGGGCGTCAGGCCCCGCCGCAACAGGTCCAGGCCCGCGCCGGCCAGCATCCGGGGGTTCAGCGCGACGTTGGGGTCGAAGCTCATCTTCCTGGTCATCGCCAGGTTGAAGTCCTGGAACTTGCGCAGCGACGGGGGATAGGTCTGGCTGTCCTGGCTGAACGTGTCGGGCACGTAGAAGCCGCCGTGGGCGAACGGCCGCGCCGGCCAACTCTGCAGGGGACCGAACAGACCGACGCTCAGTCCGGCCTTGTCGGCAACGTCCCAGATCAGGTCTCCGCGAAAGGTTGCGGGATCCTGTCCGAGGTCGAACGAGTTGTGGTCATAGGACGACGTGTGCAACGTCGGCCACGTGCGCCACGGCTGCAACGCGACGGGTCCACTGTTGACCGTGGTCAGCGACTGACCGGTGTTGACCAGCGCGGCGAAGTGCGAATTCGGTCGTCGTCGAACGTAGTAGTCGACAACGCTCCATGGGACTTCGTTGAGTTCGTACAGGACGATGTCCCGGTTGCCGCTGCGCAAAAGGACTCCCTAAGGGCTAGTTGCAATTAATAAGATTTTGCGTCAAATATCGCAGGCGCGCCAGCAAACCGCCAATTCAGGGTCGCGGACAGCCGGCCGCGTCAGCTGACGCGCAGGTTCCGTTTGATGCGCGCGAGCATCGCGGCCATGCCGCGAAGCCGCAACGGGCTGATCAGCGCGGCCAGACCGAGGTCGCTGTAGAAGTCCTCCGGCACCGCCAGGATGGCGTCGGCCGGCTGCTGGTCGAGGCCGGCTGCCAGAATCGCCGCGAAGCCCCGGGTGGTCGGCGCCTCGGCGGGCGCACTGAAGTACAACCGCACGCGCTCCCGGTCGGCTGCGTCGACATGCAGAAACAGCGGAGACTGGCATTCCGGGACCGGCTCCATCGCGGCCTCTTCGAGGTCGGCGGGCAGCGGCGGCAGTTCTCCTGCGAACTCCAGCAGCAGCTGCAGCTTGTCCTGGCCGTCGACCTCTTTGAAGTCCGACACCACTTCGGCCAGGGCTGCGGGCATGCTCATGGCGTCAGGGCGCCTCACCCGGTTCGTCGCCGACGGCGACGGGCACGCGCACCGCGTTGCCCCACTCGGTCCACGAGCCGTCGTAGTTGCGCACGTTGGGCAGGCCGAGCAGGTGGGTGAGCACGAACCAGGTGTGGCTGGAGCGCTCACCGATGCGGCAGTACACGACCGTGTTGTCCTCGGGGGTGAGGAACCCGTAGAGCTCCTCGAGCTCGGCGCGGCCGCGGAACCGGCCGCTGTCGTCGGCGGCCTTGGCCCACGGGATGGACTTGGCGGTCGGGATGTGGCCGCCGCGCAGCGCGCCTTCCTCGGGATAGTCGGGCATATGTGTGCGCTCGCCGGTGTACTCCTGCGGTGAGCGCACGTCGATCAGCGGCTCTTTGCCGAGGATGGACAGGACGTCGTCCTTGAAGGCGCGGATCGGCGCGTCGTTGCGCTCGACGACGGGATACCCGGTGGTCTGCTTGGTCGGCACGTCCAGGGTGGTCTCCCGGCCGTCGGAGATCCACAGATCGCGCCCGCCGTTGAGCAGCCGCACGTCGGGGTGCCCGAACAGGGTGAACACCCACAGCGCATACGCGGCCCACCAGTTGCTCTTGTCGCCGTAGATCACGACGGTGTCATCGCGCGAGATGCCCTTGCGGTTCATCAGGTCGGCGAACTGTTCGCCGGTGATGTAGTCACGCACGTTCGGGTCGTTGAGGTCGGTGTGCCAGTCGATCTTCACCGCGCCCGGGATGTGGCCGGTGTCGTAGAGCAGCACGTCCTCGTCCGACTCCACGATGGCCAGGCCGGGTTGGCCGAGGTGACCCGACAACCAGTCGGCTGTTACAAGCCGCTCGGGATGGGCATATGACTGCAGGGCGGGATCGGGATCGGCAGGAAGCGACACACCATGAGCCTACTCAAGCGCGTGCCGCGCGATGCACCCGATCCGGTGCTCGGGGCGTGCGGTCGGGCCGCGGCGACCCCGTGGGGCGAACCCGCGTTATGGTGTTCCGGTTTCGCTCTCTGCCCAGTCCCTCCGATGGCCTCGCCTGTCGGCGCCCGAAAGGTATGACGTGACAGTCGAACGCCTTTCCGGCGCAGATCGCGCCGCCGATATCGCCGAGCACCTCGATGTGCTCGGCGTGGTGTGTCTGCCCGGTTGCGTGCCACCCGATCTGCTCGAATCCGCGCAAACCGAAGTGCGTCGCCTGTCGGACGCCAACAACGGCGCGGACTTCAGCGTCGTCGACGTGCAGAACAAGCCCGAACTTTCGCTGAGCCAAATCGTCACCGACCCCGTTCTGCACGGTCTTGTCACTCAATTGGCGCGCATCGGGTGCCCGAACGCGCGCGGCGCACAGGATGACGCGTACGGCGTCTTGAATGTGTCGTTCGGGCGGGCGCGGCGACCGATGGCGTCACGGTTTCACTACGACTCGAACACCGTGGCGGTGGTCATCCCGCTGATCGCGCCCGACGGCGGGTCGGTGCCGTCCGGCGAATTGGCATTGTTTGCCAATCACCGTCCGTTCCGGCGCTCGGTGACGGTCAACATCGTCGAGAAGCTCCGTCTGGTCGATCCCTGGTATCGGCGGACGTTATGCAACCGCGTGCTCGACCCCGACGGCGGTCACCTGCATCGCATACGGGCCGGTGACGCGTACGTCTTCTGGGGGTATCGCAGCCTGCACGCCGCGATGGCGCCCGCCGCCGGCGCGTTGCGCGCCACCCTGGTGATTCACTGCGGAAACCCGCACGCCGACAGTCGGTTGCTCGCGGCGGTCCGCGGCGTGCGGTCCGCGCTGGCGTCGGGTATCCACAAGTGGCACTGACTCGGTCGTCAGTCGACCGGGTTGGCCGCCCACAGCGCGGGAATCGTCAGACCTGCCGCGCGCAGAAGCCGACGAACCGCGGGCAGGCCGATACCGACCACCGCGGACGGGTCACCGTCGACGCCGTCGACGAACCATCCGCCCAGTCCGTCGATGGTGAAGCCGCCGGCAACGCGCAACGGCTCGCCGCTGGCGATGTAGGCGTCGATCTCCTCCGCGGTGGGCGTGCCGAAACGCACCGTGGTGACGGTGGTTTCGGTGCCCCGATAGACGGCTTGCCCGCCGCGTAACCGCAGCAGACAGTGCCCGGTGTGCAGTTGCGCCGCGGTGCCCGACATCAACCGCCAGCCGGCCCGCGCGGAATCCGCCGAGTCGGGTTTTCCCAGCAGCTGCTCACCGCGATAAAGCATTGAATCGCAACCGATCACCGCAGCGTCGTCGGCCGTCGCGGCATCCAGCGCCTCGGCGACCCGCTCGGCCTTCGCGGCGGCCAGCGCGGCGGTGGCGGCGGCGGGTGCGGGCCCGGGCCCCAGCGACGCCAGCACGGCGTCCTCGTCCACGCCCGAGACCAGCACCAGGGGGTCGATTCCTGCCTGGCGCAGTACCGCGCGGCGACCGGGAGAAGCCGAGCCGAGGACGAGTCGGGTCATTCGGCTCACCGTACCTACCACCTGTTTGCCCGGCTAGGTCTGCAGATAACGAACACTCGACGTATCGATTGCCCGTCGCCCGAACGAACTGGTAGCTGGTTTATGCTGAACCTGCTGATAAGCATGTGTGTTTTTTCGGCCGTTCGGTCATGTGCGGGCCGCGGCACCGAAAGGTTCGGTGTCTCCGCTTGACCGGCGGGAGCTTTTGCTGCACATTAGCGTGGTGCGTTGCTACGCCGAGGTCGAGGGAGTGATGATGGCGCATCGCCGGATCAACGTGTGTAGGTGGCCGTGCGACTGACGGTTTTCGGCATGGGCTACCTCGGCGCTACCCATGCGGCCTGTATGGCCGAACTAGGACATGAAGTACTCGGCGTAGAAGTCGACGCGGCCAAGCTCGAAAAGCTGGCCGCCGGCCAGGTGCCGATCTATGAACCCGGCCTGGCCGAGTTGTACGGCACCCACCTCGCGTCCGGTCAGCTTCGGGTCACGTCCTCTTACGAGGAGGCCGCGGAGTGGGGTGACGTCCATTTCATCGCGGTCGGGACACCACAGAAGGACGGTGAGTACAGCGCCGACGTCAGCTACGTCGACGCCGTCATCGAGACGCTGGTTCCACTGCTGACCCGCGACGCAGTCATCTTCGGCAAGTCGACGGTGCCCGTGGGCACCACGCATCGGTTGGCCAATCGCGCCGACGAACTCGCCAAGGACGTCGAGGTCGAGATCGCCTGGAACCCCGAGTTTCTGCGCGAGGGCAACGCGATCAAGGACACCCTGCAGCCCGATCGGCTGGTGGTCGGAACCCAACCGGGCGGCCGGGCCGAGGAGGTGGCGCGGGAGGTCTATGCGCGGCTGCTCGACGAGGGGACTCCGTTTCTGGTCACCGACACCGCCACGGCCGAACTGGTCAAGACCACCGCGAACGCGTTCCTGGCGACGAAGATCTCGTTCATCAACGCGATCGCCGAGGTTTGTTCGGCGGCCGGCGCCGACGTCAAGGCCGTTGCGGACGCCATCGGGTACGACGCGCGCATCGGCAGGCGGTTCCTCAACGCGGGCTTGGGGTTCGGCGGCGGCTGCCTGCCCAAGGACATCCGTGCCTTCATGGCCAGGGCCGGTGAGCTGGGCGCGGCCGAGGCGCTGACGTTCCTGCGCGAGGTGGACTCGATCAACATGGGCCGCCGGACCAGGATGGTGCGGTTGTGTCGGGAGGCGTGCGGCGGGTCCCTTCTGGGCGCGCGTGTCGCGGTGTTGGGCGTGGCCTTCAAACCCGAGTGTGACGATGTGCGTGACTCGCCGGCGCTCAACGTCGCCGGGCAGATTCAACTGCAGGGTGCGATGGTCACCGCATATGATCCCAAGGCTGTCGAGAACGCCCGAAACCTGTTTCCGACGCTGCATTACGCTCATTCGGCGCAGGAAGCATGCGAGGGTGCCGATGTGGTGATGGTGCTCACCGAATGGGACGAGTTCTTGAAGTTGGATCCGCGCCGCATCCGGGAGCGGGTGCGACGGCCGGTGGTCATCGACGGCCGGATGTGTCTCGACAAGACGAAGTGGACCGACGCAGGTTGGGAGTACTGGGTATGACGATTGCTCGCGACGCCGACACCGACGGCATCGACGACGAGGTAGCGGGGATCGCAGAAAGTATTGCCTCGCAGCCTCGGCCGAATGCGCTTCTGTCGCTTTTCGCCTGGCTGCTGCCGAGCGGTCCGTTCAAGTTGTGGGCACTGCGCAAGCTGGGCAACCGGATCGGCGACGACGTCGTGATCGGGCCGACTCTGGTTTTGGGCTGTGGGCCGTTCTGGATCGGCGATCACTCGGCGATCGGCGCGGGCAACACCTTCCGGCACCTGCGCCATGTCCGGATGGCTGCGAACACCGGGTTGGGTAACTGGAACTACATCACCGCTCAGATCGCGTATCAGAAGTTCAGTGACTACGTCGGCATCTTCATCGTCGAGGAGCTGTCCGGAATCACCAGCCGGCACTATCTCGACTGCGGCGGTCAGATCGTCCTGCGGCGCAATTCCGGCGTCGGTGGCCTCAAGAGCATCCTGCAGAGCCACGAGATCGACCTGCAGAAGAACGAGACCACCGTCGGGCAGATCATCCTCGAGGAGAACTCGATGACCGGCACGGGCTGCATCCTGCTCAAGGGCGCCCGGCTGCCCGAGAAGTCCGTTCTGGCAGCGGGTTCGGTGTTGATCAAGTCCCGTGACGACGCGCTGAAACCGTGCGGACTGTACGCCGGTTCCCCCGCGAAGTATGTCCGCGAGCTCAAGGATTTCGCGTTCTGGGATCGCACCGTCTTCTATACGAAGGAGACCAAGTTCGACGACACCGTGTTCCGCGAGGAACTGGTGAAGTCTCGCTGGTCGCCGCATTCGCCGCTGAATTCGCGCGCCACATAGCGTGCAGGCCCCCAGCGTGCGCCGCCGACGGATCGCGGCGTTGGCGATCGCGATTGTCCTGACCACGGCCGGGACAGCCTGTCAGAAGGCCGATGTCGAGAGCCTCAACATGCCGCCGCTGTCGACGGTCAGCCTGGATTTCTCCGATTTCCCCGACGGTGAACCACCCGCGACATTCGGTGACGGACCCTCGAAGGTGTCCGTCAACGAAACCAAGACCGACCCTGGGGCCAGGTTCCGCATCGCCGACGGCAAGCTGACCATCGACCCGACCGAGCCCGGGCAGACGGGCAGCTACTTTCACACCCCCGACCTGGGCGAGCCGGTCGTCAAGATCGGCGCCCGCTGGGTCTTCAAACCACGTCAAGGCACCCCGGACGGCGCCATGGCGCTTGTGGTGTCCAACAAGATCTTTCGTCCGCCCTTCCCGGTGCACCTCTCGGTGACCGCATACGGATGGGGCTATGGAGTGTGGCCTCCCATGGAGGGCGAGGAGATTCCCGAGTTGGACATGATCATGGCGGGCCGGTTCGATCCGCCGCTCGAGCAGGACGGCACCACGGTGTATGAGACTGAGGTCCTTCTCAACGGTGATCGGGCGCTGATCCGCTTGCCCGACGGGCAGCGTCGCACCGTCAGGGACAAACGTATCGCCGACTGGGCGGGCCACTACGCGACATTCGAGGCGTGGGCCAAAGACGGCCTGACAGATTCGACGGTCGCTTTCACCGAAGTCTGGGCCGGTACCCGGGCAGCGCCCTAGAACCGGTACCCAAGCCTGCAGACGACGCCGGCGACCTCAGCAACCCGCTGGGGCGCCGCGGCCGCGCAGATCGGCGGCGAACCGGGTGGCGTACTCCAGCTGTCCCTTGCCGTTGGGCAGGAACCCGTCGTTGGAGTAGAAGCTGGCGTCGGGTAGCCAGCGTTCGGCCATCGGGTCGATGAAGATCACGCCGGAGTCCTCGGCGGCGGCGGCGATCGGACCCGACACCATGGCCACTTCCTCGGGTGTCACCACGTCGCCGGCGATCGGGCCGACCGCGACGATCATCGTGTCGGCGGGCAGCTGGTTCTTCAGGGTGGTGAAGACCGACGAGGCGGCCCTCTGCAGCTGATCGGGTGTGGCCCGGTAGTCGTGCAGGCCGCCCTCGACGATCACGATCTCCGGTTGTCCGATGGCCACATCGTCGGCCCGCTCGGTGAACGCCGAGGTGTTGGGTTTTCCACCGGGGTTGGTGTAACCGGTCTCCAGTTCGGCCGATTTCGCCGAGATGGACCAGCACATCTGCTTGGCCAGCTCCTCCACCCAGCCGCGGCCGAGATCGCCCACATACCCCAACGCCGTCGTGTCGCCGAGCACAGCGGCCCGCGGGTAGACGCGAAACTCGTTGCGCAGCCCGGTGTTCGAGTCCTCGCCTCCAGGTGCGTCGGGCCTGGGCGCCAGGGTGGCCGGGGCGGCCTCGGGGGGAGATACCGACTGGTCCTTGCGCAGCCATACCACCCCGCCGATCGCGACCGCGAGGCCCACGATGATGACGAGCGCGGCCACTGTTCTTGATGTAGCGGTGCGAAACACGACGACTACCTCCTGCTGTCCTGAAGCTGTGCGGTGGTGGCATCGTTGACGTCCTGCGACACCGGATCGGGCCCGTGGTTGCGAGCCTGTAGGTAGAGGGTGGACATGGCCGCGACGCAACCGATCGAGAAGTAGAGCAGACGGTCGGTGAGCTGGTTCTCGATGATGCCCAGCACCAGCCAGGCGCTGATCGACAAGAACAGATAACGCGCGACGACGTACCCGCGTCTGGCCAGCACCCAGGCGTCGCGTAGACACCACAGCCAGTAGATCAGCATCCCGATCAGCAGGATGGCCCCACCGGCCTGCAGACACTGCAGATAGATGCTGTGCGCGTTGACAATCGACTTCAGACCCAGGCCGGCGATCGGGAAGTTCTGGAAGTCGTCCAGCGCCTGCTGCGCCAGCCGGGTCCGCTGGTTGTCGCTGCCGCCCGCGTCGATGCCGCCGCCGAACCGCACCAGCTGGCTCAGAACGTCGCCCATGAACAATTGGGCGACAAGGAGCACCACCACCCCGGACATCACGACCGTGAGCAGCGCCTGCCGGAAGCTGACCTTCTGTCGGGGGGCGAACAGCACCGACAGCGCGCAGAACAGCAGCGCCCCCACCTGAGCGCCGCGTGATCCCGAGGCGAGCACCCCGCCGAACAGCAGAACCAGGGCAATGCCCCAAATCCACTTGAATCGATGGAAATACAGGAAGTACAGCGCGAAGGGAATCGCCAGCACGCAGGTGAAGCCCAGCATCACCGGGTGCACGGTCAGGCCGGTCTGCCGGGTGGCTTCACCTCCCGAGCCGAAGCGGATGGCGATTTCGGTCCACCCCATCAGATCGCTGACTCCCACCGCGCTCGAAACGCAGACCCCGGCGGTGAAGGCCCCCATCACCAGCTGCGGTGTGCGTTCGTAGAGCTTGGTGCACGCGATGATCGCCAACGGCACGAGAATGAGCGCGGCCAACCAGAACGCTGCCTTGGGGAAGTTGTTCGGCTCGTAGGGCGGTTCGGTGTAGCGCATGATGATGTGCGAGTAAGGGATCGGAGCCAGCCACCGGATCGCCAAACACAGGATCACCGCAATGGGCGCTATCCACACCCAAAACGGTGTCGAGAAACGCAGATCGCCGAACACGATCAACAGAAAAATCAGCCCGAGCGACAACATTAGGAAAACGTCGCCGATTTGCCCGGCGGGGAGAAACCTCAGCCCACCCCACGTCGTGGTAAAGGCCGCCAATGCCAGGCAGGCGACAGCGGCCATCGGAAATGCTTTTGGAAACGTCAGAGTGCTTCCGGCCACCGCCATTGAACCTTTCTGTGCGCACGCCCTGTCGGCGTGCGCGTCGGATTCTGCCACAGCGCGCAAGTCCGCCGCGCATCGTTTGCTAGGTTACTGTTCGTAGCCGCGGAGTCATGTAGCATCCTCACCGCGGCACGCCGTTTCTCACATGTCAATCCAGCAGTCGACTGATAGGTCAAATTAATGAACGACCAGTCACCTCGTACGGGCGCACGGGGAGTTGTCACCACCCTAGTCCGATCATGGGCACTCATTTTGGGTCTCACCGTCGCCGCCGCGCTGGGTGCGTTGGGCTATTGCTGGTGGCAGCAGCCGGACTACAAGGCGAACGCGACGGTCTACGTGACTTCGGGCACCTCGACGATGGCTTCGGCCTGGGACGGCGTGAAGTCTTCGCAGGACCGGGTGGCCACCTATGCACGGCTGGTGTACTCGGATGCGGTGCTGGCCCCCGCCATCGACGAGGCCGGTCTCGACGTTCCGCTGCAACAGGCGCGTGAGCAGGTGCAGGTCGAGGTCGATCCGCTGATCACCACCATGACGATCTCGGCCACCGACCACGATCCGCTGATCGCCCAGCGTCTGGCCAACGCGGTCTCGGATTCGCTGGCCGACGCGGTGTCGACCCTCGACGTGCCCAGCGGTGGCGGTGCCCCCGCGGCCCGGGTGACCGTCATCAACACTGCCCAGGTCGAACCGGACCCGGTGTGGCCCAAGCCGCTGATCACCATTCCCGTCGCCGCCGTGGTCGGCCTGCTGGTCGGCGTGCTGTTGGCGCTGATCCTGGAACGGCTGAACAACCGGGTGCGCGATGACAAGGACGCCGAGGTCGCGCTCGGTGCGCGGTCGCTGGGCGTCGTCCCCGCATCGGCCGACAAGATCATCGACTTCGAGTCCGACACCGGCCCCGCGGCCGAGGCGTTCCGCGGTTTGCGCACGTCGTTCGTGGCGAGCTCGCGGGACCACAACGCGCGACGCCTCGTCGTGACCAGCGCGCGGCCCGGCGCCGAGAAGACCACCGTGGCGATCAACCTGGCCGCGGCGCTGGCGCACGCGGGTAACCACGTGGTGGCGGTGGACGCCGACCTGACCGATCGCGAGCTCAGCCGCGTCACCGGCGTCAGAAACGAAGCCGGACTGGCCGACGTGCTGGCCGGCCGAGCGAATGTCGATTCCGTGTTGCTGCCGACGAAGAGCGACGGTCTGGCGGTTCTGGGTGCCGGCTCGAACGCCACGAACGGATCGGCGGACCTGCTGGCGTCCAAGGACTTCGGCCGGCTACTGGCCGAGCTCGGCAACCGCTTCGAGTACGTGATCGTCGACTGCGCGGCCGTTTTGGGCAGCAACGACGCGATCGCTTCGGCGGCCGCGGCGGACGGCATCCTGGTGGTGACCCGGCGCCGCGCCCGGCTCTCGGACCTGCACCGGGTGCAGGACCGCCTGGCGGGCGTGAAGGCCAACGTGGTGGGGATGGTCTACTGCGAGTCCGCGAAGTCGGTGCGGCAGGCCGAGGCGGAGCCGCCCAGCGAGGAACGCCGGCGGGTTGCCGACGACGAGCAGACCAGGCGCGCGCGCAGCACCCACCGCGTCTAGGGGCTGGTAGCGTCACCGAGCCCGGTAATGCGGGCTCGGTTGACGTGCGCTGATTCGCCTGCGGGACAGATGGTTTCGTGCCCGCCCGGCCTCACCGCCTGCCTACGTCACCACCGGACGGTCAGTGCGCTTCCGTAGTTGAGCTTCTCCGACATGAACGCGATGTTTGCCCGTCGTAGGTTGGGTGCCTGGTTCGGCCATTCATGGGATTGGTCGTAGATGCCCAATAGCCGGTAGCCGAAACCCTCGAGGTAGCCGACGAAATCCGCGTAGGGGACATGAAAGTCGTTCTCGGGATTCATTCCGGCCTCGACCTGAATGAGATCAATGCGGTGTTCCTTGATCAAATCCTCGGCGCCTTTGAGCACCTCCAGGTCGTAACCTTCGGTGTCGACTTTCATCAAGTTGACCGTGTCGATATTGTGCTCCGAACAGAATTCGGATGCGGTCGTGGTGACGACGGTTTCGGTTCCCGATCCGTCCATTCGGAAACTGTGCGAGTAATCGGTGTCGGTCATCATTTTCGACGTTCCCGATTCAGCCGCCAGCGCCAATTGGTGGCAGTGGATCCGCTTGTTCCAGTCGACCCGTTTGACCAACTTGTTGTATGTCTCCCGAGCCGGTTCGAAGGAGTCGATCCGGGCCTCGCGAAACGCCAGTGCGAGCTGAATCGCGGTCTGGCCCTCGTTGGCGCCGACATCGAAGATGCGGTTCACCTTCAGGTCGGGGAAGAACCGGCGCACGTCCCTGGCCAGATAAATGCCCTGGGGCAGATGCCTGGACACCGGGAAACGCAGTACTCCCGTCAGCCAACTGTGCGCGAAGAATCGCCGCGTCATCATAGGGGCCAGTGTCCTTCCTGCGGTCCAGCGCTGGCTGGAATCCTAACCATCGGTCATGCGTGCGATCACGCCGCACACCACTTGCGCCCGATGGTCGACCGATGACCCGGCCGGGCTCGACCGTCGCGGATTGTTGCGGGGCGGCGGTTAGTCGTCGGATCCGGAATCGGAGTCGGAGTCAGAGCCGTTGTCGGAACCGGTGCCGATGCCGTTCTTGCCGAGCACACCCTTGAGGATGCCGCCCGCGCCCGAGCCGGCCAGGCCGCCGAGGCCACCGAAACCGAACCCGTTCTGGGCCGTTCCGTCACCGCCGTCGCCGCCGTTGCCGCCGCGGTGGGTTGGGCTGAGACCACCGACGCCGCCGTCGCCGCCGATCGCGATCCCGTCGACGATGAACGCGTCGCCGCCGTCGCCGCCGGCCTTCGCGCCTTCGCCGAGGCCGCTGTCGCCACCCTTGCCGCCGGTGCCGCCCTTGGCTTCTCCGGTGGCGCCGTAGGCGTCGCCGCCGTTACCGCCGACCCCGCCGCGGCCCTCGACGGCCCCGTGCGCGCCGTCGCCGCCGTTGCCGCCGGTTGCGGTGCCCTCGGTGGTGACGGTGGCGGTGCCGCCGTTTCCGCCTGCGCCACCCTCGCCGTTGAAGGTGCCTGTGCCACCGTTTCCGCCGTTGCCTCCGGTGGCGTTGCCGAGGTCGGTGGTGGCGTTGCCGCCCGCGCCACCGACACCGCCCGCACCTTCGATGCCGTAGCCGCCGCCCGTTCCGCCGTCGCCGCCGGTGGCGTCGCCCGTCTGGGTCACGGCGTCTCCGCCGGCTCCGCCGGCTCCGCCGATGGCGAGCGTGATTCCCGAGGTGCGGTCGTTGTCCTTGCCCGCGTTGCCGCCCAGTCCGCCGGCGCCGCCGATCGCGTCGCCCGAGGTGCTGGTGGCCAACCCGCCCGCGCCGCCGGTCCCGCCCTCACCGATGAACGAGGTGCTACCGCCGTTGCCGCCGACACCACCGGTGGCCACGCCGTACAGACTGGTGGCCGTGCCGCCCGCGCCGCCCGCGCCGCCGATTCCGAAGTAGCCGCCGCCCGCGTTGCCGCCATGGCCGCCCGCCCCGCCGGTGGCATCGCCCTCTGCGGTGACGTTGGCGCCTGCACCGCCGTTACCGCCTCTGCCGAAGAGCATTCCGCCGTCGCCGCCGTTACCGCCCGCGCCGTTGTTGACGCCCTCGACGCCTGCGCCGCCGTTGCCCCCGTTGCCGAAGAGCAGGCCGCCGCGGCCGCCGTCTTGGCCCTCCGCGCCGTCATAGCCGTTGCCGAAGAGCAGGCCCGCGTTCGGGTTCGTCTCGTCACCGTGGCGGACGAAGACGCGGTACACGTCGGTGAACGTCGTGGGTGAGGCCGTGGGGGAGGCCGACGGCCACCCCTCCAGTGCCGTGCCGACGGCCGACGCGACGTTGCCGTTGGGCAACGGGGGGAAGCTCGCGAAATATTGGGTCAGGTTCACGCCGACGGAGGTGAACGCGTCGGTGACGTCGGGCGCCGTCGGCATGGACACGCCGCCGATGCTGCTCGGCAGGTTCGGGAACAGGTCGTCCGGCGCGGGGTCGCCGGCATCGGTACCGGGTTCGTCGACGTCCTGTTGCGCAAAGATCACCGGTTCGCTGGATTGGGACGTGTAGCCCGAATTCGGGACATCGTTATTGGCGGCGATAAGCGCATTTGGGGTAAATGATCCGAACAGCGACACCGCGATGTTCTGCGGCTGCTTTATTGACTCTTGCGGCAATTTTTCGGTCGAAAAGCCGTAAAGCAGAGCGGGTGCCGCAGCGGTCAGGAGGCCCATGGTGAACGCGGCGGAGAGAACGGCGTTCGGCTTGCTCGGCTTCGTGTGCCTGCCCGTCATATGCAAGTCCTTTTCGCAGATTCGGACGACTGGGATCCGGAATAGCTAATTAAAGGTGATTGGTCAGCAACCTTAGCGTAGGTCGATCATGATTGCCTAGCGGGTTCCCCGACTTTGGCCGTGTCGGTTCCGGGAGCGGAGGATCCGCGAGCGCTTTGCTGCAACTGGGCCAGGGGCACCGGGTCGGCCCGTCCGCAGTCTTGGGATGAGGTCCGCTCGGCAGGTCTCCGGCCTACCGCGGTCGCACGTGAGTCGAGCGAAGCCGGCGTTGACGCCGCTTTCTTGACGGGATTGTCGATCGGCGACCGGGCACTGCGAGGGCAACGTCGAGAGGCGCACCAGGCAAAGAATTAATTTTTACGCACGGGCCAATAAAAGAAAACGTCGAATTCGGCATCCCCCGAGGCCGGTGAAACGGCACTGCGCAAATGATCTCAATTTGCTTAGCAACGGCAAGCACATTGGCCGTGGGGGGCGGGTCAGCGGCGACGCATGTGGGTGCGCTCCAACAGCGTCACCCGTTGCCAACTGAAGGTCGTATAGCGCAACCGGCCGACCGGATGGCCCCACAGGTTCTCTTCCTGCTCGCGCGGCTCCGTGGCGCCGCCCGACGCAGCGGCCAGCACGGCGATCAGCGCAGCCACCTCGTGCTCGGTCGGCTCGCCCTTGACGACCTGCAGATGCGGCTCGTGGGGCTGCTGCTCGCTCATAGCGGAATGTTCCCGTGCTTCTTCGGCGGCAACTGCACGATCTTGCGTTCCAGCAGTCGCAACGCAGTCCCGATGTAGCCGCGGGTGTGCGATGGCGGGATCACCGCATCGACGTAACCGCGTTCGGCGGCGATGTAGGGGTTGACCAACGTGTCCTCGTAGTCCTGCTGCAGCTTGAGGCGCAGTGCGTCGACATCCTCGCCCTTCTTCGCGGCCTCCGACAGCTGTTGGCGGTAGACGAAGCCGACGGCTCCCGAGGCGCCCATCACCGCGATCTGCGCGGTCGGCCACGCCACGTTGACGTCGGCGCCCATGTGCTTGGAGCCCATCACGTCGTAGGCGCCGCCGTAGGCCTTGCGGGTGATCACGGTGATCTTGGCGACCGTGGCCTCGCCGTAGGCGTAGAGCAGCTTGGCGCCGCGGCGGATGATGCCGTTGTATTCCTGGTCGGTGCCCGGCAGGAACCCGGGCACGTCGACCAGCGTGACGATCGGGACGTTGAAGCAGTCACAGGTGCGCACGAACCGCGCGGCCTTCTCGGAGGCGTTGATGTCGAGGCACCCGGCGAAATGCGTGGGCTGGTTGGCGACGATGCCGACCGGCCTGCCCTCGACGCGACCGAACCCGACGACGATGTTCTGCGCGTAACCGGCCTGGACCTCCAGGAACTCCCCGTCGTCGAGAATGCGGGTGAGCACCTCGTGCATGTCGTAGGGCTGGTTGGGGGAGTCGGGGATCAGCGTGTCCAACTCGAGGTCGTCGTCGGTCAGGTTGTCCTCGATGCCGCCCTCGGGCACCGGAACCGGAAAGCGCGGCGGATCGGCGTAGTTGTTGGGCGGCAGATAGGACAGCAGTTCGCGGACGTATTCGAACGCGTCGTGCTCGCCGGTGGCCACGTAGTGCGCGGTGCCGGACTTGGCCATGTGGGTGTGCGCGCCGCCGAGTTCCTCCATCGTGACGTCCTCGCCGGTGACGGTCTTGATGACGTCGGGTCCCGTGATGAACATCTGGCTGGTCTGATCGACCATCACGACGAAGTCGGTGAGCGCGGGGGAGTAGACGTGCCCGCCCGCGGCCGCGCCCATGATCAACGAGATCTGCGGGATGACGCCGGAGGCGCGGATGTTGCGGTGGAAGATCTCGCCGTAGAGACCCAGGGACACCACGCCCTCCTGGATGCGGGCGCCCGCGCCGTCGTTGATGCCGATCAGCGGCCGGCCTGTCTTGATCGCCAGGTCCTGGACCTTCACGATCTTCTCGCCGTAGACCTCTCCGAGGCTGCCGCCGAACACCGCGACGTCCTGGCTGAAGATGCACACCTCACGGCCGTCGATGGTGCCGTAACCGGTGACCACGCCGTCGCCGAGAGGGCGCTTGGAGTCCAGTCCGAAGTTGGTGCTGCGGTGGCGCGCGAGTGCGTCGAGTTCGACGAACGAACCCTCGTCGAGGAGCCCCAGGATGCGCTCACGGGCCGTCAGCTTGCCCTTGGCGTGGATCTTCTCGACCGCCGCCTCACCGACCGGGTGCAGGGTCTCCTCGGCGCGCCTGCGCAGATCGGCCAGCTTGCCTGCGGTGGTGTGGATGTCGATCTCGTGCTCGCCTGAGGGCTCGACGGACCGCTCGCTAACGCTTGTCATGTTTGACGATGCTATCGGTCTGCGCGCGGAGTCGTTCAGCGTGCCCGGCGCGTGAACAGGAAGTCCGCCTGCACGGCGCGGCCCTCGGAGTCGTAGCTGACCGAATAGATCCCGGTCAGCGCGAACCCGTGGTCGCGCAGCCAGCCGATGACGTCGTCGGCGAAGGCCTGTCCGGCGTACAGCTCCAGGAACGAGCATTCGACGTAAACCCACTCGAACCGGTCGAGCACGTCGTCGCTGCCGGCCAACGCCTGCAACTCGAAACCCTGCACGTCGATCTTCAACAACGCGGGCGTTTCGATGTCGGCCGCGGGCACGTGTTCGGCCAGCCGGGTCACCCGTACGGTGTCGGTGTCGACCTCGGCGGTGCCGGGAAACAAGGTGTTCTGGGCGGCGGTGATCGGCAGCAGAGACGACGAGTCGTCGCGTGCCGACACGTGGATGACCGCCTCGCCGGGCGCCGGTCCGACGGCGGCGTTGACCAGCGACGTGCGGGTGTCGCCGGCGAACACCGCGCGGAAGGTCGCCGCGGGCGCGGCCAGCGGCTCGAACGAGACGATCCGGGCCTCGGGGTGGCAGTGCCGGGCGGCCAGCGCGAACTGGCCGCGGTTGGCGCCGACGTCGACGACGGTGCGCAGGCCTGCCAGGTGCCCCAGCACACCGACGTGTTCGACCGCCGCCGCGACCCGGTGGCGCGCCAATGCCCGACGCCAGGCCGCGACGGGAAGGATGCGGGCAAGTTTGCCGACCTTGGCGGCACGGTTCATCGGATGTCCTCAGCGATCAGCGGCGCGTTCGACGACGGCCTCGTATTCCTTGGTCAGCGCATCCACGATGGCCGGCCAAGAGTAGCGCTCCTGCGCGAGCCTGCGACCGACGTCGCCCATGGCCCGACGGCGGTCTGCGTCGAGCAGCAGAGTCGCAAGCCCGTCGGCCACCTCCCCGACATCGCAACGCGTCACCAATCCTGCTCGGGCAGAGGAGATTTCGGAGTGAATGTTGACCTGGTCGGAGATGACGACCGGAAGTGCGCACGCCATCGCCTCCACCACCGTCATGCCGAAGTTCTCGGTGTAGGAGGGCAACGCGAACACATCTGCGTCGACGTAGGCCTGTACCACGTCGGGCCCGCCCAGCGGCCCGACGAAGTGGGTGGCGGAGTCCAGGCCGCGTTCGGCGACCCAGCCCCGCACCTGTTGCCCGTACTCCTCGTTGTCCGGCCCCGCGATGACCAACTGCGCGTCGGGAATTCGCCTGCGGACCTCGTCGAACGCGGGCACCAGCAGGTCCAATCCCTTCTTGAAGTGCAGTCGTCCCAAGAACAACACCAAGGGTGCGTCGCCCAACCCCCAGCGCTCACGCAGCACGCCGCGCGCGGGCAGGGTGCAGTAGGTGCTCCAGTCCAACCCGTTGGGAACGATGAAGGACGGGGCCCGCAGGTTCAGAAACGCCGCCCGTTCGCGCTCGTCCTCGGCGGTGTAGTGGATGGCACCCGCCGCGTGCAGGTTGGGCAGGTCGAACGCCCGCTCGTAGAGACGCTTCAGTCGCAGTTTGCCCGTGGTGCTCCTGCCGTACAGGTACGGGTCCAGCGAGCCGTGGGGTCTGATGACGTAGGGCACCCCGCGCCGCCTGGCCAGTGCGGCCGAGGCCGTCGACGGGAACCGGTAGAGCCCGTGCACGTGGACCACGTCGAAGTCGGAGATGGCCCGCCGCAGATAACCGAACAGGCTTCGCGAAATCCGAAGGGGCTCGAAATCCACGGCGGAGTACAGCACTTGGACCGAACCGTCGCCGACGGTGTCCCAACCCGGTTCGTGGTAGACGCCGCGGGGGTGGTCGGCCGTGGTCGTCGCGATGACCACCTGGTGGCCTGCCGCCGCCTGGGCGCTGGTCAGCTTCGGCAGCACACTCGCCGGTCCGCCGTAGTGAGGCGAGAGCGTCTCCTGGACGTGCAGAATTTTCAACGCAGCGCCTCGACCGTCACGCGGCCATGTTAGCCAGCGAACCTACAGCGGGGTGTAACGGATCCAGTCGACGAGCATGGTCGCCGGGAATTGGGTGGTCTGATCCGGCGGGCCGGCCTGGCCACCCACACCCACGTTGAGGATCACGAACATCGGGTGGTTGTTGAACATCCAGCGCCCGAACGGACCGACCGAGTCGGGCGTGTACGTCGCGATCTCGGTGCCGTCGACGCCGGTGACGATCTTGTCGGGTTCCCACCGCATCCAGAACTCGTGCCAGTCGTTGAGCACATCGAACGGCGCCTTGTCGGCCTTGTCGATGCCGGGGGCGTGCAGGCCGGAACCGGCCAGGTAGCCGGCCACGTCGATGATGTCGATCTCGCCCGAGCGAGGCCAGCCGACGGCGGGCAGGTCGGTGCCGAGTAGCCAGAACGAGGGCAGCAGCCCGGTGGCGCCCGGAACGCGGATGCGCGCGCGCAGGTCGCCGTAGCACAGCTCGAACTTGCCCAGGGTGTGCACGCGCGCGCTGGTGTACTCGAACGGCGGGTACGGCGGCACCACGATCGTCTCCCGCAGGACGTTGATCGCGAGGTTGCCGTTTCCGTCCAGCGACGCATTGCGCGGGGAGTCGGTGTAGACCTGCAGCTTGCCGCCGGTCAGCTGGTAGCTCCACATGGCGGGATCCGGCGGGGCGCCCGCGGGTCCGTTGAACTCGTCGGCGCGCGGCGCCGCGGGCGGGCAACTCGGCCCGGCGTGCTCGGCGTGGCTGACCCTGGTGCAGCCCGACATCATCAACAGCGAGATCGACATGGCGACCGCGACGGCGGCCCGCAGCAGTGTCCAACCCGATATCCGGCGCGACCGTTTTCCGGCGACGTGATCGACCATCGCAACCTTTCAAGCCTCAAGCCTGTGAGCCACGGCGGCGAACCGCCGCACGTCCGTTTGCCAACCTACAGGCGGCTGTACCCGCGATCGTCGTGCCCAAACCGCAGGTCGATATCGCATTGTTACCAAAGTGATAGATGAGGCTGTTGTTACTTCCACTTACACAAGGGAAGCTGAGCCAGATCTTCCTCTGATCTTGATGACTTCCAAGGAGCACGCAGTGCCGCGTCTGCGCTCGATCTTTGCCCTACTGGTTGCCCTGGCGACGGCGACATCGCTCGCGTCGGTCGCATGGGCCGCCGACACCACCACCGTCCAGGCCGACACCATGACCTTGGCGCCGGCGACCGCGGGTGAGGTGATCGACGATGCCGCGGCGTCGGGGGGCAAGGCGCTGCAGATGCGGTCGAACTCGGTGGCGTCGATCGCCGTCACCACCACCGTGGTGAAGGAGATCGTGGTGGTGGCGCGCGGCAAATGGTGTTTCGGCCCGCCGAGCATGACGGTGCTCGTCAACGACAGTCCGGTCCGCACCGAATCGGTGAAGCCGACCACGTGGACCCCGTATTCGATACCGGTCTCGCTGTCGGCGGGGAACCACACCATTGCGGTGAAGTTCGACACCGACTTCAACCTGCTCGGCTGTGACCGCAGCGTCTTCTTGGACAAGGTGTCCATCGTCGCCGGCGAGGGTCCGCCGCCGCCGCCGGTCACCTGCCAGAGCTCTCCGCAGGCGGCCACCCAGCCCTTCGCCGACGAGTTCGAGGGCCCCGCGGGCGAGCGCCCCAACCCGCAGGTCTGGAGCTACCAGACGGCGGGAGGCAATCTGCAGATCAACACCGACAAGACCGAGAACGCGTCGCTGGACGGCAACGGCAACCTCGCGATCAACGCGATCAAGGAGCGGGTGTATGTGTGGCCGTACGGCTGGTACGACTACACCAGCGCCCGCCTGCACTCGTTGGACAAGTTCGCCATCTGCTACGGCACCCTGCGGGCGCGCATGAAGATTCCCAACGGGCAGGGGGTCAAGCCGGCGCTGTTCCTGCTGGGCACCGACATCATGAGCAAGGGGTGGCCGGCCGCGGGCGAGGTCGACATCATCGACAGCGCCGACCGGCTGTCCGGGTCGGGAATGCACGGCACCGGATTCAGCCTGGCCAACAAGGCGCCGTTCGACGTCACCGGAAACTGGCACGAGTTCTGGATGCGGTGGGAACCCGACAAGATCGTCACCGGGGTCGACAACCACGAGATCGCGACCTACACGCCGGCGTCGCTGCCGCAGGGAGCGGTGTGGCCGTTCAACGACCACCCGATGTTCCCGACCTTCGGCGTCACGATCGGCGGTCAGGGACCTCCGCCCAATGAGAGCACGGTGTTCCCGGCCACCATGCTGATCGACTGGATCCGCTACACACCCCCGTCGAGCTGAGCGGTGTCGGGCGAGTAGGTCACGCCGGACAGCACCCCTATGCTGGACGCCGGTTGGCGATCCGGGACAAGCGAAAAGGGGCCGATGTTGGCCGAATTGGGTCGAGGGTTGGTCGAGGTTGCGGTGACGGCTCCGTGACCAAGACCGTCGCCCCGCGGCGGCTGCGGGCGATGTCCGGTGGCATCGACCAAGCTTTCTCCAGCATCAGCAACGGCCTGATCGTGTTCGCGGTCGCCGTGGCGGCCTCGCCGGACGCCTTCGGGCTCATCACGATTCTGATGACCCTGCTGGTGGCGCTGTTGGCCTGCCTGCGCGGCGGCCTGGGCATCCCGCTGCTGCAGACGGCCAACCAGTCCGCCGCCGACATCCGGCGCGGTGGGGCGCTGGCCGTGAGCACCGCGTTGGCGGTCAGCCCGGTGCTCGTCATCGCCATGCTGCCCTTCACCCCACGCCTCGGTTTCGCGGCCATCGCGCTGGCGGTGTCCGCGCCGTTCGTCCTCGGCCAGGATCTGCTGCGGTATGTCGCGATGACCATCGGACGCCCCCAGGTGGCGGCGCTGTGGGACGGCATCTGGTGTCTGGGTGCGTTCGTGGCGCTGGTGTGCGCCTGGCTGCAACTGCCCTACGTGAACCCCGGCACGATCCTGGCCAGTTGGGGCTTCCTCGCGGCGGTGGGGTTCGTCGCTATGGCGATCAGCCTGCGGGTCGCGCCGACGATGCGCGGCTTCGTCGAGTGGATCAGAAACGACTGGCAGCACCGGGTCCGGTTCGCCGTCGACGCAGGCCTCGAGCAGACCGGTGTGCTGATCGTCTTCGTCTTGGTGACCGCACTGATGAGCGCCGACACCACCGGCGCGCTGCGGGGTGCGATGGCGCTGTTCGCCCCCATCGGGATCATCGGCGCCGCCGTGCAGATCGTGCTGATCCCCGAGAGCGTTCGGGCCTCGGCCACCCCGCGACAGGTGTGGCGGATTCTCGCGCACATCACGGCATGGACGGCACTTGCCACCGCCACAATCGGGCTCGTCTTCTATCTGATCCCGGCCAAGGTCGGCTTCTACCTGCTCGGTGAGTCGTTCATTCCCGCCCAGAGCATCATGATCCCGACCACCGCGTGGTTCGTCGCGGCGTGCCTGTCGGTTGTGCAATCGCTGTTCCTGCGCACGTTCAACAAGAGCCGCCAGGTCCTCATGATGAAGGTCACCTACACCGTGGCGCAGCTCGCCGCCGCCCTGGTGGCGGCGGTGTGGATCAAGAGCGCCTACGGCGTCGCGACCGCACTCGCGATCCAGACGCTCGGGACGGCAGTGTTCTTCCTGTTCCTGTGGCCGCCCTGGCGGCTGCAGGTCGACCGCAAGGAACCCGACCCCGAACTGGCCGACGTGGCCGTCATCGAAGACCCGGTCTCGCCGGTGCGCCCCCCGGCGATCGCCGAGCCGGCACACCACGGTCCGCCGCCGCTGTCGGTCGCCGAGTTGCGCGCAGGCCTCACCGGACCCGGGCGGCCGTGGCGGCGACTGGACGTCGTCGACCAGACCGGCTCGACCAACGCCGATCTGCTCGCCAGGGCGGCCGCCGGGGAGGACATCGGCGGCGCCGTGCTGATCGCCGAACACCAGACCGCGGGCCGGGGCCGGGTCGGGCGCAGTTGGGTGGACACCCCACGCGCCCAGATCGCGCTCTCGGTCGGCGTGGACGCCACGACGGTGCCCACGGACAGCTGGGGGCTGTTGCCCCTGGCGACCGGCGTCGCGGTGGTCGACGCGGTGGCCGCCGAGACCGGTCTGCGGGCACATTTGAAGTGGCCCAACGACGTGCTGGTCGGCGACGCCAAGCTGGCGGGCATTCTGGCCGAGGTGGCCTCGCCGAAACCGGTGATCGTCGTCGGAGTCGGGCTCAACGTCACGCTGCGCCCGCAGGTAGTCGGCCAGCCGAACGCCACCTCGCTGCTGGAGTTGGGGCTGACCGACCCGGATCGGGACCGGCTGACCCACCGGCTACTGCTCGAACTCGCCCGCCGCATCGACGCCTGGCGGGACGCTGCGACGCAACAGACGCTGGTGCGCGACTACCTCGACCGCAGCGCGACCGTCGGGACCCAGGTGCGGGTCATGCTGCCGGCCGGCACCGAGATCGTCGGGACGGCGACGTCGGTGGACGGCCAGGGCCGATTGATCGTCGAGGCCGACGGCCGGACCCACGTCGTCTCCGCAGGCGACGTGGTGCACCTGCGTGGGCTCTGAGCATCTGAGCCGGACGAAATCGCCGGTAGAACGTGTTTCAGTGTACTTCGCTGGCTTCGTGCCGCAGCGCATGTTCTGCGGGAACTTTGATGTTCAAGTACCCTGCCGCGGCCGCACTCGGCACAATGACACAAGCGCTTTGCTGACTTTCGTCGACGCGCATCTTGATTCGTCAATCTCCGGGCTTGCTAATGGCGGATGCGGAGCGTGCTTGCTCCCGATGGAAGCCGCATGGGCGTGGTCCACAAGCTCGCTGAAATGCGCCTATCAGGCGGTTTAGCACGGTGGTACTCCGCCGTCTCCCTTCGCTGGCGATATGCGGCCGCTGGGTACCGGCCAGTGCGGCCGGTGTGGGTGGCCGGTTTGATGGCAGCGAGGAAAAATGGAATAGCTAGTTTCTTCCATGAAGTAGCTGAAGTCTGCTAGCGTTGCCATTCATCAACGACTTGAGCGCGCCGGAGTTACGTGCAGCCCTACGGCGCGACCGGTCATCAGACGTATTAGCCGGGAGGAACGGCCGGATGACCTCTGTGATGACGCTTCGCGACACGGTTTCGCGGACCGCATGGCAGAAGAACTACGCGCGGCGCCTCGTCATCACTGACACGCTGGTCGTATGCGGGGCCATCGCGCTTGCGCAATACGTCCGGTTCGGCCGGGTCGCGGCCCTCGACGAGTTCACCAACCGCTACATCGTTTTGTTCTCGACCTCCTTCGCGGTGATCTGGCTGCTGGCGCTGGCGATCCTGCGCACCCGCTCCACGCGCGTGCTCGGGGCGGGCCCCGAGGAGTACCGGGGGATCATCAACGCCACGTTCTGGACCTTCGGCCTGATCGCGATCGTCAGCCTCATCACCCAGACAGATGTGGCGCGCGGCTATCTGATCATCGCGCTGCCCACGGGCTGTATCGGTTTGTTGATCAGCCGCCGACTGTGGCGCCAGCAGTTGTCCAGCGGCAGGGCCAAGGGCAACTTCCAGACCGCTGTGGTGGCGATCGGATCGGCCGACGCGGTGGAAACGCTCGCCAGTGAGCTGACCCGCGACCCGCGCGCCGGCTATCGCATTGTCGGCGTGGGCATTCCCGGTTATGGAGAGGGTCGCGGCGAGACCATCACCGTCAACGGCCACGAGGTACCCGTCCTCGGCGACGAGGTGTCCGCCCTCGACGCGGTCAAGGATGTCGGCGCCGACACCGTCGCGGTCACGGGTTCCGACCATTTCGGCGTGCACGGCATCCGCGAACTGATGTGGCGGCTGGAAGCCGTCGACGTCGATCTTGTCGTCTCGCCAGGTGTCGTCGACGTCGCGGGCGCGCGCCTGTCGATGCGGCCGGTGGCGGGATTCCCGCTCGTGCATGTGGAGAAGCCGCAGTATCAGGGCGCCGAGCGGATGGGCAAGCGGGCCTTCGACTTCTGCTTCGCGCTGGCGGCCCTGATCGGCATGTCGCCATTGCTGCTGCTGGCCGCGATCGCGGTCAAGCTGACCAGCGCCGGGCCGGTGTTCTACGCCGCCGAGCGAATCGGACTCAACGGTCAACCGTTCCGGATGCTGAAGTTCCGCACCATGGTGGTCGACGCCGACAAGCAACTCGATGTGCTCTGGCAGCTCAACGAGGTGAAGGGCGGGGTGCTGTTCAAGCTGCGCGACGACCCGCGGGTCACCCCCGTCGGCCGCATCCTGCGCCGGTTCAGCATCGACGAGTTACCGCAATTCATCAACGTTCTGCGGCGCGAGATGAGCGTCGTCGGGCCTCGCCCGCCGCTGCCGCGCGAGGTGGAGAAGTATGACCCCGCGGTGCGCCGGCGCCTGCTGGTCAAGCCCGGCATCACCGGTCTGTGGCAAGTCAGCGGACGCTCCGATCTGTCCTGGGAAGAGTCGGTCCGGCTGGATCTGTCCTACGTCGAGAACTGGTCGATGGCAAGCGATCTGATCATCTGCGCCAAGACCCTCAAGGCAGTGCTCGGAAGCAACGGCGCCTACTGAGCCGCAGCCGATGGGCTACCCCGACAATGTGCTCGCACGGGACGAACAGGTCGTCCTTCACCGTCATCCGCACTGGAAGCGGCTGATCTTTCCGGCGCTGGTGTTGATCGCCGCCAGCGCGGCTGCGGCGTTCGGCGTCGGGTTCGTCACCCAGTCCGACTGGTCAGACACGGCACGCAATGTCGTGCTGGGTGTGATCGCCGCGATCTGGGTGATCGTCGTCGGATGGTTGTCGCTGTGGCCGTTCTTGTCCTGGCTGACAACACATTTCGTGATCACCGACCGCAGGGTGATGTTCCGTCACGGGTTGCTCACGCGCAGCGGCATCGACATCCCGCTGGCGCGGATCAACAGCGTCGAGTTCCGCCACGCTCTGGTCGACCGGATGCTGAGGACCGGCACACTGATCATCGAATCAGCGTCGCAGGACCCGTTGGAGTTCAACGACATACCACGTGTCGAGCAGGTGCATTCCCTGCTCTATCACGAAGTCTTCGACACGTTGGGTTCCGAGGAGTCGCCGAGCTGAGCCAGCCGCCTGGCGCGGCGGGAGGGCCTGCGCAGCGGCGTGACGTTTCCGGTCGCGGCGACGGGGTGCAGCGCCGGGTCGAGATGATCCTCGATGGCCTCGGCGATCCCGCCGTCGGTGAGCGTGGACTCGATCGCCTTGTCGGGGTTCCGGCCGAACTCGTCGGGGAACACCCAGCGGCGAAACGCCCAGAACCGGAAGCCCATCTGCAACAGGTTGCCGACAATGTAGGCCGCGATGAAGTCCGCGATGTTCTCGACGGTCAGGCTGACTTCGGGGACCCGCAACATCAACACATAACTGGAGAACCACAGCGGCGCCATCGAAAGCAGCACGCCGACGCCGCTGAACGCGAAGAACATGAACGCTTCATGGTGGCGTTCGCGCCCGCCACGGTCACGGAAGCTCCACTCCCGATTGAGGATGTAGGAGGCGATCACCGCGACGATGCCCGCGATGATCTTCGCCGTGACGGGTTTGGGCTCCAGCACCGTCAACTTCAGCGTGAAGAACACCGCCGAATCGATGACGAAAGTGGTGGCGCCGACGATCGCGAACTTGATCAGTTCATGGTGCCGTTCGAAGTACGGCCGGATGGGCCGGGGCAGCCGCGCGATGGTCGCATCGGTAAAGGACACAACAGGACAGTGTACGGAAATCGGCGGGATTACGTGTAGCCGCGCAGGTCGCGGCCGGTGAAACGGCGCATCGAGGGCATGACAACATAACGCGTGTGCTGAGAGCCTCGGAGGCGCCCCCGGTGGTGGCGATGATCGGCGGTGGACAGCTCGCGAGGATGACGCACGCGGCGGCCATCGCGCTGGGCCAGACCCTGCGTGTGCTGGCCGTTTCGCCCGACGATCCGGCCGCGCAGGTCACCCCCGACGTGGTGATCGGTGCCCACACCGACCTCGACGCGCTGCGGCGCGCGGCCGCGGGCGCCGACGTGCTGACCTTCGATCACGAGCACGTGCCCACCGAGTTCCTGGACAAACTGGTCGCCGAGGGGGTGACGGTGTCACCGCCCCCGCAGGCGTTGATCCACGCCCAGGACAAGCTCGTCATGCGGCGCCGGCTTGCCGCCGTCGGCGCTCCGGTGCCGCGGTTCGACGAGGCCGCCACTGTTGCCGACGTGGACGCCTTCGCCGCGCGTATCGACGGGCCGATCGTGGTCAAGGCCGCACGCGGGGGTTACGACGGCCGTGGGGTCACGTTGACCCGAGACCTCGCCGATGCCCGTGAGGTGGTCGGCAACTACCTCGCCGACGGTGTCGCCGTGCTGCTCGAGGAGAAGGTGCAGATGCGCCGGGAACTGGCGGCGCTGGTGGCGCGGTCGCCGTTCGGGCAGGGCGCGGCCTGGCCGGTGGTGCAGACCGTGCAGCGCGACGGCATCTGTGTCGAGGTCGTCGCGCCCGCACCGGGACTGGACGGCGAGCTGGCCCGGGCGGCGACCCACCTGGGGTTGAAGCTGGCCGATGACCTCGGTGTGGTCGGGGTGCTCGCCGTCGAGCTGTTCGAGACCGTCGACGGCGCGTTGCTGGTCAACGAGTTGGCGATGCGACCGCACAACTCCGGCCACTGGACCATCGACGGCGCCCGCACCAGCCAGTTCGAACAGCACCTGCGCGCGGTGCTGGACTACCCGCTCGGCGACACGGCGCCGATCGCCCCGGTGACCGTGATGGCCAACGTGCTGGGCGCGGCGCAGCCGCCCGCGATGAGCCTCGATGAACGACTGCACCACCTGTTCGGGCGAATGCCCGAGGTCAGGGTGGAGCTGTACGGCAAGGCCGAGCGGGCCGGCCGCAAGCTGGGCCACGTCAACATCCTGGGCGCCGCCGACGGCGCTCTGGACGACGCGGCGTACGTGACGAACGTGCGTGAACGGGCCGCGCGGGCGGCACACTGGTTGTCTCACGCGCAATGGACCGACGGATGGGATGGTGGCCACTGATATGCCGCAGCCGAAGCAGCCTCGGGTGGGTGTGATCATGGGCAGCGACAGTGACTGGCCCGTCATGGAGGCCGCCGCGCACGCGCTGGCCGAATTCGGCGTGCCCTTCGAGGTCGGGGTCGTCTCGGCCCATCGCACGCCGGACCGGATGCTCGAGTATGCGCACGGCGCGGCCGGGCGGGGGATCGAGGTCATCATCGCCGGCGCGGGCGGCGCCGCGCATCTGCCCGGCATGGTCGCGTCGGCCACGCCGCTGCCGGTGATCGGCGTCCCGGTGCCGCTGGCCGAACTGGACGGACTGGACTCGCTGCTGTCCATCGCGCAGATGCCCGCCGGGGTGCCGGTGGCCACGGTGTCGATCGGCGGAGCCCGCAACGCCGGGCTGCTGGCGGTGCGCATGTTGGGAGCCGCCGACCCGGGCCTGCGGCAGCGGATGGAAGTATTTCAGTCAGAACTCGCCGCCACCGTGTTGCAGAAGGACGCCGCGCTTCGCGACCGCCTGCTCGGGGGCGAGTAAATTCACTGGCGAGTAGCAAGGAGTTCGTCATGGCCGGTTTCGCGGGAAATCCCGATTTCGATCTGTTCCAGCTGTCCGACGAGCACAACGAGCTGCGTGAGGTGTTGCGGTCGCTGTGTGAGAAGGAGATCGCGCCATACGCGGCCGACGTCGACGAGAACTCCCGGTTCCCGGACGAGGCGCTCAAGGCGCTCAACGAGGCGGGCTTCTCGGCGGTGCACGTGCCCGAGGAGTACGGCGGGCAGGGGGCCGACTCGGTTGCCACTTGCATCGTCATCGAGGAGGTCGCGCGCGTCGACGCGTCGGCCTCGCTGATACCCGCGGTCAACAAGCTCGGCACCACGGGCCTGCTGTTGGCGGGCTCGGAGGACCTGAAGAAGCAGGTGCTGCCGTCGCTGGCCGCCGGCGAGGCGATGGCCTCCTATGCGCTCTCGGAGCGCGAAGCCGGCAGCGATGCGGCCTCGATGCGCACCCGCGCCCGCGAGGACGGCGACTCCTGGGTTCTCAACGGCACCAAGTGCTGGATCACCAACGGCGGCCGGTCCACCTGGTACACCGTGATGGCCGTGACCGATCCGGACAAGGGCGCCAACGGTATCTCGGCGTTCATGGTGCACAAGGACGACGAGGGCTTCACCGTCGGCCCGAAGGAAAAGAAGCTCGGCATCAAGGGCTCGCCCACCACGGAGCTGTACTTCGAGGACTGCCGCATTCCCGGCGACCGCATCATCGGCGAGCCCGGTACCGGTTTCAAGACCGCGCTGCGGACCCTCGACCACACCAGGCCCACCATCGGTGCGCAGGCGGTGGGTATCGCGCAGGGCGCCGTCGACGCCGCCATCGCCTACACCAAGGAGCGCAAGCAGTTCGGCAAGCCGGTCAGCGATTTCCAGGGTGTGCAGTTCATGCTCGCCGACATGGCGATGAAGGTAGAGGCGGCCCGGCTGATGGTCTACAGTGCGGCCGCGCGCGCCGAACGCGGCGAAGCCGCACTGGGATTCATCTCCTCGGCGTCGAAGTGTTTTGCCTCCGACATCGCGATGGAGGTCACCACCGACGCCGTGCAGTTGTTCGGCGGCTACGGCTACACGGTGGACTTCCCGGTCGAGCGGATGATGCGCGACGCGAAGATCACCCAGATCTACGAGGGCACCAACCAGATTCAGCGCGTAGTGATGGCGCGCGCGCTGCTGTCCTGACGGTCATGTCGCTGTAGGCACGGGGCGTCGTTTCGGCGCCTGTCCAGT